>JACRPT010000037.1 GCA_016223045.1 Candidatus Eiseniibacteriota bacterium
GCGCCGCCCGCGCGCGGAGAAGCTCCGGCGCGAAGCCCGGTCGCTCGCCCGCCTGCTGCTCGCCCCGGCGCGCCGCCTGCCGCGGCTCGGGGTTCGCATCGCCGAGGTCCGCCTGGAACGCTCCCGCGGCGGGCGCCCCTCGGACCGCACAGGAAACCCGGGCCGAGTTGCCGGGTTCTCGCTCCCCCCCGGCGCCTCCTCTCACGAACCGGTTGGCTTGGCCGACCACGCCGCGCCCGACAGGTTCGGCCGGGACTACTCCGATTCCAGCTCCAGGGAATCGCTTGCAACATGGAGAAGGCGGCCCTACTTTAGCTGACGGATGACTTGCGGCATGCCTGACTGCAGCTTGCCACATCACGTCCCCGGGTGCACCCGGCCGCGCACCGGGTCGTCGGACTTCGCTTCGTGACCCTGCCACGGCCAGCGTGTCATCGGATGTTGGACGCGAGGTGCGCCCGCGGCCGCCAGAAGCGTTCTGACGAGGAGGCGAGCGTGAAGAGCCCACTGGTCGTGCTGATGTTCATGGTCGAAGTCCTGGCGCTGGCCTCCGAGGCCCCGGCCGCCGGCGTCAACTTCTCCTGGGACGCTTGCACGGCAGAAGGGGGGGTGCAGAGCAAGACGTTCGCCTGCAACACGAATGCTGGTTCCCGGGCGGCGTGGGGCTCGTTCGTCGTCGCAGCCGCCCAGGACAGCTTCGTCGGCGTCGAGGTGGTGATCAACGTCCAGGCCCAGAGCGACACGCTGCCCGACTGGTGGCAGTTCTTCAACTCCGGGGCCTGTCGCCAGACCGCGCTCTCGACCTCCTTCGACTTCACCTCCGCTCCCGGGACCACTTGCACCGATCCATGGTTCGGGCTAGCGGCGGGTGGCTGGGCGGCCTACCACACGATCAACACCGTGCCGCCGGTGCCGAGCGGTTTGGCCAATGCGGCGCGGATCAAGATCGGTGCGGCCGTGTCCAGCACGAGTCCGCTCAGCCTGGCGGCGGGGACCGAGTACTACTGCTTCAGACTTGTCCTCACGAACGCCAAGACCGTTGGCAGCGGGGCGTGCAGCGGCTGCGATGTGCCGGTCTGTCTGACGCTCTCGGAGATCAAGGTGGCGCAGCTCAACGGCGCGGTCGAGGCCCTGACCCAGCCGATCTCCCAGAACGTCGTGTACTGGCAGTCGAGTGGTGGGAGCTGCGGGACGACCGCGCCTCGGAACACCACTTGGGGGCAGATTCGCAGCGTCTTGAGGTAGCGGCGATGAACTCCCCTCGCATGTACCCCGACTCGTCCACCCGCCTCAAGCAGCTGCGAACATCGCTTGGACCCCGACTCTTGGTGGAGGTTCTCTCCATGCGCCGCAAGTGCTGGTTGACCGCGCTTTTCCTCGTGCTGATCCCCCAGGCGTCACCCGCTATCCAGTTGCACTGGAGTTCCGGAGTGGACACCCTGACTTGCACGGCGGCGACGCGCTGCACGTTGGTCGTGCAGGCCGACGCCGCCGAGCAGCGGCTGCCGGCGGAGTGGCGCCTGCTGTGGGTGGCGGATAGCTCTTCGGTCCAGTTCATCGCGATGGATTCCCTCGAAGCCTGCCTGCTCGACGCAGCGCAGGTTTCCCGGATCGAAGGACCGGCGACGGCCGCAGACACGGCCGCCAACCTGATCACGGAGCGTTTCTGCTCCACCGGGAGCAATCCGGCGACCGCCCACCAGGTCCTGGACCTTCCAGCGGGTGGCCACGGCAAGTTCAAAGTCGTCGCGCTCGACCCGACGGATCCCGACTCGGGCCGGGTCATCGAGTCGAACGAGGTCGCGTACAATGGAGGCGTCGAAGGCGCCTACGCACCGGTGCTCCTGCGAGCTTCCAGCACGCACGAGACCGCCTTGCTCCGGGTGACCGCTGTCGGGGCCGGACTCGCGTCGGTGCAGGCGATCAGGGTCGGGTCGCCGGACAACCTCTGGAGCGTCCCGCTCACGGTCGAGCAGCAGAGCAACACGAGCATCACCGCGACCGCCGACGTATGTGTGCCCTTGCCGCAAGCCGTCGTCCAGGCAGGATCGTCGACCGCGCCCTCGGATCAGGCGCCACTTGCTGCTGACCAGATCATCACCGCCGCGGTGATGTCCGCCGGCACCGACACGATTCTCTTCCGCGACCCCAATCCCTCGATCTACCCCAAGGACTTCGCCTTCCACTACAACTCGGTCTACGACCCCACCGACCCCGCTCACCCGTGGAAGGGGATCTTCCATCTCTTGTACATCCGCAACAAAGCCGGCCTCGACAGCATCATCGCCCACGCGTGGACCGACTCGCTCGGCAAGCCCTGGTCCGTGGACTCGATGGCGTTCCGACCCAGCGGCATCGGCTGGGACAAGAAGAAGTGCTGGGCACCGTCCATCCAACAGGTCGGCAATCTGACCTACATGTTCTACACGGGAGTGGATTCCCTCGGCAATCAGAGCATCGGCTACGCCACCACGCCGATGCTTGGGACCGCGAACATCTCTTGGACTCGCAAGGCCTCGCCCTCCTACAGGGCGACGGACGCGTCATCTTGGGCTGATGCCACCGGGCATCAAGTACCAGGTGTTGTCCAGTTCCGGGACCCGTTCGTCATGCCCGATCCTGACGTCACGAACTACCCTGGCCGCTACCTCCTTTTCAACGCTGGGGAGCATGCTGCGCTACCCACCCACTACACGATAGGCGTCGCTCGCAATGACGTTGGAACGCTCGACTTTTGGAGAGACCTTAGGAACTACGAAGCAACTGCTCACAACCACCTCGCCGTCTCTGGCTCGCTCGAATCACCGCTGGTCGTCCGCGATTCGCTGACCGGCGCGTGGCGCATGTTCGTCGCGAACGCCGACTACGACACGAACGGCTACTACTCGACGATCTTCCTGACCGAAACGGTTGGCGACAGCCTCACCGACATCCGGGCCTCCGCGTGGCCGCAGCGCGACTCGCTCTACCACTACGTCGGCGACGACGCCGACGTGGTCGGTTGGCAGGCGTGCGAGCACCTCCAGATCGGCCAGGTGCACTTCTTCGCCGCCTACGAGGGCAATGGCATCGGCATCACCCGCATGCACTGGGATCCGGTCGCGCAGAAGTTCATCTTCGTGCATCCCGACGTTACGGGTGTGCCACCTGGCACGGACCGAAGCGGCGTGCGCTTCTTCTTCTCGGAACTACGGCCCACCGCGGGGATCGTCCGCTTTGCGCTCGAGTCGGCAAGCGCGATTGCGCCGCGGCTGATGGTGTATGACGTCACGGGGAGACGGGTTCGCAAGCTGACGGACGGCCGCGCCATGCAGGGACGCTCGGAAGTCACGTGGGATTGCCGCGACGAGGCCGGGAAACCCGTGCCCACCGGGATCTACTTTGCGCGGATGACCGAGGCTGGAAGAGCGCAGGTCGTGCGCGTCCCAATCGTCCGGTAGTGAGACCAGGAGGAATGGTCCGGCGCGTGCATGGGGCTGGCCCGAGGTCTCGCGGGCGAGCGACGAGAACGGCAGTGTCCTACCTCATCAAGCCGAAGTGTGCCGCCTTGGCGGGGCTTCGATCGCTCGCGCCTACGACCGGGCTGTTGCTGGCTACGCTGGTTGGAACTGCCTGCGGCCAGGCCGTGGACACCACGACGTGGGGGTTCAGCCCGGGCGCCAACGTGCTGGCCATCGCTCGGAATGGCAACACAATCTACCTTGGCGGCAACTTCAACTACATCGGCCCCTCGACGGGGGGCGGCGTGCCGGTCAACGCTCGCTCCGCCATCCCGCTCACGCGTTACCCTCGCGTCGTCGGCCGAGTCTATGCGGTCGTGGCCGATGGCGGAGGCGGCTGGTACATCGGTGGACGGTTTTCCCACGTCGGAGGGCAGCCACGAGTCAATCTCGCCCACATCCTTGCGGACGGGAGCGTGTCTGCGTGGGCACCGGATCCGGACCAGCAGGTGTGGGCGATCACGTTGGTGGGCGAAACCCTCTACGTGGGCGGCGACTTCAACTTCGTCGGGGGCGAGCCGCGAGCGCATCTCGCCGCGCTGAGTCCATCGAGCAGCACGCCACTTCCGTGGACGTGCGACATCAATAGCCGGGTGACGGCGCTCGTGGCAAGCGGGCCTACGCTCTACGTGGGCGGATGGTTCGCGTACGTCGCGGGGCAGCCCTGGTCCTATGTCGCAGCGGTAGACTTGGCGAGCGGGGTGCCGACGCCGTGGCAGGTGAACCTCGACGATCAGGTGAAGGCGCTGGCGTTGCAGGACACCACGCTCTACATCGGCGGGTACTTCTCGACTGCAAACGGAGAGTTCCATCGGTGTCTCGTGGCGGTCGGTACGGAGACCGGTTCGGTACACGCATGGGATCCAGGTCTCGAGCGAACCCCGATCTGGAGCATCGACTTTGGGCCTCACGTCAACGCCCTGCTGATCGATGGTCGATCGCTGTTCGTGGCAGGGTCGTACTCGAAGCTCGGGGGCCAAACCCGGCGAGGGATTGCGCAGCTCGATCTGGCTGCTGGTCAAGCCACATCATGGACCGTGACGGCGACCTTCCCCAGGAGTGTCGGTGCAGAGTTCTGGTCGCTGCTGCGCTCGGGGGACACGCTCTTCGTCGCGGGAGAGTACGACTCGCTCGGCGGCGTTCCCGCAACCAACGCCTCGGCGTTGAGCGTCAGGACCGGGGAGCGGTTCGATTGGGACCCTCGCACGAACGACTATGTCTTCTCGCTCGCCCTCCAGGGAGGTGTGCTCTACGTCGGCGGTTGGTTCACCTCGGTAGGGGAGTGGGTGGAGCGGCGCTGCCTCGCTGCGATTGACGCCAACACTGGTCGTGTCACGGATTGGGATCCGCGCGCGAACAGCGGCGTGAGGAGTCTGCTCGTCCACGGTGGGAAAGTCTTCGTGGGCGGGAACTTCGACGTTGTGGGCGGGCAACCGCGCAGCTACATCGCTGCGCTCGACCCAGCCACGGGCCTGGCCCTCCCTTGGAATCCTGGCGCGAACTCGACGGTCTACTCAGTGGTACGAATGAGCGACGCGGTGGTGGCCTGCGGGCTGTTCAGCTCAATCGGCGGCGAGCCGCGGCGAGGCCTTGCCGCGATCGACACGTCTACCGGCCTTGCCACTGCGTGGAATCCGCAGGCTGGTGGCGACGTCTACAGCGTCGCCGTGAGCGATTCGGTGGTCTATGTCGGCGGCGATTTCCTCACCGCGGGTGGGCAGTCCCGCAGGTCACTGGCCGCTCTCGATCCGGTGACCGGGATGGCTACACCCTGGAATCCCGGCACCGACGGGTCCATCGACGCGATCACCTTGCTTGACGGGACCATCTACGTGGGCGGCTGGTTCCACAACGTCGGCGGGCTACCACGTGACTTCCTTGCGGCCTTCGATCGTTCGGGGACAGTGACGCCATGGGCGCCCAATGCATTCGGCCCCGAAGGCAGCACCCGCATTCACGCGCTCGCGGCCAGCGATAGTACGGTCTTCGCCGGCGGCTATTTCTCCGGCGTGTCCGGTGAGTCCCGCGAGTACTTCGCGGCCATGGACGCGAAGACCGCTGCCGTTCGGCACTCGTACCCGACCCTCGACGGTCAGGTATTGGCGCTTGCGGCGAGCGATGGCAGCATCTACGTTGGCGGCGGATTCGGAAGAGTGGGTTCCTGGCCGATCATTTGTTTCGCGGCCATCATGCCGCCGCAGCCGCCGGGTTCGACTGTGGGTCGGGAGCTGAGCTTGGCTCAATGCGCGCCCAATCCGGTGCTGGATCAAGCGGTGATCCGCTACTCCCTCCCCGCTAGTCATAGCGTCAGCTTGACCGTGTTCGACCTACAAGGGCGTTCCGTGGCCACGGTCCTCTCGGAGGTCTGGCAGACCGCCGGCCCCCACCAGGTATCCCTGTCCACGGCCGGCTGGCGACCGGGTTGCTACCTGTACCGGCTCGAGGCCGGAAGCTTGAGCGCCGCGCGGAAAATGGTGGTCATCAGGTAAGGGCATCCTGCCCCCCATCCGCGATGCTCCCTCGCCGCACGCGGTAGCCCGGCCGGTGACGAACGGCTAGAGTACGCGGTCATGTCCGCGCGCCCGGGGCTCGTCCGCGCCGCCGTCGTTCTCGCCCTCGCCGCGCTCGCCCTGCTCGGAGCGCGCGCGGCCGGCCGCGCGGTGGTCGCCGCGCGCATCCGCCACGCCGCGTCCGGGCGCGGGCTCAGCGCGAGCTGGCACACGCTCGCGCTCGCCTTCCCGCTCGAGGCCCGCGTCACCGGCCTCGCCCTCACCGACGCGCGCGGCGACACGCTGGTGCGCGCCGACTCGCTCGTCGCCGCGCTCGACCCGTGGTCGCTGCTCGTCCTCCATCCACGTCCGGGCCGCCTCGCGCTCTCCCACGCGTGGCTGCGTCCCGGCGCGCGCGCCGCGGCGGCGGCCGACACGCTGGCGCCCGAGGAGGAGGAAGCGCCGCGCCGCCCGCGCGCGGAGAAGCTCCGGCGCGAGGCGGAATCGCTCGCCCGCCTGCTGCTCGCGCCGGCCCGCCGCCTGCCGCGGCTCATGGTGCGCGACGTGACGCTCGAGGTGCCGCCCGGCGACGAGGCGCTCCTGCGCGGCGTGCGGCTCGCGTGGCTCGACCTCGACCGGTCGCCCGCCGGCGTGCGGCTGCGCGCGGCGGGCTCCCTGGCGCTGCAGGACGAGGTGAGCTTCGACCTCGCGATTGCCTGGGACCACGACGACCGCCTGGCCGGCGGCGCGCGCTTCGTGCTCGCGTCCGGCGGCGCGCGAAGCGAGACGCTCGCCGTGAGCGTGGACGGCGCGCTGGCGCAGGATCGGCGCGCCGGGGTGCTGCGGCTCGCCGACACGACGCGCGTGCGGCTGGGCCGGCTGCCGTTCACGCTGGGCGGCGCGCTCCAGCGCGCGGGACCGCAGGTCGCGTTGCGACTCGCGGCCGACGGCATCACCCGGGCGCGCATCGCGGAAAGCCTCCCGCGCGCGGTGCTGGGACCGCTCGAGGGGCTCGCGATACAGGGCTCGTTCGACTACCGGCTGGGGCTCGACCTCGACCTGGCGCGGCCCGACAGCGTGGACTTCAGCGCCGACGTCATCCCGCACGGCCTGGCGCTCGACGCGGAACGCACCACGCTCGACCTGCTCTCGCTCGATCAGCCCTTCGTCGCGCGCATCCACCTGCCGCACGACCGCATGGTGGAGCGCGAGCTGTCGAGCGCCAACCCGTACTTCCGCCCGCTCGAGGCGCTGGACTCGCTGCTGGTCCACGCCGTGATCACCAACGAGGACGGCGCCTTCTTCCGCCACCGCGGATTCAACACCGAGGCCATCAAGCTCGCCATCGCCGAGAACCTGCGGGCCGGCGCCTACCGGCGCGGCGCCGGCACCATCACCATGCAGCTCGCGCGCAACCTGTGGCTGGGCCACGCGCGCACGCTCTCGCGCAAGGCGCAGGAGGTGGTGCTGGCGTGGGTGCTCGAGCACCTGACCGGGCTCTCGAAGCGCCGCCTGCTCGAGATCTACCTCAACATCATCGAGTGGGGGCCCGGCGTCCACGGCGCGGGCGAGGCGGCGCGCTGGTACTTCGACGAGGATGCCGCGCATCTCACGGTGGACGAGGCGCTGTTCCTCACCACCGTGATTCCGGCCCCCGCGAAGTGGAGGTACCGCTTCGCGCCCGACGGCTCACTGCGCCCCTTCGAGCGCGCGCAGATGCACTTCATCGGCCGCGCCATGATCGCGAAGGGCTGGTTGGCTCCCGAGTCGCTGCCGGAGCGCGACTCGCTGCGGGTCGAGCTGCGCGGGCCGGCGCGCGAGGTGCTGTTCCCGCCGGACTCGTCTGCGGTGGGCGGGGCCGCCCCGGGCGACAGCGCGGTGGCGGATGCGCGGCCTGCTGCCGGGCGACGCGGTCGGGGCGCGCTTCCACCCGGACGCCGTGCCGGCGCCGGGCGACTTCGGGCAGACCGCGCCGCCCGTGTAGGATGATCGCGCCGGAGCCGCAGCAGCGGCTCCGCGGATCCCACCTCCCACCGCACGGGAGTCCCGCCGATGCCGAAGCCCCACCGCGTGACGCGCGTGACGCGCCCGGACGCCCGCGCCCGGACCGCGCCCCGCGTCCCGTCCGCGGGCGGGGGACGCGCGCGGCTGTGGCTGGCGCTCGGCGCGCTGGCGCTGGTCGCGCTCTTCGTGGCGGCGCGCACGCCCACGCTGGGCATGGCGGTGGCGGACGACTACACGTTCCTCGAGCGCCTGCGCTTCCAGCACCCGCTCGATCCCTTCGACTCGATGGGCGCCGCGTTCTACTGGCGTCCGGTGAGCCGCCAGCTCTACTTCTCGCTGGTGGGGCCGTGGCTGCTCTCCGCGCCCTGGGCGGCCGCGGCCCTGCACGCGCTGCTGCTGCTGGCGCTCTACGCCGTGCTGTGGCGCATCGCGCGGCGTGGCTTCCCGCCCGGCGTCGCCGCCGCGGTCGCCGCGTTCCCGCTGCTCTCCGAGCCGGCGCGCGTGCTGCTGGCGTGGCCGAGCGCGGGCCAGCACGTGCTGGCCATGCTGTTCGCCGCGCTGGCGGTGGAGCGGGCGCTGGCCGGGCGCCGGCTCCACGCCGCGCTCGTCGCGCTGCTCGCGCTCCTCAGCCACGAGACCGCGGCGGTGGTGCTGCCGGTGCTCCCGTTCGTGACGTGGGTGCGCGCGCGCGAGCTGCGCGCGGGGCTGGTCTCGCTCGGCGGCGTGCTCGTGGTCGCCGCGCTGTGGGGCGCGGGCTACGCGGCCGCGCTGCACCACGGCGTGAAGCTCCCGGGTGACACCTACACCGTGTCCCCGCTGGCGGGCCTGCTGCCGGTGCTCGCGCGCGGACTCACCGCACAACTCGACCTCGAAGACGCCAGCCCCGCGGTGCGCGACACCGCGGTCCTGCTCTACGGCGCGCTCGCGCTGCTCGCCCTGGGCCTGGCTGCCGGGCGCCGGGCACGCGCGCGGCTCGCCGCCGCGGCCCCCGCGCTGCTGGGCGGCGCCGCGTGGTTCCTGGCCACGCTGGCGCCGCTCGCGCTGGTGTTCCCCGACTGGAACGCGTGGCGCACCTCGGTGGCTTCGCTCGGGCTCGCGGTCGCGCTCGCCGGCACGCTCGGGCTGGTGCGCCCGTGGCTCGCGGGGGTGTTCACCGCCGTGCGCCTGGCGGCGCTGCTCGCCGCGCCGGCCGCACCCGCGGTCGTCGAGATGGCCGTGCCGCTCACCACGTCCGACTTCTCCTTCGTGCGCATCGTGCGGCTGCAGCGCACGGTCGAGTCGGCGCGGCGGGTCATGCTCGCACGCCATCCCGTGCTGCCGCGCGCCGCGCAGCTGCGCTTCTGGCAGCAGCCGCGCCTCGCCGAGGTCGGGTTCCAGTCGCTGCGTGCGGCGCGCGTGTGGTATCGCGACTCCGCGCTCGACTGGCACGCATTCGGCGGCAAGCGGGGGCTCCACCAACGCCCGGACGCCCTCGTGGAGTTCGAGATCCGGCGTCCGTGGCCCGCCGTCGTCATCGAACCGGCGGCGCTGCTCTCCTACCTCGCCGCCTCCGACAGCATGATCGCAGGGAACCTGCGCGCCGCCGACTCGCTCATGCTGGCGGCGTGGCGCGTCCAGCCCGGCGACACGCTCATCTTCCACGGGATCCTCGCGCTCAACCGGGCGCGGCTGGCCTGGGACCTGCGCGATTTCGCCCGGGCCGACTCGCTCAACCAGTGGGGCCAGAGGTACCAGGGCGAGAGCAGCGGCTACTGGGCGATGAGCGCGCGCTTCGCGCTGCTGCGCGGCGACCGCGGCGCCGCCGATGTCGCGGTGCGGCGCTGCCTGACGATCGACCCCGCCGACGAGGACGGCCTGCTGCTCCAGCGCGCCTACGGCCTCGCGGGCGGCGCTCGCCCGTGAGCGCCGCGGGGCTGGGCGTGGGCCGCGCGACGGCGCCTTCGGTGCGACGGCAGGCCTCTGCCATGGAGAGAGGGGCGCGATGGCCGGGACCAGGACGAGCCGACCCTGCGGCGCCCGCTCCACGGCGCCCGGGCTGGACCGCGCCGCGGGGCGCCACTAGACTGCCGCGCCGGCCGCAGCAGAGAGTACCTGACGCGTGATCCCGGGGGACGCCATGCTCCACCTCTGGAAGTTCGTGCACCTGTTCTTCGCCTTCAGCTTCGTCGGCAGCCTGGTGGTGGCAGAATGGAACGGCCGCGCCGCGCGCGCCACCGACGACTGGCGCCAGCGCGCCATGCTGTGGGGCATCGTGCGGCTCGCGAGCCGCGTGGCCGGCGTGGGCGCGCTCGTGCTGCTCGGCATCTTCGGCAACCTGCTGGCGACCGCGGCCGGGTACGCGATGGCCGGCGTGTGGCTGCGCTGGGTAAACATCGTGTGGGTGGCGGGCGTCGCGCTCATGGCTTTCGTGGCGCTGCCGGCCGCGAACCGGCTGGCCGCGCTCTCGGCGGCCGCGGCCGCCAGCGGCAGCTCCGAGGGCTACGACCGGGCGCTCGGGCGCTGGCGCTTCGCGAACCTGCTCCTGAGCCTGTTCTACCTGGCGATGCTCGGGCTCATGGTGTTCCGCCCGACGCCCTGACGCCGGGGCCGGCGGCCGGCGCTGCGGGCGCGCCGGGCGCGAGCCGTGTGGTGCGAGGTGCGGACACGCCGGCAGCCGCGCGCCCGGCACACTGGCGGCCCGGCTCGACCCCGCGCGGCGCGTCGCCGCGTGGGTCGAAAGCACCCCGCGCGCTCCGGGATTTCCGCTTGGCCGCGGCCGCGCCCGGTGCGAAACTGTCCCAGCCTGAGCGGGCGCGTGCCCGGTCCTCTGCTCGCGTCGGACCGGCAGCGCGTCCGCGACCCACTCCCACACCACGGCACTGGCGAGGTCCGGCGCCCCGCCAGCCGGGACAAGGAACCGTCTCCATGACCACGCGCACTTTCCGCAACGCATCGCTGGCGGGCGTGCTCGCCCTCGCGCTCATGGCCTCTCTGCCCGTCGCGACCCGCGCGGCGCAGGGGCCCACCTCCACGGACGGACCGCAGGCCGCACACGTGGCCCGGCTCAAGCGGCTCCAGCAGCACCTGCTCATGAAGGGCGCGAGCGGGCGGATCGAGCAGGCCCGCAGGCTGCTCCGGCTGCGCAACGCCGGTCTGATGAGCCCGAAGGGAAGCGGGCGCGGGCAGCCGCGCGATCGCGGAGAGGGCGGCGGCACGCAGGGCGGGACCGCGGGAGCGCGCAGCGGAGACGGGCTTCCGCCCGCGGCGCTGCAGGCGCTCGGCGCCAACGTGCGCGCCAACAACCCGGCGGGCGACGCGGCCAACGCCGGGCAGGCCGAGCAGTCCATCGCGGTGGACGGCCTGAACGTGCTGGTGGCCTGGAACGACGGACAGGGCTTCGTGAGCGGCGGCGACACCCAGGGCTACGGCTACTCCACCGACGGTGGCGCCACCTTCACCGACGGCGGCGTGCCGCCCAAGCCCGGGGCCTACCCGAGCTTCGTCTGGACCAGCGACCCGATCGTCACGGTGAACGAGAAGACCCACGAGTTCTGGTTCTGCGCCATGGCCAGCCCCACCGCGACCACCAACGGCGTGGCGGTGGTCAAGGCGACGTTCCCGGGCGGCGTCCTCACCTGGGGCACGCCGGTCGTCATACGCAATTTCAGCAACGCGAGCGCGTTCCTGGACAAGCCGTGGATCGTCGCCGACTCGACGGCCAACCGGCTCTACCTGAGCTACACCGTGTTCGGCACGATGGACACCATCGTGTTCCAGCGCTCCGCGGTGGGCGGCGCGACCTGGCCGGACAACCCGATCAAGCTCTCGGCCAA
Organism: Candidatus Eiseniibacteriota bacterium; assembly: GCA_016223045.1. Lineage (GTDB taxonomy): Bacteria > Eisenbacteria > RBG-16-71-46 > RBG-16-71-46 > RBG-16-71-46 > JACRPT01. The sequence goes on from JACRPT010000037.1 coordinate 11,806, forward strand.
CGCCGACGCCGGCTACGTGCAGGGCTCGCGCCCGGCCACGGGGCCGAACGGCGAGGTCTACGTGGTCTGGTACACCATCGGGCAGACCGCCTCGGGCCAGGACTACTTCAACGTCCGCCGCTCGCTCGACAGCGGCGCCAGCTTCGGCGGCCAGGCCACCGTCGCCTCGGTCTACTCGACCTTCGGCAACGGCGCGCCCGGCTTCAACCGCGAGAACGGGATCACCTTCCCCTCGATCGCGGTGGACCGCTCGACCGGGGCGTACCGCGGCCGGATCTACGTGGGCTGGAACGAGGGCATTGATTTCTACGACGACAACCTCGGCACGCTGCCCACGGTGAACGAGAGCGAGGGGAACGATACGCCCGCCACCGCCGACCCCATCACCTTCGGCGCGGGGGTGCGCGGCACCATCGGCAGCGGCGCCGATCTCGACTACTTCAGCTTCAGCGCGACCGCGGGACAGACCGTGATCGTCTACGCCGACACCGTGGCGGGTGCGCTCGACATGTCGCTGCGGCTGTTCTGCACCGACGGCCTGACGCGGCTGGCCTACTCGGCGCCGGGCCCGGGGCTCAACAACCTGTACGTCTTCACCATCCCGGTGACCGGCACCTACTACATCCGCTGCGCCTCGTTCAGCAGCACCACCGGCTCCTACAAGCTCGTCACCGGCTTCGACGTGCCGACGCCGGGCGAGCGCGCGCGCGATCACCGCGACGGGTTCGTGGCCTACTCGGGCGACGGCCTGATCTGGTCCACGCCGGTGCTCGCGGCCACCAGCCCGGCCAACTACGACGACTGGCTGCCCGAGGTGGCGGTGCTCACCAACGGCCCCACCGGGTTCATCCCGGGCCGGGCGTTCTTCCTGTGGTACGACTGGCGCGACTCCCCGGCCGGCAACTGCGGCGGCCTGTCGCACGTCTACCTGACGCGCTCGGACGACGGCGGCGCGAGCTGGAGCTCGCTCGGCGCCGTGACCGACGTGCAGACCAACTGGACCAGCGTCTCGAGCAACATCGCGCCGAACCAGGGCGACTACCTCGCGCTGTTCGCGAACGGCGCCGGCGTCTACGCGGCGTGGGCCGACGGCCGCAACCTCAACCCGGACGTCTACACTTCGTCGCTCTCGGCGCCCACGCCGACCCAGGTGGCGCTGGCGAGCGCGCAGGCCACGCCCGACCACGTGACCCTCACCTGGTTCGCCGGCGCGCGGCAGGGCTTCACGGCCACGGTCGAGCGCGCGGAGACCGAGGGCGCGTGGACCGCGCGCGGCACGGTGTCGGCCGACGGCACCGGGATGCTGACCTGGACCGACGTCGCGGTGACGCCGGGCGCGCGCTACGCCTACCGGCTGGCGTGGGACGAGGGCGGCGCCACGCGCGCCACGCCCGCGACCTGGGTCGAGGTCCCGGTGGCGCCGCGCTTCGCGCTCGCCGGCGCGCGGCCCAACCCGGCGACGGGCGGCGCGCTCTACGTGTCGTTCTCGCTGCCCGACGCCGCGCCCGCGACCCTCGAGCTGCTCGACGTGAGCGGCCGGCGTCTGCGGACGCGGGAGGTCGGCGCGGCGGGCGGCCAGGTCGTGAACCTGGGCGCGGGCCTCGGGCTCGAGCCGGGGCTCTACCTGGTGCGGCTGACGCAGGGAGGGCGCGCGCTCACGGCGCGCGTCACCGTCGTCCGATGAAACGGGCCCGCGAGGTCACGTGAGACAGGTCATCGCGCTCCCGCTCCTCATCCTTGGATTGCTCGGCACGAGCGCGCTGGCACAGACGCAGTCCGATAGGATCTTCACCCGCACGGCCGCCCCGGCGCGCGCCGCCTCCCGGCGCGCGCCGCGGGCGGCCGCGTTCGTCTCCGTGGACCGCGCGGCGGTCCGGCGCTTCCGGCTGGCCGGCGGCGGCAGGCTCGCCGTGCCGCTCGCCGACGGCAGCGATGCGGTGCTCACCCTCGAGCGCTTCGAGGTGTTCGCGCCGGGCGCGCAGATCGTCGCCGGCGCGCGCGGCGGCGACCTGCCGCTCGCGACCGACCTCACGCTCTTCAAGGGCACGGTCGAGGGCGCGCCCGGCTCGTGGGCGGTGCTCTCGATGTCGGGCGGCGAGGTGCTGGGCACCATCGAGCGCGGGGACGCGCGCTTCTCGATCGCCCCCGCCGCAGGCGCGGGCGGCGACCACGTGGTGCTGGCCGACGACGGGGAGCGCCCCGCCGGCGCCGCGCCCTTCACCTGCGCGGCCGAGGACCTGCCGCGCGTCACCTCCGGGCCCCGGGCCCGGCTGGCGCCGCTGCCCGCCGACGTGCAGGTCACGCTCACGCGCCTGGTGTCCGACGTGGCGGTGGAGTGCGACTACGAGTTCTTCCACGTCAAGTTCGCGGACGACACCACGCGCGCGCTCAACTACATCACCACGGTGATGGGCACGGTCTCGGCGATCTACGAGCGCGACATCAACGTCACGCTGCGCGTGCCCTACCTGTACCTGTGGACCGCGTCGGACCCGTACACCGGGAGCACGACGAGCGCGCGGCTCGACGAGTTCCAGGCGTACTGGAACGCCAACCGCACCGGCGTCTCGCGCACCCTCGCCCACCACGTCTCGGGCAACCCGCTGGGCGGCGGCATCGCGTACCTGAACGTGCTGTGCAACAGCTCGTACGGCTACGGCGTGAGCGCCATCGACGCGAGCTACAGCTATCCGACCAACACCACGACCTGGGACGTCAACGTCATCGCCCACGAGATCGGCCACAACTTCAGCTCGTACCACACGCACAACTGCTGGTGGGGCTACAACGGCTACGCGCCGCCGGGCGGCATGCTCGACTCGTGCTATGCCTCGGAGGGCGGCTGCTACGGCGGACCGAACAGGCTCCCGCCCGACAAGGGCACCATCATGAGCTACTGCCACCTGCTCGGGAACATCGCGGGCACGATACGGCTGGACTTCCACAACGCGTGCAAGACGGTGATGCGCCAGGCCTCGGAGGCCTCGTGCATGGCGGCCGCCGTGGTACAGCCGCCGCGCAACCTCGCGGTCGCGGTGGCGGGCGCGGCCCACCTGACCTGGACCGCGAGCCCCACGGCGGGCGTGATCCGCTACGACGTCCACCGCAGCTCGGTGCAGCTCGACCTGAACCCGGCGCTGCTCGGCTCCACCACGGGCACGGACTGGACCGACGCCGACCTCGGCACGTTCTACTACAAGGTGCGCGCGGTGCGGGCCGCGGACCAGTCGGAGTTCTCGGGCGAGGTGAAGGCGGCGGTGTGCGCGCCCGCGGCCGCGGTGGCGTACAACTCCGACGTCCAGCCCCTGGCGGTGGTGCCCGGCGACTTCGACGAGGACGGCATCACCGACCTCGCCGTGGCGAACTACGGCAGCGACGACGTCTCGATCCTGCGCGGCCAGGGCGCGGGCGGCGTCGGCAACGGGACCTTCGCGGCACCCGTGAACGTGGGCGTGCCGGCGGGCTCGTACCCGCGCACGCTCGCCACCGGCGACTTCAACAGCGACGGCATCGCCGACCTGGTGGTGGCGGAGGAACAGACCTCGGTGCTCTCGATCCTGACCGGCCAGGGCGCGGGCGGCGTCGGCAACGGCAGCTTCGCCGCGGGCGCGACGTTCGCGGTGGACCAGGCCCCCTGGGCGCTCGCGGTCGGCGACTTCAACGAGGACGGCATCCAGGACATCGCCGCGGTGTGCGCGATCGGCACGCTCGACATCCTGCTCGGCCAGGGCACGGCCGGCGCCGGCAACGGCACGTTCGCCGCCAAGGTCGCCTACAGCGCCGGCAGCGGCGCGCACGGGCTGGCGCTCGGCGACTTCAACCACGACGGGGTCACCGACATCGCGGTGTGCGTGAGCGCCGGCGCGAAGATCTACCCGGGCCAGGGCGCGGGCGGCCGCGGCGACGGCACCTTCGCCGCGCCGGTCACCTACGCGGCGGGGAGCCTGCCGTCGAGCATCGCCGCCGGGGATTTCAACGGCGACCTCATTACCGATCTCGCGGTCGCGAACCAGAGCAGCGGGAACATCTCCATCCTGCTCGGGCAGGGCGCGGGCGGCGTGGGCGACGGCACCTTCGCCGCGGCCGTGAACTACCCGTGCGGCGCGAACCCCTATGCCGTCTCGGTCGCCGACTGGAGCCAGGACGGCATCGCGGACCTGGCGGTCGTGAACAACACCAGCGCCACGCTCTCGACCCTGACCGGCCGGGGCGGCGGCGGCGTGGGCGACGGCACGTTCGGCGACCCGCAGGCCTTCGCCGCGGGCACCTCGCCGCGCGCGCTGGCGATCGCCGACTTCGACGAGGACGGCGCGCCCGATCTCGCCGTGGCGAACACGCTCCTGTCGGGCAAGGCCTCGGTGCTCCGGGCCAGCTGCGTCGGCGCGCTCTCCAGCGCGGTGGCCGTGACTTCTCCCAACGGCGGGGAGAGCTGGATCTCGGAGAGCGAGCACGCCGTCACCTGGACGAAGGGACCCGGCGTCACCGCCGTGAACCTCGAGATCTCGCGCGACGGCGGCGCCAACGCGCAGACCATCGCCACCAACCTGGCCGGCACGAGCTGGACCTGGACCGTGGCCGAGCCCTACACCACGCAGGCCCGCATCCGCGCCTACGACCCGGCGGTGCCGAACCACGGCGACTGGAGCGATTCGAGCTTCACCATCATCCCGGTGTCGGCGCTCGACGCGCCGCGCGCGGAACGCGCGGGGCTGGCGCTGGCGGGGCTCAGGCCCAACCCGGCGCGCGAGGCCCTGTCGGTCTCCCTGTCGGTTCTTCCGGGCGCGCCCGCCACGCTGGAGCTGCTCGATCTCGCCGGCCGGCGCGTACGCGCGCTCGACCTCGGCGTGCGCGGTCCGGGCTTCCACACGGTCGAGCTCGCCGGTCTCGGGACGCTCCGGCCCGGCGTGTATCTGGTGCGGCTCACGCAGTCGGGCCGCTCGCTCACCGCGAAAGCGGCGATCGTGCGGTGACCCGGCGCCCCGCGTTCGGCGCGGGGCATCGCCCGACCGTGACCCGGGCCCGGTTCCAGCCGCTTCGCGCCCCGCGCGCGGGGCGACCTGCGCGCAGCGCCGGGGAGATCCCCGCCGTGCCCGGCGGCGCCCCGCGGGGGGTCACCGTGCAGGACGCACGGTGACCGCCACCGCTTCCTGCCGCGAGGCGCGTCGTCGCCGCGATTCGCGCGCTCCGTCGCTGGCCCCGGGATTGCGAGTCCGTGTAGAATCATCGCCGGACTTCTCGCGTCGCTCCGTTCCCACTCCAGCTCGGGAGGTTTCCTCATGCCCTGGTTCCCACCCGCGCGCCACCTTGCCCCCCGGCTCGGCCGCGCCGCGGCCGCGGCCCTGCTCGCCGCCCTGACCTTCGCCACCGCTCACGCCCAGGAACCGGTCCAGCGCGCGCCCGACGGCGTGCCGATCCCGCGCGAGGTCCGGCTCCAGGCCATGCGCCAGCTCAAGCACGACCTGCTGTGGCAGGGCGCGCGGCGGCACTTCACCGAGGTGGCGCGCCGGCAGCGCGAGGCGCGCGAGCTGAAGCAGCGCGGCAAGCCCGCCCCGACCAGGGGCCAGCGCGTCCGCGAGGCGTTCGTGGACGACGGCCCGCTCCCGGCGGGCAGCGAGCGCCTCGCCGCGCCCGCGGCGGCCGAGGCCACGGCGGTCGTTCCCACCAACGTGCGCGCCAACACCCCGGGCGGCGACTCCGCGACGGCCGGGCAGGCCGAGGAGTGCATCGCCTCGCTCGGCAGCAACATCCTGGTGGCGTGGAACGACGGGCAGGGCTTCGTCACCGGCGGTGACACCCAGGGCTACGCTTACTCGACCGACAACGGCGCCACCTTCACCGACGGCGGCGACCTCCCGCATCCCGCCGCCTACCCGTCGTGGAAGTGGACCAGCGACCCGGTGGTGGCGGTGAACGAGAAGACCGGGCGGTTCTTCTACTGCGGCCTCGCCAACTCCGACGCCAGCAACAACGCCGTCGGCGTGGCCTACGGCCACTTCTCCGGCGCGTCGTTCGTGTGGGACAGCGTGGTCGCGGTGCGCACCGCATCCAACGCGACCACGTTCCTGGACAAGCAGTGGATCGCGGCCGACTCCTCCGGGACCGGCCAGATGGTCTACGTCTCGAACACCACCTTCGACACCTCCGACCACATCGACTTCTACCGCTCCACCGACGGCGGACGTACCTGGTCGCTGCCGACCCAGCTCTCGCCGGTGTCCGAGAACGGCGCGGTGCAGGGCTCGCGCCCCGCGGTCGGGCCGGGCGGCGAGCTCTACGTGGTGTGGTCGGCGCTCGGCGCGGGTGACGCCGACTTCTTTAACCTCAAGAAGTCCACGAATTCGGGCGCGAGCTTCGGCGCCGAGTCCCAGGTGGTGAGCCTCTACGCCAACGCGGGCACCGGCGCACCCGGCTTCAACCGCGAGCGCGGCATCACCTTCCCCTCGATCGTCGTGGACCGCACGACCGGCGTGAACCGCGGCCGGGTCTACGTGGGCTGGAACGAGTCGGTGGACGTCTGGGCCGCCCCGTTCAGCCTCAACAGCGGCAAGGTCGAGGTGGAGCCGAACGGCTACGCCCTGGCCGCGACGCTGTTCACGCCCGGGCAGACCCTGCGCGGGAACACGTCCGCGGTGAGCCCGGCCGACCTCGACTACTGGAAGTTCAGCCTGACGGCGGGCCAGGTCTTCGTGGTCTGGGCCGATTCGCTGCCGGCGAGCCAGACCTACACGCTGCGCGTCTTCGCCCCCAATCCCGACAGCACGCAGCGCCTGTGCTTCGGCGGCGACATCAACGCGGGCACGAACGTGACGCAGGCGTGGTACGGCTTCTGCGCGCCGGTGACTGCGACCTACTACCTGCGCTTCGCTCCGGCGTACACCTCGTCGAGCAGCAAGACCGGCAACTACCGCATCGAGACCGCGATCTACACCCCGACCGGCGAGCGCAGCCGCGACCAGCGCGACGCGTTCGTGACCTGGTCGGACAACGGCTCGAGCTGGTCCACGCCGGTGCGCGCCAACGACAGCGCGGTGGGATTCGACGAGTGGCTGCCCGAGGTCGCGGTCGGCGCGGACGGCTGCGCCTACGCGACCTGGTTCGACTGGCGCGACGACACCTACGGCTCGCGCGGGCACCAGTACGGGACGCGCTCCACCGACGGCGGCGCCACCTGGCAGCCGAGCGCGATGCTGACGAGCGCGCAGAGCAACTTCACCACGTCCTCGAGCAACATCGCGCCGAACCAGGGCGACTACAGCTCGTCCTTCGGCGACGCACGCTACGTGCGCCACACCTGGGCCGACGGCCGCGGGAGCAACGTGGACGTGTGGACCACGGGGTGGGACACCTGGCAGGTCATCACGGTGTGCGCGGCGAACCAGACCGTGATCCCGAACATGACCGCGAACCTCGCCTGGACGGTCACCAACAACAACCCGCTGTTCGCCAACGACTACACGTGCGCGCTCTCGAGCCAGCGCAACTGGCCGATGCCGGCGAACGTTCCGCTCGCGCTCGCCGCCGCGGCGTTCGGCGACGCGAACATGTCGGTGGCCGTGCCCGACACGGCGGCCGCCGGCATCAACCTCCTCACCTTCACGGTGACGAACTCGCGCGGAGCGCTGGTCAAGACCTGCACCACCAGCCTCACCGTGGATCCGAGCCTGGTGGGCGTGGGTGGCGGGCAGCCGCTGGCCTTCGGGCTCAGGCCGAGCTGGCCGAACCCGGCGCGCTGTTCGGCGCGCCTCGAGTACACGCTGCCGCGCGCGGGCGCGGTGACGCTGCGGATCTACGGGCTCAAGGGCGAGCTGGTGCGCACGCTGGTGAGCGGCGAGCGGCCCGCGGGTCTCAACGCGGCGGTCTGGGACGGGCGTGACGAGCGCGGCAACGCCGTGGGCGCCGGCGCCTACTTCTATCGCCTCGAGGGCTTCGGCCGGAGCGCCGCGCGGCGGATGGTCTGGATGAGGTAGCTCCCGCGCTTCGCACCAGGGCCGGCGGTTCCCACCGCCGGCCCTTGGTGTTTCCGGCGTCGGGGATCCGCGCCCCGGCGCCCGCACCCGCCGCGCCGGCGCGCTCGGAGCTGCCGCCGCTGGTGCCGCGCGACGTGTTCTTCGGCAACCCGGTGAAGGCCTCGCCCCGGCTCTCGCCCGACGGGAAGCTGCTGGGCTACCTCGCGCTCTCGGAGCAGGGCGTGCTCAACGTCTGGGTGCGGAGCGTCGGCAGGGACGACGATCGCATGGTCACGAACGATACCCGGCGCGGCATCCGCGTCTTCTTCTTCGCCGAAGACCTCAAGCACCTGCTCTACATGCAGGACGTCGGCGGCAACGAGAACTTCCATCTCTACGCGGTGGACCTCGCCGCCGGGGACGCGAAGGACCTCACGCCCTACGAGGGCGTGCGCGCGCAGGGCATCGAGACGGACAAGAAGCATCCGGACGAGCTCCTGGTCGGCCTCAATCTGCGCGACAGGAAGGTCTTCGACATGCACCGGATCAACCTGGCGAGCGGCGAGTCGAAGCTCGACACGGAGAACCCCGGCGACGTGCTCGGCTGGGACGTGGACGCAGACTTCGTCATCCGCGGCGCCACCGCGCAGAACCCGCAGGACGGGAGCACGGTCCTGCGCGTGCGGGATGCCGCCGGCGCCCCGTGGCGCGACCTGGTCACGCTGCCGGCCGAGGAGAACGGCAGCTTCGTCGGCTTCACGGCCGACGGCAAGGCCGGCTACGTGACGACCTCGATCGGGTCCGACGTCACGCGGCTGGTGAGGATGGACCTTGCCACCGGCCGGGAGCTCGAGACCATCGCCACCGACCCGCGCTGCGACGTCGGCGGCATCATGATTCAGGACGACACCCGCACGGTGCAGGCGGTGGGCTTCAACTACCTGCGCAACGAGTGGAAGGTGCTCGACCCGGCGATCGCGGCCGACTTCGCCGCGCTCCGGAAGCTCAGCCCCGGCGACTTCGCCGTGACCGGCCGCGACCGCGCCGACCGCACCTGGATCGTCGTCTACACGGTGAGCGACGGCCAGGTGAAGTGGTTCACCTGGGACCGCAACGCCAGGAAGGGCACGTTCCTGTTCGGCAACCAGCCGGCGCTCGAGAAGGCCCGACTGGCGAAGATGGAAGGCGTGGTCATTGAGGCGCGCGACGGGCTCAGGCTGCCGTGCTACCTGACTCTGCCCGCCGGCGTGCCGCCGAAGAACCTGCCGATGGTGCTGTACGTGCACGGGGGCCCGTGGGCGCGCGACGGCTGGGGCTACAACCCGACGGCGCAGTGGCTCGCCAACCGCGGCTACGCCGTGTTCCAGGTGAACTACCGCGCTTCGACCGGCTTCGGCTAGAAGTCCCTGCACGCCGGCGACCTCCAGTGGGGCGCGAAGATGCAGGACGACCTCAGCGACGCGGTGAAGTGGGCGATCGCGAAGGGCTACGCCGATCCGCGGCGTGTCGCCATCATGGGCGGCTCCTACGGCGGCTACGCGACGCTGGCCGGCCTCACGTTCACGCCCGGGCTCTACGCCTGCGGCGTGGACATCGTCGGCCCGTCGAACCTGAGGACGCTGCTCCAGTCGGTGCCGCCCTACTGGGCGCCGATGCGCAAGATGTGGGACCTGCGCATGGGTCCGGTGGACCAGGACTCGGTGTTCAACCAGAAGGCCTCACCCCTGTTCCAAGTGGACGCGATCCGCGTCCCGCTCCTGATCGGCCAGGGGCAGAACGATCCGCGCGTCAACGTCCGCGAGTCGGACCAGATCGCGGCGGCGATGCGCGCGAAGGGCCTGCCGGTGGAGTACATCGTGTACGGCGACGAGGGCCACGGCTTCGCGCGTCCCGAGAACCGCCTCGACTTCTACGGCCGGGTGGAGCCCTTCCTGGCCCGGCACCTGGGCGGTCGCGCCGAGCCGTTCGCCGAGGTGAAGGGCAGCGCCGCGCAGGTCCGCTAGCGTCGCCGCAGCCCCGCGGCCCGGGCGCCCTAACGGTGCCCGGGCCGCCGGCGTTCCGGCGCCGAGGGGGCACGGCGGTCCGCGCCCGCAGCGGTGCCCGGGCCGCCGGCGTTCCGGCGCCGAGGGGGCACGGCGGTCCGCGCCCGCAGCGGTGCCCGGGCCGCCGGCGTTTCGGCGCCGTGTGGGCGCGGTGGTGCGGGCTCGCAGCGGTGCCCGGGCGCCCGGCTCTTCTGGCCATTCCGCGCCGGCCCCGGCACGGCGCACCGCTTCCCGCGAGATTCCCGTTGACGCCGGGTCCGGATTGTAGTTTTATTCATGGCGCTCGATAATTATTCACACCCCCGCGGAGGACCCATGTCGCGCTCCCGCCGTCTCGCCCTGGTCGCCCAGCTCCTCTCCGGCCGCCGCTTCTCGAGCCAGGAGGAGCTGGCCAGGGCGCTGGGCCGGGCCGGTGTCCACGTGACGCAGGCCACGCTCTCCCGCGACCTGCGCAGTCTCGGAGTCGCCAAGCGCCCCGATGCCGGAGGGCACAGCGTCTACGAGCTGCCCGGCCCGGCCCACGAGGCGCTCGACCGCGAGCGCCAGCTGCTCGACCTGAGGGCCTTCGTCAACGAGACCCGGGTGGCGCAGAACCTGACGGTGGTGAAGACCCCGCCCGGACACGCCAACGCCGTCGCGCGCGCGATAGACCTCGCGGCGTTCGACGGCGTGGTGGGCTCGGTGGCCGGTGACGACACGGTGCTGGTGGTCACGGCGGACGCCGGGGCGGCGAAGCGGTTCCAGCGCCGCCTCGACGGGATCTCGGGACGCCGCGCCGGAGCGGGCAAGTGATCCCGCCCGTCGCCGGGGCCGGCATCGCCGCAGGCGCGCCCGCTTCCGCGGGCGCCGGGTCCGCGCCCGCCGGGCTCCCCGCCACCGTCGCGGCGGACGGGCTTGCTCCGGCCGCGGGGCTCGGACCGCCGGCCGCGGCCGCGGCAGAGAGCCGCCGGCCCGCGCGCGCGTCCGACCGCGCCCCGCAGGCCGCGCGCATCGCGGTGCTCGGCGCGAGCGGCTACGCCGGACAGGAGTTCGCGCGGCTCGCGCTCGCGCATCCCGGGCTCCAGCTCGCGGCGCTGTGCTCGCGCGAGCAGGCCGGCCGCCCGGCGTGCGAGCTGCTGCCGGGCGTGGACCCGCGCGTGGATCCCCTGCCGCCGGTGCTCGACCCGGAAGCGCTCGAGGAGCGGCTCGCGGCCGGCGCGTTCGACACGCTGGTGTGCTGCCTGCCGCACGGCGCGTGGAAGCAGCTCGCCGCCGAGCGGCCCGCGCTCGCCGACGGCCCGGCGCGGGTGGTGGACCTCTCCTCGGACTTCCGCGACGGCCGGGTACCCGCCGCGGGCGGGTGGGACTACGTCTACGGTCTGCCCGAGGCGTTCCGCCTCGAGATCCCGGCGGCCACGCGGGTCGCGAACCCCGGCTGCTACCCCACGGCCGCGGCGCTGGCGCTGCTGCCCGCGGCGGAGTGGATCGCGGGCCCGGTCATGGTGAGCGCGCTCTCGGGCGTGAGCGGCGCCGGGCGCGCGCCGCAGCTCAGAACCTCGTTCGTCGAGCTGGACGGCGGCGCCGCGCTCTACCGCGCCGGCACCGAGCACGCGCACGTGCCCGAGATGGAGCGCACGCTGGCCCGGCTCGCCGGCCGGCCGGTGCCGGTGGGCTTCGCCCCGCAGCTGGCGCCGATGGCGCGCGGCATCCTGCTCACCGCGACCGCGCCGCTGGCGCGGCCCGTGAGTCCCGGGGAGGCGCGTGACGCCTACCTCGCGCGCTACGAGGGCGAGCCGTTCGTGCGCGTGCTCGCCGCCGGCACCTGGCCCGAGACACGCGCGGTGCGCTCGTCGAACCGCTGCGACGTGGCGGTGACCACGCTCCACGGCGGCACCACGCTGCTCGCCGCCGCCGCGCTCGACAACCTGGTCAAGGGCGCGGCCGGGCAGGCGGTGCAGAACCTGAACCTCATGCTGGGCTGGCCCGAGGAATGGGGCCTGCCCACCCACGGCACCCCATGGTGAGGAGCGCGGGGCCGGAAGACGGCTCCGCCCGGGCGGTCGTCCGGGGGGACCGGGGCGTGATGCCCGCGCCGGGCGGTCCGGTGGTGGTGAAGCTGGGCGGTCGCGCGCTCGAGGCGGAAGGAAGCTCCGGCGCGGGTCCGGGCGCCGCGGCGCTCCGCGAGCTGGCCGCCGAGCTGGCGTCGCTTTCCGGCGGGTCGCTCCTCGTGCACGGCGGCGGCGCCGAGGTGAGCGCCTGGTGCGGGCGCCTCGGCCTGGCCCCGCGCTTCGAGGACGGCCTGCGCGTCACCGACCCCGACACGCTCGAGGTGGCGGCCGCGGTGCTGGCCGGGCTCGCGAACAAGCGCCTGGTCGCCCTGCTGCGCGCGCACGGCGTGGACGCGATCGGACTCTCCGCGCTCGACGGCGGCATCGCGGAGTGCGGTCCGCACCCCGACGCCGGCCGCCTCGGACTGGTGGGCGCGGTGCGCGCGATGAACGCCGCGCTGCCCGCGGCGCTGCTCGCCCAGGGCTACACCCCGGTGCTGGCAAGCATCGGCGCGTGCGGCGGACAGCTCCTGAACCTGAACGCCGACGACTTCGCCGCCGCGCTCGCCGCCGCGCTGCGCGCCCCGGCGCTGCTGCTCCTGAGCGACACGCCGGGGCTCAGGCTCGACGGCGCGCTGGCGCCGCGGCTCGACGCCGCCGGCCTCGACGCCGCGCTCGCGCACCCCGAGGTCACGGGCGGCATGCGCCCCAAGCTGCTCGCCGCGCGCGCGGCGCTGGCGGGCGGCGTGGCGCGCGTCGCGATCGCGCAGTGGCAGGGCCCCGGCACGCTGCACTCGCTGCTCGACGGCAGCGGCACGGGCACCACGATCGCCGGGACCATCGCTGCCGGAGCGGGGCCCGCGCTCACCGGGACGTCGCCCGCGGCGTCCGCCCCTGCGCGAGCGACTCCCGCCGGCCCCGCGGTCGCCGGGACGAGGCCCGCGGCGTCCGCGATCATGGACGATGCCGGGGAGCGGAGCCCTCGCACGACGAATCGGCCCGCCGTGCCGGCGGAGGCTCCCCGTGGCTGACACGATCGCCACGGCCCCGGCCCAGCCCGTCGCGCTCGCCGAAGAGGAACTCGCGCTCTTCGCGCCCGTCTATCCCCTCCCGCGGCTCGAAATCGCCTCCGGGCGCGGCGCATTCGTGCGCGACGCGGACGGCCGCGAGTACCTGGACTTCGTGAGCGGCATCGCGGTGAACGCGCTGGGCCACGCGCCCGCCGGGATCGCGCGCGCGGTCGCCCGCCAGCTGCGCACGCTGGCCCACTGCTCGAACCTGTTCGCGAACCGCCCGGCGCTGGAGCTGGCGCGCGCGCTGGCGCAGGCGACCGGCTACGAGCGCGTGTTCTTCTGCAACTCCGGCACCGAGGCGGTCGAGGCCGCGCTCAAGTTCGCGCGGGCCCGCGCGCGGGCGCGGGGAACGGCGGCCGCGCCGGCCGATGCGTCGCGAGCCGGGTCAGGCGGACGGGATGCGCCGGGCGTCACGCTTCAGTCCGGATCGGAGGCACGGCCCGCGCCGGGCCGCGACGTGCTGGCCTTCCGCGGCGGCTTCCACGGGCGCACCGCGTTCGCGCTGTCCGCCACCTGGACGCCCGCGTACCGCGAGCCCTTCGAGCCGCTCGTGCCGGGCGTACGCTTCGCCGACTTCAACCGCGTGGACCAGCTCGACGCGGTGCTCGACGAAGGCGTGGCCGCGGTGATCGTCGAGCCGGTGCAGGGCGAGGGCGGCGTCATCCCCGCGACGCGCGAGTTCCTCCAGGCGCTGCGCGCGCGCACCGCGGCGCTGGGCGCGGCGCTGGTCTTCGACGAGGTGCAGTGCGGCATGGGGCGTTGCGGCCGGCTGCTGGCCTCGGAGGAGCACGGCGTGCGCGCCGACTACGTGGTGCTCAGCAAGGCGCTGGGCGGCGGGCTGCCGCTGGGCGCGGTGCTCATGACCGCCGAGGCGGCGCAGGCGCTCCAGCCCGGGATGCACGGCTGCACCTTCGGCGGCGGCCCGGTGGCGGCCACGGCCGGCGCGTACGTGCTGGCGCGCGTGAGGAAGCCCGGCTTCCTCGCGCGCGTGCGCCGGCAGGGGCGCACGCTCGGCGCGGGGCTCGAGCGGCTGGTGGCGCGCCACGCGTCGCTCGCCGAGGCCCGCGGCGTCGGCCTGCTGCGCGCGGTCGAGATCGCGGCGCCGGCGCCCTGGGACCCGCCGGCGCTGGTGGCGGCGGCGCGCGCGCACGGGCTGCTGCTGGCGCGCGGCGGCGAGCGCGCGGTGCGGCTCCTGCCGCCGCTCACCGTCACCGGCGAGGAGATCGCTCTGGCCCTCGAGCGGCTGGAGCGTGCGATCGCGGAGCTCGAAGCGGGAGGTGAGCAGGGATGAGCGCGAAGCGCAACGTGAAGAAGGCGGTGCTGGCCTACTCGGGCGGGCTCGACACCAGCATCATCGTGCCGTGGCTCAAGGAGCACTACGGCTGCGAGGTGGCCTGCTACTGCTCCGACGTGGGACAGGGCGCGGAGCTCGACGGCCTCGAGGAGAAGGCGCGCAGGATCGGCGCGAGCGAGGTCGTGGTCGAGGATCTGCGCCTGCCGTTCGTGCGCGACTTCGCGTTCCCGGCGCTGCGCGCCGGCGCCGTCTACGAGGGCCGCTACCTGCTCGGCACCGCGCTCGCGCGCCCGCTCATCGCCTCGCGCCAGGTGTGGTGCGCCGGGCGGCTGGGCGCCGACGCACTGGCGCACGGCTGCACCGGCAAGGGCAACGACCAGGTGCGCTTCGAGCTGACCTACCGCGCGCTCGCCCCGCACCTCGCGGTGATCGCGCCGTGGCGCGAGTGGGACATCGTCTCGCGCGAGGACGCGCTCGCGTACGCGAGGCGCCGCGGCATCCCGGTGGCGCAGACCGCGAGCGACCTCTACTCGCGCGACGGCAACCTCTGGCACCTCTCGCACGAGGGCGGCCCGCTCGAGGACCCGGCGACCGCCGCGGTCGAGGGCATGTACCGCCTCACCGCCGCGCCCGCGAAGCAGCCGGCGCGGCCCGAGACCGTGACGGTCGCGTTCGAGGCCGGCCGGCCCGCGGGCCTGAACGGCCGCGCGCTCGATCCCGTCGCGCTGGTCTCCGAGCTCAACGCGCTCGCCGGCCGGCACGGCGTCGGCCGCGTGGATCTCGTCGAGAGCCGGCTGGTGGGCATGAAGTCGCGCGGCGTCTACGAGACGCCGGCCGGCACCGTGCTCCACGAGGCGCTCGAGGACCTGTGCCGCGTGGTCCTTCCCCACGACCTGCTGCGCACGCGCGCCGAGCTGGCGCCGCGCATGGCGGACCTGATCTACGCCGGGCAGTGGTTCACGCCGCTGCGGCGCGCGCTCCAGGCGTTCGTGGACACCGCGCTCCAGTGCGCGACCGGCGAGGTGTCGGTGGAGCTTCATCGCGGACAGGCCCGCGCCGTCGCGCGCTCGAGCCCGCAGTCGCTCTACCGCCCCGACCTCGCCTCGTTCGACATGACCGGCTACGACAGCAGGGACGCCGAGGGCTTCATCCGCCTCTTCGGCCTGCCGCTGGCGGTCGCGGCGCAGCGCGGGATGGAGAGCGGGAGCCCGGCGGCAGCGGGCGCGACAGCGACGGAAGCGGGCAGGGCGGTCGCGACGGCGCCGGGCGCGGAGGTCGGAACTCCGACCGCCGGGTCATCACCCGACGCGGCGCTCCCCGCCGTGCCACCGCCCGCGCTCGAGGTGGACCATGTCGGCTGACCAGGTGTGGCGCGGCCGGCTCGCGGCCGGCCTCGACCCGCGCGCGCAGGCGCTCAACGACTCGCTGCCGGTGGACCGCCGACTGTGGCCCGAGGAGCTCGCCCTGTCGCGCGCCTGGGCGCAGTCGGTCGCGGAGGCCGGGGCGCTCTCGCCCGCCGGGCTCGATACGCTGCTCGCCGCCTGCGACGCGCTCGAGTCCGACCTCGCCGCGGGCGCCGTCGTGCTGGCGGGCGAGGACGTGCACTCCGCGGTCGAGGCGGCGCTGACGGAGCGCTGCGGCGATCCGGCGCGCCGGCTCCACACCGGCAGGAGCCGCAACGACCAGGTGAGCACGCTGCTGCGGCTGCGCGCCATGCGGCTCTGCGACCAGGCCGTGGAGGGCGTGCGCGAGCTGGAGCGCGCGCTCACCGGCCAGGCGCGCGCCGCGGGCGCGCAGGCGGTCGCCGCCTGGACGCATCTCCAGCCCGCCCAGCCGGTGCTGCTCGCGCACTGGTGGCTGGCGCACGTCGCCGCGCTCGAGCGCGACGAGGCGCGCTTCGAGGCCGCGCGCGAGGCCGCGGACCTGATGCCGCTCGGCGCCGGCGCCGTGGCCGGCACGCCGCTGGTCTTCGATCGCATCGCCCTGGCGTCGCGCCTCGGCTTCAGCCGGCTCGCCGTGAACAGCCTCGACGCCGTCGGCGACCGCGACTTCGCGCTCGAATACCTGAACGCGGCCGCCGTGCTCGCCGTGCACCTCTCGCGCCTGGCCGAGGACCTGGTGCTGTGGTGCTCGCCCGGTTTCGGCTGGCTCGTCGCGCCCGACGGCTTCTCGACCGGCTCGAGCCTGCTGCCGCAGAAGCGCAACCCCGACCTGTTCGAGCTGGCGCGGGGCAAGGCCGGACGTCTCATCGCCAATGCCCAGCGCCTGGCGGTGGTGATGAAAGGCCTGCCCTGCGCCTACCAGAAGGATCTGCAGGAGGACAAGGAGGCGGTGTTCGACACCGCAGACACGCTCGCCGCGCTGCTCGACGTGCTGCCCGCGGCCATCGCGGCGCTCGAGCCGAACCGCGGGCGGATGACGGCGAGCCTCACGCCCGACCTGCTCGCGGTCGAGCTGGCGGACTCGCTGGTCGCCGAGGGCCTGCCGTTCCGTGACGCCCACGCCGCCGTCGGCCGCCTGTGGGCCGCGGCGGAGCGCGCGGGCGTGGCTCCCGACGCGCTGCCCGAGGACGCCCGCTTCGCCATCTCGCCGCACTTCACCGCGGCGCGGCTCGCCTCGCTCACCGTCGAGTCCGCGCTCGCGCGCCGCAACCACCCGCCCGGCGCCGGCCCGAAGTCGGTGGCGCTCCAGCTCGCGCAGCACGAGGCGAGGCTGGGCATCGGCGCGGGAGATCCGGAGGCGCCGGAAGGCCCGGAGCGTCCGACAGCGCGCAGCGAGACTCCCGGTACGTCTTCGGCCGGGACGGCCGAAGGCGTTCACCGGGCGGGTGAGCGGAGCCAGGAAGGCGTAGCGGGACCCGCTGACGCGGGTGCCCCGTCTCGCTGCGCGCCGTCGGACGCTCCGGGCCGGGGCACCGAAGTGGTTCTTCGCCGCGCCACGCCGCAGGACGTGCCGGGCATCGCGCGCCTGATGGCGGGCTACGTCGCGCAGGGCGTGCTGCTGCCGCGGCCGGTGGGCGAACTCTACCAGTGCGTGCGCGAGTTCCACGTCGCGCTCACGGACGGCGAGGTCGTCGCCTGCGCCGCGCTGCGCCTGCTGTGGAGCGACCTCGGCGAGGTGCGCTCGCTCGCGGTGCGCTCCGACCACCACGGCAACGGCCTGGGCGCGCAGCTCGTCGCGCGCGCGCTCGACGACGCGCGCGCGCTCGCGCTGCCTCGCGTCATCGCGCTCACGCGCGAGGTCGCGTTCTTCGAGCGCTGCGGCTTCGTGAGCGCCGGCCGCGACGCGCTGCCGCGCAAGGTGTGGACCGACTGCGTGCGCTGCCCGCGGCGCCACGCCTGCGACGAGGTCGCGGTGGTGCTCGACCTCGTCCCCGGCGCCTCGGCGGCGGCCGCCGCGGCGCGCCGATCGTGGGTGCTGCCCATCCCGCACCTCGGGACCGCGCCGGGTCGGACGCCGTCCATCCCCGAACCGGGACCCCCGCCCGAGTCTCCGCTCCCCGTGATCTCGTGAGGACCATCGCGCCATGAACGACACCTCCCGCCACCTGGTGGACCTGCTGGGGCGCGACCGCGCCTGGGTGAACGCCCTGTTCGAGCGGGCTGACGTGCTGCGCGGCCTGCGGGGCACGCCGGCCGCCCCGCGCCCGCTCGCGGGGAAGACCGCGGCGCTGGTCTTCCACAAGCCGTCGCTGCGCACGCGCGTCTCGTTCACCGTCGGCGTGCACGAGCTGGGCGGCGACACCGTGGACCTCACCGCGGCGGAAATCTCCGAGCACGGGCGCGAGAGCCTCAAGGACGTGGCGCAGGTGCTCTCGGAGATGTGCGACCTGATCGTGATCCGCACCTTCGCGCACCGCGTGGTGCAGCAGCTCGCCGCGCACGCCGACGTGCCGGTGATCAACGCGCTCACCGACTTCTCGCATCCCTGCCAGATCCTCTCCGACCTCTACACCCTGCGCCGCGCCGGCAAGGACCTGGACGCCATGACCGTGGCGTGGGTGGGCGACGGCAACAACGTGCTCCACTCCTGGCTCGAGGCGGCGACCATCTTTGGATTCACGCTCCACGTCGCGGTGCCCGACGGGTTCGAGCCCGACGCCGGGCTGTTCCTCGAGGCCGAGCGCCGCGCCGCGGTGCGGCGCACCCGCGACCCGCGCGAGGCGGTGCGCGGCGCCGACGTGGTCTACACCGACGCCTGGACCAGCATGGGCCACGAGAAGGACGCCGACTGGCGGCGCGTGGCGTTCGCCGGGTTCCAGGTGAACGCCGAGCTGATGGCGCTCGCGCAGCCCGACGCGCTGTTCCTGCACTGCCTGCCCGCGCACCGCGGCGAGGAGGTCACCGACGAGGTGATGGACGGGCCGCAGAGCATCGTGATCGAGCAGGCCGCCAACCGCCTCCACCTGCAGAAGGCGCTGATGCTGGACCTGCTGCGCGCCGCGGCTCGCGGCCGGGCGAAGGGCCTCGCGGAGGAGGCGGCGGCCGCGTTCCCGGCCGGGGAAGCCCCGCCGGTCGTCGCGGCCGGAGCCGGCTACGCGAGGCGTGACGCGCCGTAGCCGGCCACACCCCGCGGTGCTGTCGGTCGCCAATCCGGAGGGCTGAGGATCCTGAGCAGCATGCCGCGGAACGCATTCTCCTGCCGGGCCTCCTTGCACACGGGGCGCAAGAAGCGAAGCGTTTCAAGACCGCCTGGAGCAGGCGGGCGCGGCCGAACGCCGGAACTCGGCTTTGGATTCGCTCTTGACGTGTTCCGGATTTGCGTCCATAAGTACGCACTATGCGTACACGCTACGGGGCGGACGCCCTCTTCCCGGCCATCCGGAAGCACATCCTCGCCGCCACCGTCATGCAGCCGGAGCGCTGGTGGTACGCGAGCCAGCTCGCCCGCCACCTCAAGGTCTCGAAGACAAGCCTCCAGCGAGAGCTCGTGAACCTCGCCCAGGCCGGCGTGCTTCGCAAGCGCACCGAAGGGAAGCAGGTCTACTACCAGGCCGACTCGGACTGCCCGTTCCTGCCCGAGCTTCAAGGCCTCATGGCAAAGACAGCGGGGCTCGTGGATGTGGTCCGCGAGGCCCTCGCGCCGGCAGCGCCCTGCATCGCCTTTGCTTTCGTCTACGGCTCGGTGGCAAGCGCCAGGGAGATCGCGACGAGCGACGTCGACCTCATGGTTGTCGGGGAGATCGCGGTGGCGGACCTCGCGCTCCCGCTTCGAAAGGTGAGGGAGCGACTCGGACGCGAGGTAAACATCACGGCCTATTCAACCGAGGAGTTCGCCCGAAAGGCACGAGCGGGGCACCACTTCGTCCGTTCGGTGCTGAACAAGCCGAAGCTCTTCATCGTAGGGACGGCGAATGACGTGGAAGCGGTTGTTGGCGGAGAAGCGGGTCGAGCGCAGGCCAGGAGTGAAAGCGGAGCTCCAGGAACTCCGGGCCATCGCGGAAAGAAGCCTCGCCGACGCGCGTCTTGAGGGCCTCTCGACCGACGGCAAGTACGGCCACGCGTACGAAGCAGCTCGCGCCTTCGCGACGATGGTCGTCCGTGCCTCAGGCCACCGGGTCAGAACCCACGGCGGAGGCCACTACAACACGTTTCTGGCCCTGGAGGCCGCGGACCCGAAGCTCTTCGCCCGGCCGGCGGCGTACTTCAACACCTGCCGTGAGAAGCGAAACGAATTCAGCTACGAACTGGCCGGGGTGGTCTCTGAGCTCGAGGTGCAGGAGCTGCTGCGCGAGGTCTCGGAGTTCGCGCTCCTCGTCGGGCGCTGGATCCAGGAGCGACACCCGGAGCTGGCGTGACGCGCCGGAGCACCGCCAGGGAGAGATGCTGCCGGTCGAGGGCGCACGGGTTCCCTGGTTCCCGGGGCTCCCTGGAGAGCTGCTCTCACATGTGAAGGCGGGAGGGATCTGTCTTCGTTCGCCTTCGCCCCCCACACCAACCCGGCGACAGCCGATGCGCTGTTCGCGCGGGCGCAGCACGACGCCGCGCCAATCACCCGATCACGGCCCGAATGTGCATCGCGAGGTGAGCCGAGGCCGTCCGTGGTCCGGCGGCGCAACCCGCTCCGCCCTTCCGCCGTAATCCCTCCCGGACCCGGACGCGAACCCGGACCCGGACCCGGACCAGCCTGCGGCGGGTGCCCCGGCGGGTGCCCCGGCGGGTGCCCCGACCCGCGCCGGGCGCGGGTGCCCCGGCGGCCGGGCCGCTCCTCGTCATCGCGGGAGGAACTCATGAAGATCACAACCCTCGCCCTGGCGTTCGCGCTCGCGCTGGCCCTGCCCGCGCGGGCGCTCGATCTGGGCAGCCTGACCGGCGCGTGGTCTGCGCGCGGCACCGAAGCGGTCGCAGTGGACTTCCCGGTCGGGGACCTGTACGTCGTGCCCGGTGTGGACGACTCCGTCTCCGTGGTCCTCGAGGTGCGCTGCAAGCACGGCGGCCGCGGCTGCATCGAGCGCTCGCGCAGGCTCCGCATCGTCACGGATCAGGTGGGCACGCGGCGCAGGATCCGCGTCGAGGGCTACCCGAAGTGGGACAGCCGCGGCCTCCACCTCGAGTTGCGCGTCACGGTGCCGCGGCGCACGGCGCTCCATCTCGACGTCGGCGTGGGCAGTCTCGACATCCGCGGCGTCGCCGGCGACGTCGCAGTCGAGCTGGGTGTCGGCGAAGCCACCATTCACGTGCCCGAGCACGACGTCCGCTCGGTGAGCGCCGAGGTGGGCGTGGGATGCGCCGACCTCAAGGGCCGCGGCCTGCGCGTGGACGGCCAGAGCTTCATCAGCTCACACCTCCACTGGAGCGACGGCCCCGGGAGCGCGCGGGTGAGCCTGCACCTGGGCGTGGGCGACGCGAGCGTGCGGCTCGACTGACGCCGCCCGCCCGAGGCGGACCCCACGCGCGCCCCACGCGCGCCGTTCCGGGGCCCGCGGGCAGTGTGCTAACTTCCCGCGCATGGACGATCTCAAGCAGGCCACCTGCGTGCCGTGCCGCGGTGGGGTTCCCCCGCTCACGGCCGCGGAGATTGCGGAGCTGCGGCCGCATGCCCCCGCCTGGGACGTGGTGGAACGCGACGGCATCCTGCGGCTGGAGCGCGCGTTCGCGTTCAAGGACTTCCGCGCGGCGCTCGACTTCACGGTCGAGGTCGGCGAGCTCGCCGAGCGGGAGCAGCACCACCCCGACATCCACCTGTCGTGGGGTAAGGTCGTGGTGGAGACTTGGACGCACAAGATCCGCGGGCTCCACCGGAACGACTTCATCCTCGCCGCGAAGACCGAGACGCTCTACGCGGGGAGCGCGAAGGCGTGAGCGCTTGAACGCCACCGCGCTGCTGCTGGCCGCCGCGCTCGTCGCGCCCGCGGCCGTGGTACAGGCGCGCGCGCCGAAGCCCGTCGTCCCGCTGGCGCCGCGGGCGCGCGGGGCACAGGCGCCGCCCGACACCGCGCGCGTCGCACCCGTCATCCCGCGCGGCATGACGCCGCTCACGGAGATCACGTCGTTCTGGTACACCAGGGCTGAGCGCACGGGCTACCGGCTCACCTCCGGCTACGACGAGACCCTGGAGTTCCTGCGCCGGCTCGAGTCGGCCTCGCCATGGGTGCACCTCACCAGCTACGGGACCAGCGGCCAGGGCCGGCCGCTCCCGCTGGTCATCGCGTCGAAGGACCGCGCCTTCACGCCCGAGGCGGCGCGCGCCGCCGGCAAGGCGGTCGTGCTCATCCAGTGCGGCATCCACTCCGGCGAGATCGAGGGCAAGGACGCCTGCCTGGCGCTGCTGCGCGACATCGCCGTGCTCCGCACCCGCGACGGGCTGCTCGACCACGTCGTCCTCCTGGTACTGCCGATCTTCTCGGTGGACGCGCACGAGCGCGCCGGGCGGTACAACCGCATCAACCAGAGCGGACCCGAGAACGCGGGCTGGCGCACCACGCCGGTGGGGCTGAACCTGAACCGCGACTACCTCAAGGCCGACGCGCCCGAGATGCGCGCGATGCTCGGCAGCGTGTTCACGAAGTGGTGGCCGGACCTGTTGGTGGACACCCACACCACCGACGGCGCCGACTACCGGCACGACGTGACCTACCTCTACAACCACGGGCCCGACGCGCCGGCGCCGCTCGGGCGCTGGCTCGACCAGGCGTTCGGGGACCGCGTGCTCTCCGCGCTCACCGCGATGGGCCACCTGCCCGCGCCCTACCTGAGCTTCCGCCGCGGCGACGACCCCGCGAGCGGCGTCGCGCTGGGCGACTCCCCGCCGCGCTTCTCGACCGGCTACGGTCCGCTCCAGTGCACGCCCGCGCTACTGGTCGAGACCCACATGCTCAAGCCCTACGAGACCCGGGTGCGCGCCACCTTCGACCTGATCGTGGCGCTGCTCGCCGAGGTGAACGCGCGCCCCGCCGCGCTCACCGGCGCGGTGGCCGCGGCCCAGGCCGAGGTAGTGGCGCGCGGCCGCGAGCGCGACCCGGCGCGGCGCGCGGTGGTGCTCGCGGCGCGCGTCGGGCCCGACAGCGTGCTGTTCCCGTACCGGGGACGCGCCACGCGCTGGGAGATGAGCGGCATCACCGGCGCGCCGGTCGCGCACTACAGCGAGGCGCCGTGGGACACGCTGATCCCGCTGTTCCGCGACCTCGAGCCCGCGCTGGTGGTGCGCCAGCCGGCCGGCTACCTGGTGCCGCGCGAGTGGTCCGCGTGCGCCGAGCGGCTGGCCATCCACGGCGTGCGCGTGCGCCGCTTCGCGAAGGCCTGGACCGACTCGGTCGAGATGGCGCGCATCCTCGAGTGGAGCGCCGCGCCGCGCCCGGCCGAGGGCCACTTCCCGATCAGCGTGACCAGGCTCGAGCTGGTCGGGAGGCGGCGCACGTTCCGGCCCGGCGACCTGTGGGTCCCGCTCGATCAGCGCTCGGCGCTGGTGGCGGTGCACCTGCTCGAGCCGCAGGCGCCCGACGGGCTCCTGCGCTGGAACGCGTTCGACACCATCTTCGAGCGCAAGGAGTACGCCGAGGACTACGTGATGGAGCCGATCGCGCGGCAGATGCTGAAGGACGACCCGGCGCTGGCGCGCGAGTTCGAGTCCCGGCTGGCCGCGGATTCCAGCTTCGCGCACTCGCCGTTCGCGCGCACCGACTTCTTCTATCGCCGCACGCGCTGGGCCGACCCGGAGCAGGACCTCTACCCGGTCGCGCGCGCGCTCCAGCCGCCGCCGGAGTCGGTGCTGGAGCCCTGAAGCGCGGGGGCCGGGCCGTCGCGTCGGTGTCCGGCTCGCCCGAACCGGCGCGCGACGGGGCGCCGGCATCGCGGTCCGGGACCTTGCGCCATCCGGCGACAGCGATAGAATGGCCCGTGAGCGCGACCTCTCGTCGCTCGCCGACCGGCCACCCCGCCGTTCCGATGTGCGCTCAGTGAGGGCGCCCGCCGCGCCGCTCTCGGGAGCAGAGCCATGACCGACGCGCCCCCCAGCGGCCAGCGTTCCCGGCCCCCCCGGCGGGCCTCGCGCCTGCAGTTCGTGATCCCGGTCGTGGTTGTCTGTCTCGCGGCCGTCGTGGGCGGCTACCAGATCGTCGAGCGCACGCTGATCGCCCAGCGCGCGTCCACGGAGTCACTGGGCTTCCTCCAGATCATCCGCGGCGTCGTCTTCTCCCTGCTCCTCGCGGGCCTCGGGGTCTGGTACCTGCTGCGCAGGAGCGTGCCGGTGTTCCCCTCCTCGCCCGCCGTGGAGGCGCCGCTCGTCCTCGCCGAAGTGGACGAGCGGGCCCGGCAGCACGCGCGGTGGTTCGTCCACGCCCGGTGGGTCGCGCTGGGCGTCATCCTCGGTCTCATCCTCATCGCCGGGCCGCTAGCGCGGATGCTGCCGGGCGCGACCCTGGTGCCGCTGCTCGCCTGGTGGGTCGTGCTCCTCGCCGCCAACCTGTGGTTCCACCGGTCGGTCGCCCGGGTGCGCTCGCCCGAGGGCCACATCATGGCCCAGGCGGTCGCGGACCTGGTCGTCCTCACCGGGCTGCTCAACGCGTCCGGCGGGATCGAGAACCCGCTCTACCTCGCCTACATGTTCCACGTCATCATCGCGGCGGTCGTCCTGCCGAAGCGCAAGTCCCTGGCCGTCACCGCCGTGGCGCTGTCGCTGTTCCTCGCGCTGGTGGTGGGCGAGTCCGCGGACATCCTGCCTCACTACACGAACCAGCTCTTCCCTCATGCCTCGATCGCGGAGCTGGCGCACCAGCCGGCGAGCGGCCACGAGGACGGGGATCTTCTCCACGCCGCCCACGACCCTCTGTTCGTCACCGGCGAGGCCGGCTCGTTCGTCCTGATGCTCCTGCTCGCGTCCTGGCTGACGATGCTGGTCACCGACCGCCTGCGCCACAGCGAGGCGCGTCTCGAGCGGACGGCGCGCTCGGCCGTGCTTGAGCGGAAGCGCCTGGAGAGCGTGGTCCACTCGGCCAAGGTGGGGATGATCCTCCTCGACCCCGACCTCACCGTGCGCTGGGTCAGTCAGCTCGCGTCCGAGTGGCTGGAGTGGGACGCCTCGGTGATCGGCCGGCGGTGTCCGCTGTACGCCGCGGCCGGGGAGGGCGAGCCCGGCCCGGCCGCGCGCGTCCTCGAGAGCGGGCGGCCCGCCGAGACGGAGCGCGCCGTGCCGGCCGCCGACGGCAGCCTGCGCTACTTCCGCCACATCGCCTCCCCGGTGCGCGACGGGACGGGACGGGTGGTGCAGGTGGTGGAGCTGGTGGAGGACGTCACCATGCGCCGCGCGCTGGAGGCGGAGGCCCTCCACGCCGGCAAGATGTCGGTGCTCGGCCGCATGGCCGCGGGCATCGCCCACGAGATCGGCAACCCGCTGTCGTCCATGGCCGCGCGGCTGCGGCTGATGGAGCAGAGCAGCGATGCCGAGTTCCTGAGCGGCAGCCTCGCCCTGCTCCAGGGGCAGGTGGACCGCATCGGGCGCATCGTGCACGGTGTCTCGGAATTCGCGCGGGTGCCGCGGCGGGAATGGACGACCCTGGAGGTGAACGCGGCGGTCGAAGAGGCGATGAGCGTCGCCGAGCTGGACCCGCGCGTCAACGGCATCGTGTTCCGCCGGGCGATGGCGGCACCCTCGCCGCTCATCCGCGGGGTGCGGGACCAGGTGGTGCAGGTGGTGCTCAACCTGCTGCTCAACGCCGCGGAGGCGACGTCGGGTCGCGGGACCATCGCGGTCGAGACCTCCCGGCGGCAGGGCGAGGTCGCGATCGCCGTGCAGGACTCCGGCGTCGGGATGGACGAGCAGGTCCGGACGAAGTTGTTCGAGCCGTTCTTCACGACGAAACCCAGGGGGACCGGGCTCGGCCTCTCGATCAGCTATGCGCTGGTCCACGCGCACGGGGGCCGCTTCCAGGTGGAGAGCGAGCCCGGCAGGGGCGCCCGGTTCGTCGTCCTGCTCCCGGCGGCCGAAGCGGTGGCGGCGGCCGGTGGCGCGGGAGTGAAGAGATGAGCGAACGCATCCTCCTCATTGATGACGAGGACATGTTCCGCGAGGACATGGCGAGCCTGCTGCGCCAGCAGGGCTTCGCCTGCCGCACCGCCGCCAGCGGCGAGGACGGCCTGCGCGCCGCCCAGGCCGAAGCGCCGGACCTGGTGCTCTGCGACCTGGTCATGCCGGGCGCCGGCGGACTCGAGGTCGTGGGCCGGCTCGCCGCGCTCTACCCCGAGCTGCCGGTGATCGTCATCACCGCCTTCGGGACGCTCGAGACCGCCGTCGAAGCGTTCCGCAGCGGCGCCACCGACTACGTGCTCAAGCCGGTCGTCCCCGAGGACCTGCTGGGCAAGGTGGCCCGCTGCCTCGAGCACCGCCGACTGATGGGCGAGGTGCGCTACCTGCGCCGGGAGGTGTCCGAGGTCCGCGCCGGCGCACGCCTGGTTGGAACCAGCCCGGCCATGGAGGCGGTCCGCAGGCTGATCGCCCGGGTCGCCGCCGGCGACTCCACCGTGCTGATCCGCGGCGAGAGCGGCACCGGCAAGGAGCTCGTCGCCCGCGAGATCCACGAGGTCGGGCGGGGGCCCGATCGCCCGTGCGTCGCGGTCAACTGCGCGGCCGTCCCGCGGGACCTGTTCGAGAGCGAGCTCTTCGGGCACGTCCGGGGGGCGTTCACCGGAGCGGTGCGCGACCGGCCGGGCCTGTTCGAGGTGGCGTCCGAGGGCACGTTGTTCCTGGACGAGATCTCCGAGCTTCCGCTCGAGCTCCAGCCCAAGCTCCTGCGGGCGATCGAGCAGAAGGAGGTGCTGCGCGTGGGCGAGAGCCGAACCCGGCCGGCGCGGGCCCGGATCGTCGCGGCCACCCAGCGCGATCTCCAGGCGGAAGTCGCCGCCGGGCGCTTCCGCGAGGACCTGTTCTTCCGCGTGCGCGTGGTGGAGATCGTGATCCCGCCCCTGCGCGAGCGCCGCGAGGACATCCCGCTGCTGGTGGAGCACTTCGTCCCGCGCCTCAATGCCCGGCTCAAGCGGCACATCCTGGGCGTGGACCAGGCCGCGATGCGCGCGCTGATGAGCGCGCCGTGGCGGGGCAACATCCGCGAGCTGGAGAACACCCTGGAACGCGCGATGCTGCTGACCGAGCACGAGTACGTCGGGGTCGGAGACCTCCCGGCCGAGCTGGCCGGCCGCGCGCACTCCGCGGAACTCTCCGATGACCTCCGCGCGGCGCTGAGCGCGTACGAGCGCGAGCACATCCGCCAGGTGCTGGCTACCACCGGCGGGAACCGCGAAGAGGCGGCGCGGCGCATGGGCATCGACGTCTCCACGCTCTACCGCCGACTGAAGGCCCTCGACCTCTAGCCCGCGCGGCCGGGCGCCCGCCAGGCCGCCTGCGGATCCGCCGCGCGGTGCACGGAACGGGCGGCGGCCCGTCCCCCGATGGCGCGGCCGCGGCCGCCACTTCGTCTCCGCCCCTCGCAGGTCTGCGAGTCGCGGGCCCCCCGGGTCTCGCAGATCTGCGAGTCGCGGGCGCCGCGGCGGGCCGGCTCGCGCGCTCTCCCGCACGCCCCGGCGCTTCACTTCCCGGTGCGCGACCGCCACTTGTCGGGCCAGCTCCGCGACAACCCGCACCCGGCACGCGGGCGGCAGGGTCCTTGCGTGGGCGCTGTGGCGCGATGGAGCCGCAGAAGGCGGAAGGTCTGGCGCGCAGCCTGATCCAGGCCACGGAGCGCAGTTTTCGAAGCCACCTGGGCGAGCGGGCCAGGGACCGGGACTTCATCGGCGAACTCTATCTCGGTCTCAGGCGAACGCTGGCCCAGCTCGATGATGCGGGAGTCCACGAGACGGAGAAGCGGCGCGGGATCGTGGACGAGCTCGCGCTCACCGCCTATCTCATCGCCGCGTCCCGGCACCCCGGCGCCCAGGTGGATCCGGAGTTGCTCGAGTCGCTGCGAGGCGCGATTGCCCGGGCCTTGTCGGGCACGGGGCAGACACCCACGGCGCCCGCGTCCTGAGCGGGAAGCGGCGCCGGGAAGTGCGAACCCGAACCAAGGAGCACGGCCATGGAGGCATGGCGGAAGCAGCACCGGCTGGTTCTCCCCGTACTGCTGTTGTTCGTCCCCCTGCTGATCGGCGTGGTCAACTCGGCGCGAGCGATTCCCGCCTTCAGCCGCAAGTACCAGACCAGCTGCACCACCTGCCACTACGCGTTCCCGCAGCTGAACGCGTTCGGCAAGGCGTTCCGCAACAACGGCTACCGGTACCCGGGC
The DNA here is from genome assembly GCA_016223045.1 of Candidatus Eiseniibacteriota bacterium. Classification (GTDB taxonomy): domain Bacteria; phylum Eisenbacteria; class RBG-16-71-46; order RBG-16-71-46; family RBG-16-71-46; genus JACRPT01. The sequence goes on from JACRPT010000037.1 coordinate 39,896, forward strand.
GGGGATGAGAACTTCCGCAAGGAGGAGCCGGTCAGCCTCGGCAGCGAAGCCTACAAGCAGGTCTGGCCCGACGCGATCTGGCCCTCCGACATCCCCGGGACGTCGCCCCTCGCGGTCCACGCCATCGGCCAGTACGAGATGAAGTTCCATCAGCCCGACAGCGTGGCCAGGTCCGTCTTCGAATTCCCCGGGGCGGTGGAGATCCTGTATGCGGGGACGCTGGGCGACAAGTTCTCCTTCTTCGGCGAGGTGGCCGTGGAGACGGAGGGAGGCGCGGTGGAGACCGGGTTCCCGTTTCGCCTGGAGCTGAACCAGCGCCCGGGCTTCAATGTCGTGCTCGGGAGCTTCGTCGTGGATCCCACGCCCGGCCATCGCAGCCTGATCCCCACCGAGTTCAACGTCTCCATGCTGGAGAGCCGGAACGGCTGGATGCTGCACGAGGAGAAGCCCGGCCTCGAACTCTGGGGGGCGGGCAACGGCTCCGGCGGCAGGGGCGGATGGAAGTACCAGGCGGGCGTGATGGAGGGGCAGGGAGGTGACGCCGGACGCGACAAGGACGTCTTCGCCCAGGTCACCTACAAGGTCGGCGGACTCGGGGAGCTGGGCGGGACCGAAGGGCAGGCCAGCCAGACCTCGGCGTTCTACCGCGACAACAGCGTGACGGTCGGCGGCTTCGTCAGCTCGGGGCGGGTCGGGGCGGACCTGTTCGCGGACAAGGAAGACCTCACCGTCGTGGCCGGCACGCTGGACGCCTGGTACGAGCGGGCGATCCTCAATGCCACGGCGATGAGCATGAACTCCCGAATCGGCGGCACGCCGGACCGCAAGAGCCTCGCCTGGTACGCGCAGGGCCAGTATGTCATCTACCCCTGGCTGATCGGGCTGGCCCGCTACGAGTCCACCGACGAGGACACGGACGATGCCGTGGATCCGCAGACGACGCTGATCCCCGCGGTGGCCGGCATGGTCCGGGCGAACGTCAAGCTGACGCTCCAGTACGTGCGCCCCATCAGCGACTACGACGCGCGCAAGGCAGACGAGGAGCGCGTGGTGGCGAAGCTCGACTTCAGTCTCTAGCCGGGCACGGAGGGCGTGCCCGGACACGTTCCCGCAGCATCGGCGAAGACTGCAGGAGGAGGGTATCGAGACATGAACGGCAGACTGGCAGTCCTTGTGCTGGCGGGCCTGTCGGCCATCGCGGCTCCCACGGTCGCCGGCACGATCAAGGGGAAGGTCGCGATCCCGCGGGCGAGGAGCCTCGCGAACATCGTGGTGTACGTGGAGAAGGCGCCCGGGGAGTTCCCCGCGCCGAAGCAGCACACGGTCATGGACCAGAAGAACCTCACCTTCGTGCCGCACGTGCAGCCGGTGGTGGTGGGAACGACGGTGGACTTCCTGAACAGCGACCAGGTGCTGCACAACGTCTTCAGCCCCGACAAGTGCGCCAACAAGTTCAACCTGGGGACCTGGCCGAAGGGCGAGACGCGGTCGTTCACGTTCGACAAGGCCGGCTGCACCCCGGTGCTGCTGTGCAACGTCCATCCGGAGATGGAAGCGTTCGTCGTGGTGCTCCAGAACCCCTTCTTCGCCGTCACCGACAAGAGCGGGCTCTTCGCGATCCACAACGTGCCGGAGGGCAAGTACACGATCAAGGCGTGGAACCGGAAGTTCCTCGACGTGTCGCAGGAAGTCGCCGTGCCGAAGGATGGCGAGGTTCCCTGCAATCTGGCGCTGAAGTAGCCGGGCGGGGCGCTCGTGTCCGCGGGGGGCCCGCGCCGCGGGTCCTCGCGGGACCGGTGGAGGCCACGCGCGCGGCGGAGCTGGCGCGCGCGGGAACGACGACGGAGCGGACGTGCGACGACTCGCATCCGGGATGGCCGTGGTGGCGGTGATGGCGGCGGCAGGCTCTGCGGGCTGCGCGCGGGAGGTTCTTCAGCCGGTGGCGTTCAACCACCGGCTGCATGCGGACAACAACGTCCCCTGCCTCACCTGCCACCCGACCGCGGCCACCGGCCAGGGCGCCACCCTCCCGGCGGTGTCGGTGTGCCGGCGCTGTCACGAAGACGTGCTCTACGAAGCCCCGGAGGAGGCGAAGATCCGGCTGGCGGCCGAGAGCGGCCACGCGCTCGGCTGGGTGCCGGTCTTCGCGCTGCGCCCCTACGTCTACTTCTCCCACCGCCGCCACGTGACGCTCGGGAAGGTCGCCTGCGCCGCGTGCCACGGCGACGTCGAACGGCGCAGCACCCCGTTCCGCATGGCCGCCGGGCCGTTCTCGGGCATCCGCGGGATGGGAGCGTGCCTGCGCTGCCATGACGAGAGCCACAGTCCCTACGCCGGCGTGGACTGCGTGGATTGCCACCGATGAGCGCGGCAGGATCGGCCTCATGAGCGCACTCAGCCGGCGCGAGTTCCTGACCACGCTCGGCGCCGCCGGCGTGGTGGCCGCCTCATCCGGATGGTTCACGCGCCGCCTGTTCGCCATGGCGGAGGAAGGCACGCTGCGGGCGCCGCGCGGCCCGGGCGTGGAACGCTGGGTGCCCACGCTGTGCCGCATGTGTCCGGCGGGGTGCGGGCTCCGGGTGCGGCTGGTGGACGGGCTGCCGGTGGGACTCGAAGGCGACCGCACGAACCCGCTGAGCGCCGGCGGCCTGTGTCCCGCGGGCTTCGCCGGACTTCAGGAGCTGGTGCACCCGGACCGGGTCCGCACGCCGCTGCGTCGCGACGGGCCGCGCGGTTCGGGACGCTGGACCCCGGTCTCGTGGGATGAGGCGCTGGAGCAGATCGCGGCGCCACTCCGCGCGTCGCGGGCGGAGGGCCGGCCGCAGGCGTTCGCGGTGCTCGAACGGGGCGACTCCCCGCTCACGCTCTACTGGCTGGAGCGCGTGTTGCGCGCCCACGGCAGCCCGAACCTGGTGGTGGACGCCACGGGTGAGCCATGGCGCAGCGCGTGGGCGACCGTGGCCGGGACCGCGCGACCGCCGGCGCCCGATCTCGCGAACGCGGACTTCGTCCTGAGCTTCGGCCACGAGTCGCTCGAGACCGACGGCCACCCGGTGTGGCAGACCAAGACCTGGGGTCGCCTGCGGGCGCCCATCGCCGCGCGCCAGGCGAGCGCCGCGTACGTCGGACCACGCATGTCGCCGACCGCGAACCATGCCGACCTGAAGGTGGCGGTGCGCCCGGGCACGGAAGCCATCATGGCCCTCGGCCTGGTCCACGTCCTGATCCTGGAGGACCTGGCGGACCGCTCGTTCCTCGACCGCTTGACCCGCGGCTATCACGACCGGCCCGGCGGCTCGGGCGCGGGAGGCGACGGCTTCGAGGCCTACGTGCGCAGCCGTTTCGGCCTCGAGGAGGTGAGCCGCCTCACCGGCGCCCCGGTCAGCGAGATCTTCCGCCTGGGACGCGCCTTCGGCACGTCGCGGCGGCCGCTGGCGCTGGCCGGACCCGGCGCGCTCTCGGGGGAAATCGGGTTCGCCACCGCGATGGCGGTGATCGCCTTGAACCTGGCGGTGGGGGCGATGGGGCGCACGGGCGGCTACGTGGCGTCGGGCGGCGCACCCCTCGACCTGCCGCCGCCAGAGGAGCCGGACCAGGTGGCGCGCCGTGGGCTCTCGTCCGCGCGGGTGGATGGCGCCGGATGGGCCACGCTCCCGCTGGTCCGCCAGAGCCCGGCCGGGTTGGCGGCGAACCTCGCCGCCCGGCGGCCCTACCCGCTGGAGGTGCTCCTCGTCCACGGCGTCAACCCGGTGCACGAGTGGCCGGGAGGAAAGACGATCGAAGAGGCGCTGGCCGCCGTGGGTCTGGTGGCGGTGGTCGGAGCGGTGGCGGACGAGACCGCCCGCGTCGCGGACCTGATCCTGCCGGAAGCGAGCTTCCTCGAGGCCTGGCAGATCCTGCCGCCGGCGACGGGGATCCCGTTCGACTACGCCGGCCTGCAGCAGCCGGTGTTGGAGCCGATCTACCAGAGCCGCGCCTTCGAGGACATGTGGTTCGACCTCGCCCGCCGCATCGGCGGCCCGGCGGCGGCGGCGGTCCCCGCGGGCAGCTACGCCGACTGGCTGCCGAGCGCCGCCGCCGGACTCCACCGCGCCGGCCGCGGGACCATCGCGGGCGGACCGTTCCACGCGCGCGTCGCCGGCTTCATGGAGGAGCGCGGCTGGAAGGCCCCGGGCCCGCAGACGGCCGAGGCGTTCTGGGAGGAGTTCCGGCGGTCGGGCTCGTGGGTGGACGCGCCGCGCGGCGAGCACTCGCCTGCCGAGCTGCTCGGCGACCGCGCGGAGCGCTTCGACCTCTGGCCGGAGAGGCTGCTCGCCGACGCGCGGAAGCTGACCGGGACGCCGGTCGCGGACGACGCCCTCTACGGCGGCGCGCGGGCGGCGGCCGCGGGCGCGGCCGGCCATTCCGATCATCCTCTCCATCTCCTGCTCTTCGACACCAGCACGCTGTGGGCCGGCCGCACGGCGCTCACGCCGGTGCTGCTCGAGATGTCGGGATTCCGCGAGGACATCGGCTGGGACAGCTGGGTCGAGATCCACCCCGAGACCGCGCGGCGCGGACGGATCCAGGCCGGCGACCGCGTGCGGCTGGAGTCTCCCGCGGGGTCGCTCATCGCGCGCGCCCGGATCACCCCGGTGGTCCCCCCCGACGCGGTGGCCATGCCCCGCGGCCTCGGCCACCGCCACTTCGGCCGCTTCGCGACCGGCGTCGGCGTCAACCCGCTGGCACTGGTGGCTCCCGCCCTCGACCGCTGGACGGGCAACGCGATCCTCGAGACCCGCGTCCGGCTGACGCGGATGCCGGCGTAGCCATGGCGCGCTGGGGGATGGTCATAGACCTCGACCGGTGCACCGGCTGCGGCGCCTGCGTCGCCGCCTGCAAGGTCGAGAACAACGTCCAGGTCGTCAGCCCCGCCGAGGGGGAGCGCGGGCGCCGGATGCACTGGCTGCGTCTCCTGGTCGAGGCGCGGGGCGAGTACCCGCACGTCGAGGTCCGCATCGCGCCGAACCTCTGCATGATGTGCGAGAACCCCCCGTGCACCAAGGTGTGTCCGGTGCACGCCACCTACCGCGGCGAGGACGGCCTGGTGGGCCAGATCTACCCGCGCTGCATCGGGTGCCGCTACTGCATGGCGGCCTGTCCCTACAGCGTCAAGGCATTCAACTGGGGCAGCCCCGAGTGGCCGGAGGCGCTCCTCTCCACCCTGAACCCGGACGTCTCGATGCGGCCCAAGGGCGTCGTGGAGAAGTGCACCTTCTGCTACCACCGGCTGCAGCTCGGCCGGGAGAAGGCGCGAGCCGAGGGACGTCCGCTGCGCGAGTCGGATTACCAGCCGGCGTGCGTGCACAGCTGTCCGGCGGACGCCATGACCTTCGGCGACCTGGACGACGCGCTGAGCCCGGCCGCCCAGTTGAGCCGGAGCACGCGGGCGACGCGCGCCCTGGAGCACCTGGGCACCGAGCCGCGGGTGTTCTACCTGGAGAAGCGTGATGCGCCGCTTTGAGCCGGACAGCACCCGGGACGAGACGCTGTTCCGCCCGATCGAGCAGACCGGCGCGAGGTTCTACCTCACGGTCTCGGTGCTGGTCGCGATCATCCTGTTCGCGCTCGTCATGTACACGCGCCAGGTGGTGCTGGGTCTCCGGGTCACCGGGATGATGCAGCCCGTGACCTGGGGGTTCTACATCGTCAACTTCGTCTTCTTCATCGGCATCAGCCACGCCGGCACGCTGATTTCCGCGATCCTCCGCCTCACCCAGGCGGAGTGGCGACGCCCGATCACGCGCATGGCGGAGGTGATCACGGCCATCGTGCTGGCGATCGGCGCGCTCCATCCCATCCTCGACCTGGGACGGCCCGACCGGGTGATGAACGTCTTCCTGTTCGGGAGGCTGCAGTCGCCGCTGCTGTGGGACGTCACCAGCATCAGCGCCTACTTCGCCGCCAGCACCGTGTACCTGTTCCTGCCGCTGATCCCCGACATCGCGCTGATCCGGGAGCGCGGGAAGAAGCACCGCTGGCTCTACACGTTCATGTCCTGGGGCTGGCAGGGGACGCCCGAGCAGTGGAAGGTGCTGACCCGCGCCATCAACATCATGATGATCGTGGTGGTGCCCATCGCGGTGTCGGTGCACACGGTGATCTCGTACATCTTCGCGATGACGCTCCAGTCCGGCTGGCACAGCACGATCTTCGGGCCCTATTTCGTGGTGGGAGCCATCTTCTCCGGCATCGCCGCGCTGTTCGTGGCGATGATCGCGTTCCGGAGCGCCTTCCGCCTGCAGGCCTACCTCAAGCTCGTCCACTTCCAGCAGCTCGCCAAGCTGCTGCTGGCCATGTCGATCCTGTGGACGTACTTCACCTTCGGCGAGTACCTGACGGGCTACTACGGCGGCGAGCCGGAGGAGATGAAAACCCTGCTCTACAAGGTCGCCGGCCGCTACGCCCCGCTGTTCTGGACCATGGTGGTCTGCAACTTCGTGGTCCCGGTGGTGCTGCTGAGCTCCCGGCGGTTGCGCACGATCCCGGGGATCCTGGTCTCCTCGATCACGGTGCTGATCGGGATGTGGCTCGAGCGGCTGATCATCGTGGTGCCCAGCCTGGAGAACCCGCGCATGCCGTTCCCGGGCCGCATCTACATCCCGAGCCTGACCGAGATCAGCCTGTTCACCGGGGCGCTGGCGCTGTTCGCGCTCGGCTTCGTGCTGTTCTCCAAGTTCTTCCCGATCGTGTCGGTGTGGGAGGTCCAGGAAGGGCGGGCGCTGGGCAAGGAGGAGACGGTGGAGCGCGTGGAATCGTACCTGCCCGACGACGAGGTGTCCCATGCGGGCGCCTGACCCGCACGCGCCGTCCTGGCATCCGCGGGGCATCCGGGTGCTGCAGATCCTGTCCATCGTGCTGATGTGGGCGTTCCTGGGCGGGGTCGTGGCGTGGATGGTGAACGTGGTGCAGCTCTCGCTGTCCCTCGGCGACGCGCTCACGGTCTCGGTGGGCATCAGCCTGGTGGTGATCCCGGTCTACACCCTGGTCGCCGGCGTGCTGACCTACGTCTTCTTCGGCCTCCAGCGGGGCCGGCGGGATCCGGAGAGCTGATGCGCACGACCGGGGCACGGTGCCGAGCGGGCTGCCGCCAGCGGGCCGCCCGCGTGGCCCGGGCCATCGGGCTCGTCGCGGCATGGATGATGTTCGTCCCGGGCGAGATCCGGGCGACGACGCCCGGGCGCTTCCCGGACGTGGCGGCCGGCCAGGCGCTGATCCAGCAGAAGGGCTGCGCCAACTGCCACGGCGTCCTGGGATCGGGCGGGCGCCAGGGGCCCGACCTGCTGCGGATCGCGCGGGGCAAGGGCGCGGCGGCGCTGCTGGCCGACATGTGGAACCACGTCCCGCAGATGGTGGCCGCACTGCTGACCGGGGAGCGGCTGCCCGCGCTCTCGGCAGGAGAGCTGCGCGACCTGGTCGGATACCTCAACTTCGTCAACTACCTCGGTGACCCCGGGGACGCCGGGCGCGGCGGCGCGGCGCTGGCCCAGATGCCGTGCCTGGCGTGTCATGACCTCGGCCAGCGCGGGAAGATCGGGCCGGCGCTGATGGTCTCCACCCGGGCGGCGTCCCCGGTCGGGCTGGTGACGGACCTGTGGAACTATTACCCGGGCATGCACGCGGCGCTCCGGGAGCGCGGTCTGCCGTGGTTCGCCTGGAGCGGGGATCTGCTGACCGACCTCTCACGCTACCTGGCGTCGCTGGCGCCGGCGGGCAGCCCCGCGCCGCTGCTGGCGCCGGGGGATCCGCAGGAAGGGAGCCGCGTGTTCGCTCGCATCGGCTGCGAGCGATGCCACGGCCCATCGGGCGCGGGCGCCTGGGCCGCGCTGCTGCGCAGATCGAACGCCCGGAGCGCCGCCGAGAACGGCGCCGCGCTGCTCGGGCACCTGCCCGCGATCGGCGGGGGCGCCGCGGACGCCCTGCGCCCGCTGTCCGAGAAGGACATGGCGGACCTGCTCGCCTACCTGAGCCTCGCCGGCACGGAGGTGCCGGGCGGGGACGCGCGCGCCGGCCGCGAAGTGTTCGCGCGTGACCGGTGCGGCACTTGCCACGCGCTCCCCGGCCGCAAGCCCGGCATCGGACGCGACGTGCAGGACATGCCCGCGATCGGGGACCCGTACGACGTGGCCGCGCTGATGCTGCAGCACGCACGCAACATGAAGACGGCCACGGAACTCAAGCACGTCCCGTGGCCGCAGATAAGGCCCGATGAGCTGCTGGACCTGTATGCCTTCCTCGCCAGCCAGCCGCGCCGCTAGCGGCGCTCGTGTGAGCGGCGCGCGGGCGGGCGCGGTGCGTGGACTACGGCGCGCGCGCCGGGCGCTCGCGCTGCCGGCGGGCGCGGTGCGTGGGCTGGGGCGCGTGCGCCGGACGCTCGCGCTGCTGGCGATGGCCGTGGCTCTGGCCGGTTGCGGTCGCGCCGTGGAACAGCGCGGGACGGACCCGCAGGGCGGCGCCGCGGCGCTCCCCGCGGTGCTGGTCAACGACTCCCTGAGCGTCGAGGACCGCTGCATCGCCTGCCACCGCGGCGTGCTCGATCCGCGACACAAGCTGGACCCGCAGCCCCTCACCACTCATCCGGGACGCCTGCTCGACATCCACTCCCCGCTGCGCTTCGGCTGCACCTCCTGCCACGGCGGCGACGGCGGCGCGGCCGGCGTCCGCGAGACGCACGGGGCCTGCTCGAGCCGGCTGGGATTCCTCGTCGGCGACGCCGCCGAGATCGCCTGCGGCAAGTGCCACCTGAACGAGGTCGAGCTCGACGGCGCGCCCCGCCTGAGTCACGGCCGCGCGCTGCTCCGCCGTTCCCACTGCGACGGGTGCCACGAGATCGGGGAGGCCGCCCGGAGCGGGCAGCCCGGACCGGACCTCGCCGGGATCGCGCGGCGCACCAACCCGTCCTGGCTGTTCCGCTGGCTCAAGAATCCGCGCGACTACGCGGACAACGCCCGCATGCCGCGCTACCAGCTCGAGGACCGCTACGTGGACGCGCTGGTGGGGTACCTGATGACGTTCCGCGGCGAGGCTCCGTTCGACACCACCGCCTTCCCGCCGGGAGACGCGGAGCGCGGGAAGAACCTGGTGCGGCTCTCCTTCTGCATCAGCTGCCACGCCATCGAGGGCAAGGGCGGCAGGGACGCCATCGATCTGGGGCGCGTGGGGAACAAGCTCACGCGTGGCTGGATGCTCCGGCTGCTCTCCGACACGCACGGCGCCGACCCCTCCAGCCCGATGCCGCAGTACCGCTTCACGCCCGCGCAGGTGGCGGATGTCGCCGCCTACTTCCGGGAGGAGCTCACCGATCCGTCGTTCGAAGGGGTCGAGGCCGATTCCGCGCTGGACAGGCTCGGCGCCTGGTGGCCCGACGAGGCGCGGCGCGTGGATGTCGGACGGCGCCTGTTCAAGGAGCTGCGCTGCGGCAACTGCCACGCCTTCCCCGGCGGCGAGGGCTGGATCCGCGTGGCGCCGATCCTCTCGCGGCTGGGCGAGAAGAAGACCTCCGATCTCCCCTGGGGCACGACGCGGTTCGCGCGCACGCTGGAGGACTACGTGTGGCGCAAAGTGGAGAACCCGCTGGTCTTCGCCACCGCGCCGCATCGCTTCAAGATGCCCACGTACGACTTCACGCCGGAGGAGGCGCGGGACGCGACCATCGCGCTGCTCGCTCAGGCCGACCTGCCGGTGCTCCCGGAGGCCTTCGTCGTGCGCGACTCGACCGACGCGGCGCTGCCCCTGCCGGGCGAGTTCGGGCGCCTGGTGCGCCGGTACCGCTGCCTCTCCTGCCACTCGGTGAACGGGATCGGGCACAACATCTCCTACGATCTCGGGGCGGAAGGCAGCCGGGCGCAGCGGGACTGGATCTACCAGTACTTGAAGCTCCCCTACACCATCCGGCCGATCCTCACCGTGCGGATGCCGATCTTCAACCTCACCGACGAGGAGGCGCGGATCCTCGCGGATGGCATCGCCGACTCGTGGCGGGATGCGCGGGCGGATTCGGCGGGCGATTTCCCCGCGGGGCCGCGCGAGCTGGAGGCCGGCCGCAGGCTGTTCGAGCGCAGCGGCTGCCGGAGCTGCCACCAGGTGGGTGCGACGGGCGGCTACGTCGGCCCGAGCTTCACCAGCGGCACGCCGATGGCCCGCAGGCTACGACGCGGATGGATCGTGCGCTGGCTGCAGAACCCGCAGGCGATCAAGCCCGACGTGCTGGAGCCGCGCTACGGCTTCTCGGAGGCCGAGGCGCGGGCGCTCGCCGCCTACCTCATGACGCTCGGCCCGACCGGGGAAGGGAGCGCGCGATGAACCGCGCGCGACGGTGGAGCGCCGCGGCCGCACTGCTCCTCGCGGCGGCCTCCGTGCTGCCCGGCTGCGGTCCGCGCCGGGGCGGACGCGCCGAGCCCGCGCGCGCCGACTCGAGCTTCGCCGCGGTCACCTACCGGCGGGACAAGTCGCCCGAGGCGCTGTCGCTGGCACGGGGGCGCGTGCTCTACGACCGCTACTGCGCCATCTGCCACGGCGAGGCGGGCGGCGGCGACGGCTTCAACGCCTACAACGTGAAGGCCGCATTCGACGTCTCCCCGACCGCGTTCACCGATTCGGTGACCTTCGGCGCGCTGCGCGAGGACACGGCGCTGGCCGCGATCCGCGACGGCGGGCCCGCGGTCGGCAGGTCGCCGGCGATGCCGCCGTGGGGACACACGCTCACGGCCGGCGAGGTCGTGGACGTGTGGGCCTACATCAAGGCCCTTTCGCGCGCGGCGCCCGGGGAGTAGCCGGAGCCTGGCGCGGCGCCCGGGCTGCCGGCCTTCCGCCCACGGTTCGCGCGGTCTCGATCAAGCCTCGGGAGAAGGAGTCACGCTGGTCGCGTGACCATCCCGCGGTGGCCCGCTCTTACTCCCAGCCCTCCGCCACCGCGCGCTCGTACGCCGGCCAGTAGGGATCGGGCTCGGGGGTTTCGATCGCGCGCACCGACCTATCCGGCGCGGTGAGCCGGAGCTTCCCGCTCCCCGGCACCACCTCGCCCACCTCGGCAGCCACGATGCCCTCGTTGCGGAGTGCGTCGAGCACCGCGCCCGCTTGCGCCGGCCGCGCGGTGGCGATGAGGGCGCCCTCCGCCAGCGTCCAGTAGGGGTCCACGCCGAACACCGCGCACGCGCCGGCGGCCTCCGCAGAGAGCGGGATCTTCGCCTGCTCTACGCGCAGGTCGTGGCCGCACGCCTGCGCCAGCTCGACCAGCCCGCCCAGCACTCCGCCCTCGGTGGCGTCGTGGAGCGCGGTGACGCCGCGCTCATGCACGCCCACGCGCAGCGCGACCCGGCAGTCGGCGACCACGCTCACCTGGTCGAGCGAGGCACGCGCCCGCGCGAGGCCCGCGGCGCCGAGCCGCGCTTCGAGTCGCTTCGGGCAGAGCCACGCCGCCACCGCGGCCGCCTCGATGGCGCAGCCCTTGGTCAGGATCACGCGGTCGCCGGGAGCGGCCATCGCCGGGGTGAGGTAGCGGCCCTCGTCGCCCACGCCGCACAGCGTGCCGGCGCCGATGATGGAGTAGTCGCAGCCGGGATAGCGCCCGGTGTGGCCCGCGACCACCGCGACGCCCAGCTCCTCCCACGCCGCGCTCATCGCCTCCCAGTACGTGGCGAAGTCGCCGTCGCTCAGGTGCGGCGGCAGGTTGAAGGTGAGCGAGGCCCACGCCGGCGCGATGCCGGTGCTCCACAGGTCCGAGGCGATGAGGTGACAGGAGAGCCGCGCCGAGGCCGTGAGCCCAAGCGCGGGCACGATCGAGAGCGGATCGGTGGTGATCGCAAGCACGCGCCCCTCGCCCAGCCGCACGATGGCGCTGTCCGCGCCGGCGTGCGGGCCCACCAGCACCTCGGCGCGTGCGGCGCCCAGGCGCGGCGCGATCACGCGGCGGAACTCCGCGGGCGCGATCTTGCCGAGGCCGCTCATTGCATCCTGCACGATACGGCGGGCGGTGCGGCGGCGGCGCGGAGTCCCGGGGAGCGCATCGGCGCAGTTTCGCCGCGCGCGCCGCTTCGCACAAGCGGGGCATGCCTCTTGCGGAACACCCATGCCGAGGGCCTGGCGCACGGCAGGCGTGCCCTCTAGACTGCCGGCGTCGGTCCTCCACCCCGGTCCCGCGCGGCGCCACCCGCGCGCGGACGCACCCGGGAGGTTTCGTGAGCTTGCGAAGGAACGCAATCGTCGTGGCGCTCGCGTGCGCCCTCGCCGCGGGCTGCTCGGGCGGACCTCCGGAGCCCTCTGCCCCCATCGCCGTGGGCACCGGCACCGCGCAGCTCCAGGTGACCGACGCGCCGGCCGCGGTCGAGGCGGTGAACCTGGTGGTGCTGCAGGTCGCGATCCGCCACGCGGGCGCCGCCGACACCCTCTCGGGCTGGGAGATCCTGCGCACCGACTCGCTCACCATCGAGCTGCTCTCGCTGCGCGGCGGTGCGCTCGCCGACCTCGCGCTCGGCACGGTGCCGGCCGGGAGCTACGACCAGGTGCGCCTGAAGCTCGGCACGCGCTCGTCGGTGCAGGTGGACGGCGCGACCTTCCCGCTCACCGTCCCGAGCGGCTCGGAGAGCGGCCTCAAGATCATGGGTGGATTCGACGTCCCCACCAACGGCACCGTGCGCATCGTCCTCGACTTCAACGCCGAGCGCTCCATCCACCGCACCGGCTCGGACAAGTACATCATGCAGCCGGTGGTGCGCCTGATCGACGTTGCGGGCGCCGGCGCCATCGCCGGGCGCCTCGCGCCCGCGGACATCCCGGTCACCCTCCACGCGGTGCTGGCGGGCGACACGCTGCGCAGCGTCACCACCACCGCCGGGCAGGCGGCGTTCTCGCTGCCGTTGCTCCCGGCCGGGAGCTACACGCTGCTGGTGCGGCCCGCCGCGAACTTCCGTGACACCTCGTTCGCCGGTCTCACGGTGAGCGCGGGCGGCACCACCGATATCGGCACGCTCGCGCTCGCGCCGCGGTAGCGGCCTCAGCGCGTCGGCAGACCGCCGCGCGCGGTGTCGGCGGCGCGTTCGGCGAGCATGCGCTCGATCGTGGCCGCCGCGCGCTCCAGGCCCGGGCCCAGGTCGCCGCGCGAGCGCGCGGCCGCCAGCGAGCGGCGTGCGGCCGTGGTGTCGCCTGCCACCGCCCACGCCTCGGCGGCCAGCAGGGCGCGCCGCGGGTTGCCGCCCAGCGCGAAGGCACGATCGTAGTAGCCGCCGGCCAGCTCGGGGCGGCCCAAGTCCATGGCGCGCTGGCCGAGCCAGACGTGGAGCGCGCTCGCCTGCAGGTCGCCCATGCGAGGCGGCTGCGCGGCCATCGCCAGCGCGCGCCCCATCGCGGCCCGCTCGTCGGCGTTCACCGCCACCCAGCCGCCGGCGCCGAGCGCGAGTGCGGGCAGCAGCCACAGCAGGGTGCCGCGCAGCCGCGCCGCCGGCAGCGTGGCGAGCAGCGCGCCGGCGGCGAGCGTCAGCGTCCAGCCGCCGAGGGCGTTCAGGTCGAAGTCGCGCTGCGCCCCGAGCCCGCCTCCGCCCACCGGCAGCATGAGCCCGAGGGGCACGAGCGGCAGCGCCGCCACCAACAGCAGGCGCGCCTCGGAGCGCCGCGCGAAGGCCCGCAGCACCTGCCACCCGGCGAGCGGCGGCGCCAGCAGCGCGAGCGGCGCCAGCAGCGCCAGCATGTTGAGCGCGTCGCCCGGGAGCAGCAGCGGGAGCGATCCGCGCCGGGTCGCGCCGCCCAGCAGGTCGCGCCAGTCCGCGGCGAGTTGAGCCGCGCCCGCGCCGGCCAGCAGGACCGCCGCGGCCAGCAGCGCGGCGGCCGCGCTCAGGCCCAGCAGCAGCCGGCGGGGTCCGGGCTGGTCGCCCGGGAGCGGCGCGCCGAGCGCCCGCCAGGCCTGCGGCAACAGCATGACGAGCGCCATGCGGTGGCCGAGGAACATCAGCAGCCACAGCACCGCGGCGCGGGCGGCCCGGGCACGGGTGTCGAGCGGCGCCAGCAGAGCGGCCCACCACCACGCGGCGGCGGCGAGCAGCAGCCCGGTGGACTCGGAGTAGCCGGCGAAGATCTCGAGCGTCCCGGCCAGCGCGAGCGCGCAGCACAGCGCCACCCGGTTCTCCGGCGCCACCGGCAGCCGCGCGCTCACCCGCCACAGCCCGGCGCAGAACGTGGCGGCCAGCAGCAGCGAGACCGTCGAGACCGCGTCCAGCACGCCGAGCCCGAGCCGGTGGAGCCCGATCGGACCGAGGAAGTCCACCGCGATGTCGAGCGGGTTGGCGTGCAGCTTCTGCGACCATTCGCGCAGCGTCGCCTCGAAGAGCTGCGCGCCGAACACGGCGATGGAGCGGATGCGGGTCTGCGTGTCCCCGAGCACATGGATGCGCTCGTGCAGCGGGAACGCCAGCACGACCGCGAGCACCCCGGCCAGCGCCACCCAGGCCGCCCGCGCGCGCAGCCGCAGTGCCGGCACCAGCGCCGCCGCACCGGCCGCCAGCAGCAACGCGAGCCGCGCCGCGGGCGGGACCGAGCGGAATCCGTTGACCCCCCAGAACCAGTTCGACTGCGGCGGCGCCAGCAGCAGCAGCGCGGCCCACAGCGCCAGGGCGACCACGCCGGCGATCGGCAATGGCGGCAGCGGCGCCCCCGGCGGCGGGAAGTCCCGGCCGCGACGCGGCTCGCCTCGCGACGCGCTGTGCCGAGGGCCGCCGCGTCCCGCGTCCGCCCTGCGCTCGCGCCGGCTCACGCGCGCCCCCTCGACCTCAGTCCAGCGCCGGCGCGTAGAGCACGGCGTTCAGCAGCATCCGCTCGGTCGAGCGCCAGAACAGGCGGAACGCGGGCGAGCCGGCGATCATCACGACGTGGCCCTTGCCGGCGGGCTCGTCCACGGCGTAGGCGGTGCCCTGGAGCCGCCGCTCGGTCTCGGGCCACACCCAGCCGGTGAGCGCCAGCGGCGCGCGGTCGAACATCGCGGGGTTGGCGCCGTCGCGCGAGGGTTGCAGGAACAGCCGGCCCTGCATCAGCACCGGGATGCGCGGGGTATCGTAGCCGTAGCCGAGGAAGTGGCGCGGGTCGAGCGTCGCCCAGAACACCGTGCCGGGCAGGTATTGCGGGCGCACCTCACGCTCGCGCACGCTGTCGGGGAGCGCGCCTGTCGGCGCTTCCTCGCCTCCGTACTTCCGCTCCTTCTCCTCCTCCTTCGGCTTCACCCCCACCGCGCGCGCGGTCGAGAGCTCGACGCCCTTGAGCGTCGGGAGCTCAGCCGCCTCCTCCAGGCACACCAGCGCGCCGCCGCGCCCGGTCCACTCCCTGAGCTTCGCGATCGCCCCGTCGCCCAGCGCCGCGGCCAGCGCGCCGGCATCGCCGTCGGGCACCACGACCACGTTGTAGCGGTCGAGGTCGGCGCGCGCCAGCGCGTCCACCCGCAGCGCGGTGAAGCGCACGCCGAGCCGGCGCTCGAGCAGGAACCACAGCCAGCCGTACGCGGTCGGCGAGACCGGCCCGTCCACCAGCACGGCGATGCGCGGGCGCTTGAGGCTCACCACCGCCTGCGAGCCCACGCCGGTGTCGCCGCGGTCGGTCCACGCGCTGCTGACCGCCACCACCGCCACGCCCGAGCTGCTCGCCAGCTCGGCGACGCGGCGGTGCAGGCTCGCCGGGTTGCGCTCGACCCGCGCCACGAACGAGCCGCGCGGGAAGTCGCGTCCGGCGGCGCGCAGCGGGCGCGTGGCGGCGGCGACCTTGAAGTCCTCCTGCAGGAGCCGCAGCGCCAGCCGCTGCGCGCCGTCCTGGTCGCACGCCCACACGTAGGCGGTGGCGGCGCGCCCGCCCTCGATCCGGCCGGAGAGGTCGAGCGCCGCGCCGCCGCGCGCGTCGCGCAGCACCAGCGGCCCGGCGCGGCTCACGCGCGCGGTGAGCGGCAGCCCCACCGCGAGCGAATCGGGCACGCGTTCCTCGGCGCCGTCGGGCGCGCTTGGGTCGGGCGCGGCCAGCGGCACCCCCTCCGGCGTCTCGCGCAGCGCGAACGCGGGCACGCCGAAGGTCACAGGCAGCGACCACGCGGTGACGTCGTAGAAGTCGTAGGGCTCCTTGGGCGCCAGCTTCCCGCGCTTGAGGTTGCGCGCGTACTTCTCGAGCTGGATCCGGGCGAACGCGGTGTCCATCGCCGCGTCGCGCTCGATCAGCGTGCGCGCCAGCCGGCCCGCCGGCTGCGCCAGGTCCACCACGAAGGCGCCGTGCGCGAACTCGCGCGCCGCGAATGGCGGGGCCGCGGCGCCCACCATGCCGCCAGCGGGCTCCGGCCGCGCGCGGACCGCGCTCTTCCCTGCGCCCGCGGCCGCGCGCTCGCCCGCGCCGCGCGATGCCGCCCGCTCGCCCGCCGCCGCCCCCGCGGCGCGGAACGGCTTCGCCACCCAGCGCACCTCGACGCCCGCGTTCAACAGGTCCTCGGCCAGCGCCGCGGCGCGCAGCGGGTCGTCGCCGGGGTCGAGCGCGTAGGCGCGAACCTCCCCCGCGCGGCCCGACTCGATCGCCGCCAGCGCGAAGCGGTGGAAGTCGCGCAGCCGCTCCTCGCGGTGCTCGGCGGCGGCGGCGCAGGTGGCGAGCGAGGCGGTGAAGTGGCGCTCGATGCCGTCCAGCAGCGTCACCACCGTCTCGTCGTCGCGGCGAATCGCCAGGTTGCCGCCGCCGTCGGTCTCGTAGGTCATGCCAACCGCGCCCTGCAGCGAAGGCCACGCGTCCCAGTAGCCCGGGTAGTAGAGGTCGAAGACGTCGCGCACGAAGTAGCTCCAGCCGTAGCGGTCGAACGCCGCGGCGTTGGCGCGCCCGAACAGGTCGGTCCAGTGGCGCACCTCTCCCGCGCTCAGCGCGCCGTTGATGGGCGCGGCCGGCGGGGCGAAGAAGTAGCTCGCGGTCTGGCCGTGGTGATCCACGAACACCTGCGGCCGCCAGCGCCGGAACGCCGCGGCCATCTGGCGCGACTCGACCTGGCTCATCGCCAGCGCGTCGCGGTTCAGGTCCACCTGGTAGTGGTTGGTGCGCCCGCCGATGCCCCACGGCTGCTGGCGCTGCTGCTCCACCGCCCACGGGTCGGGGTTCCCCGAGCCCAGCGCGTTCACCCAGGTGACGAAGCGCTCGTGGCCGTCGGGGTTGTGGGCCAGGTTCAACACCACCACGCAGCGCTCGCGGATGGCGCGCGTCAGCGAGTCCTCGCCCGCGGCGAGCTGCCAGGCCACCTGCATCATCGCCTCGAACGAGGCCGACTCGTCGCCGTGGATGCTGTAGTTGAGCCACACCGTGACCGGCGTCTCGCGGATCAGCTTCTCCGCCTCGCCGGGGCTCGCGAGCCTGCGCGGATCAGCGAGCTGCTGCGTGGCGCCGCGGATCTGCTCGAGCCGCCGCTGGTTCTCGGGCGAGGTGATCACCAGCAGCGCGCGCTCGCGGAACTCGTCGGTGAGCCCGAAGGGCTCGCGCCGCACCCGGTCGGTCGCCGCGCGCAGCAGCGCGTCCACATAGCGCTCCATGTTCCCGTAGTTGGTGTGGAAGGTGCCGGGCGCGTAGCCCAGCACCTCGGCCGGGCGCGGTACGCCCTCGCGGTACGGCCCGCGGTCGTAGAAGTCGAAGCGGGCGGGCGCCGCGGTGTCGTCGGCGGGCGCCGCGGAGGCCGCGCCGCCAGGCGCACGGAAGCAGAGAAGCAACGTGGCGAGGAAGACGATCGTTCGGGTAACGAGACGCATGCGGGAACCTCCAGCCGGGTTCACGACGTGGCCACCTCCGCGGTCCGCGGGGACCGCGCTACCGCGGCAGCGCGCCCGCCTCGACGATCGCCGCGTCCGCGCCCTCGGCCAGCAGCCGCGCCACGCCGTAGCCCGCGACCTCGGGCCCGGCGAGCGGCCCGGCCGGCGCGGCGCCCGCGGCGGTCGCAGCCGCGGTGCGCAGGCGCGGCACGCGCAGCGCGTAGAACTCCATGCCCGGCCGGCCCGGCGCGCGCAGCAGCTGGATCAGCCCTTCGAGGAAGCTGCGGCCCAGCGACCACGCGTCGGGCCGGCCGCCCTGCTCCAAGCCGGGCGTGGCGGTCACCGCCACCACGCGCTTCACCGGGGCCCCGCCGTTCAGGTGCGGCAGCATCCCCAGGATGAAGCGCGCCGGCGCCGAGACGTTGCTCTCGACCGCGTGCTGCACGCCGTCGGCGTCCAGCCCGTTCAGCCAGCCGATCGGCGGCGTGCCGATGGCCGAGACCAGGTGGTCGAGCCCGCCGAACTCGCGGCGTGCCACCGCGGCGACGCGCCGCGGCATGGCGGGGTCGTTGAACTCGCCCACCGCGGTGCGCACCCGCGGGACGACCTCGGCGTCCACCGCGAGGTAGAAGCGCTCGGCCACCGCCTCGCTGCGCACCGGCACGATGATGCGCGCGCCGCTGAACAGCAGCACGTCCACGACGGCACGGCCGACGCTGCCGGTGCCGCCGCCTACCACGATCACCTGTCCGTCGAGTCGGGGGATCATGCGGACCTCCAGGCAGAATGAGGCGGCATTCTCCCACAAACCGCGGCCCGCGCCAGCGGAAAGCGCGCGGTGGCCCGCGCGCCCCCACCGCCGTCACGCCGGGTACTTGCCGGTGATGAAATCGGTGAGGTGGCGCACCTCGACCTCGCGCTCGGCCGAGAGGTGCTTGACCGTGTCGCCGATCGAGACCAGTCCCGCCAGGCGCCCGCCCTCGATCACCGGCAGGTGCCGGATGCGCTCGCGGGTCATGATCGCCATGCAGTCCTCGACCGGGCGATCGGGGCCGAGGCAGATCGGGTTCCCGGTCATGATCTCGCGCACCGGCGTCGCGCCAGCGTCCCGCTGCTGGAGCGCGACGCGCCGCAGGTAGTCACGCTCGGTGATGATCCCGACGATGTCGTCGCCGTCCACCACCACCAGCGATCCGACGCCGTTCTTCACCATCTTCACGAGCGCTTCGAAAGCGGTAGCCCCCGGGGAGATGACGTGGACCTGTCCGCCCTTGCGGGCGAGGATCTCTGCGACTCGACTCATGGCCGCCTCCTGCACGAAGGCGCGGTCGGTCGGCGGCACGGGACGCGATCGGCGCGTCCCCGGCCCGCGCACGGCCGGATTGTGGCACAGGGGAAGGGGCGAGGAAAAGCAAGACAGAAGTACGCTGTGAAGAAACTCGCGGCAATGTCCGGAGGCATGCTCGGGAAACCCACGCCGGACACTTGGGCGGTGGCTTCCTGGCGCCCGGAGCGCTGCTCGCTCCATGCTCACTTCACCACGAGCATCTTCCGCGTGGCGGCAACACCGTTCGCCTCTAGGCGATAGAGGTAGCATCCCGGCATCCAGCCAGCCGTACTAATGGCGATCTCGTGATCGCCCGCAGTCTTGAGCTCCCGTTGCAGTAGAGCGGCCACGCGACGGCCTTGCAGATCGTAGACGGCAAGTGACACCGGCGCGGCCGTCGGCAAACAAAAACGGAGACGCCCAAACAGTTGGATCGGGTTCGGCGAGACCGCAACCGTCAGAGCCGTCGCCGGGCGGGTGGGGGGTGAATACGCCACTGGAGTTGCAGTGAGACCGCCTGCCGGCATCCCGCCGAATGACCGGAACGAGCCCCCAACGTAGAGCCACCCGGCATCGGCCACAATAGCTGAGACTACCCCGTCAGAACCAGGGTTCCAGGGAAACACTGCACCCGAAACTGGGTCGAGGCTCGCAATCGACTGTCGCGGCTCTCCACCAATGAAGCCAAAGCCTCCCCCGGCGTATACCGCCGCCGGTGTCGCTGTCACAGCGTACACTTGCCGGCTCGCGTTTGCGATCCACTGCGCAGCTTGCCCGGTGGCCACGTCGAGGGCTGCAATGCCGTCGCGGGCCTGCCCGCCAATGTAGTTGAAATTCCCGGCTGCAAACACGACTCCTTCGCGGACATCGATGTCATGAATGATAAAATCAGCGCTCGGATCCCACGCGGTGGCCGTTCCCGCTGCGGTGTCAAGCGCGGCGATGTAGCTGCGTGCTTGCCCGCCGATCTGCGAGAACCACCCGCCGGCATAGACTGTGCCGGCGCTGACGGTCAAGCACTCCACGATGTCGTTGGCCCCAGGATTCCACGCCGTTGCGCTCCCTGTGATCGTGTCGAGGGCCGCAAGATAAGGCCGCGGCTGTCCACCAATGACGCCGAACCAGCCCCCCGCGTACAGCGTCGAGCCGCCCAGCGCAAGCGCGTACACCGGTCCACTTGCATCAGCCCGCCAGCTCGTGGCTGCTCCGGTCTGGCCATCGAGCGCTGCAATACCGCTGCGCGCTTGCCCCCCAACTTGAGAAAAATACCCGCCGACGTAGACCGTCCGACTGTACACCGCAAGTGCACTGACGAAGAACCCGTCCGGGTTAGGGTTCCAGGCGGTCGCCTCGCCGCTGCCGAGATCAAGCGCCGCGAGGCCATGTCGGTGTACACCGCCGAGGATGGCGAATTCGCCACCGACGTAGATCACGCTGCCGTCGCCCGCAAGGCAATGGACATCCCCACCCGGCATCGGATCCCACGGCGTCACGGACCCACTGCGCGCATCAACCGCCGCCAGGAAGCGGCGGTCATAGTCACCCAGGTGGCGGAAGCGGCCCCCCAGGTAAACGGTCTGACCATGGACGAGAACCGCATCGACATAGGGCGCTGCGCTAACCTGTACCGGCAGCGGACTGGGGTTCCAGGCTGTGGGTAGTCCCGTTGCCACGTCCACCTCCGCTATGCCGCCACGGAGCTGACCACCGACGCTCGTGAAATGGCCGGCGGCATAGACGGAGTTGCCCTGCACGGCCAAACGGGCCACGTACGGGCCCAAGTCTCGGTCATTGGGGACGCTGCTGACAGTCGGGTTCCAAGCGCTGACCGCACCCGTGTTCAAGTCCACAGCACCAAGGAAGCTCCGCGGCTGCCCGCCAAGATGAGTAAACTGGCCTCCGACATAGAGGGTGTTGCCGTGGAGCGCCAAAGCGTAGACTCGAGAATCCGCGCCCGGATTCCATGGTGCAGCGAGGCCGGTGGCGGCATCGATAGCCGCCATGTTGCTGCGATCCGCTCCGCCAATTCGGCCAAAGTCGCCCCCCACGTAGACAACCAGACCTCGTACTGCGATCGCGCTGACGGAAGTAAAGAGCAGGCCTCCGGCCACGTCCGGATTCCATGTCGTCGCCGTGCCGGTTGACGTATTGACCGCAGCCAGGAAGTTGCGCGCAGCTCCGCCAATCGAGGCGAATGCGCCGCCCACGTAGAGCGTCCGGCCACACAGGGCGAGCGCGTTCACGTTGTTGTCGGGGTCAGGTGACCAGGCAGCAACCGAGCCGTCGGCTAGGATATGTGCCAGATTGGCTCGCGCGATGCCGCCAACGGCCGTAAACCGGCCACCAATGAACCAGCCTCCGTCTCCGTCCGAAACAGCGGCCGCGACGGCTCCAGCCACTCTTGAGAAGGGACCTACGGGGGCAGCGGTGCGCTCGCTGACGGGTACGCCTCCCCCAGTGGAAGGGCCAACCATCGTGAACGTCCCGCCGATGAAAAGCTGGTTGTCGGGTCCGCGGGCGATGGCATTGACCGCCCCATCAGTTCCCCACAGCTCTGCACCAGCCGCTTGCCCGGGTGGAGGACCTACAGCCAGGGCGAGGGCCGGCACGAGTGAAACTACCACCAAAGCCCACAGCCGACAGCGAAACGGCAAAGGCCGCAGCGAGACCCGGCGGGAGGGATATGCGAGAGCGAACATGGCCCCGACAAGGGGTTAGCGGTTCAGGAATGGAACCCGATAATGATACCTCCGGTGCGCAAGAGGAATCAATCCCCCCCACCTGCCATCAGCGAAGCAGGGGCACACGCACCGTGCGCTGGCCAGCCCGGCAGTTCAAACGAGCAAAGTAGATGCCGCTGCCCGCCGCTGCGCCACTGCTCCCCCGCCCATCCCACTCTACGGCGCTCTCCCCTGGCGGCAGATCACCATCGAGAACCGTCCGAACCCTGCGGCCCGTGACATCGTACAGATCGAGCCGAGCGTGCAGCGCCGCCGGCACCTCAACCCGGAACCCGACCGCTCCCGTGCCCGGCCGCAGTCTCGCAAGTCGAAGCGCGAGCTCCCGGGGCGCGGGGTCTGTTCCATTGTCTACGCCCGTGACCCCCGTGCCCAAGCCGAGGACGTCCTTCGCACCACCCGATCCGGGAGTCCACCGCAGCTGCACGATCCACACTCGGTTGCTGTCCGGGTTCGCTACCGTGCCACACGCATCCACGACCGCCGCATTGTAGCCGGCAAGGTATTCGTGCTCGAAGAACTTCACGTACTCTGATCCGTTCCAATCCTTCACTCGCGCGTCATTCCCTGTCTCCCCGTACAGTCGCTTGGAATGTGTGCGATTCTTAGTTGGTGAATTGAAGCGGCTCCCACCGCTGTGGTGTGATGGCGATGGAACGTCGTCCTCACCCCCAGAAGAAAGGAGCCGTAGATGGGCAGTGTCATCC
>JACRPT010000042.1 GCA_016223045.1 Candidatus Eiseniibacteriota bacterium
CAAGGTGGCCCTGGTCGCGTGTATGCGGAAGCTGCTGCTCGCGGTCTACAGCGTCGCCAAGCACCGCAAGCCCTTCGTGCCGATGCTCGCAGCCGCAGAGGTGCCCGCATGAAAAAAGCCCTTGACGGACGTGACGGTATGTCGCAGGAGGCCCTCCGTGCCGAGCAGCATTCCCGTCAGTACCAGGGTCGAGGCGGCGAGAGCCACCGTGGCGAGGAGGTCCAAGTCCGGGTCCGCATGGAACCCGAGCCGTTGCGCCGACGCGCGTGCCGAACGCCAGAGCACAGCAAGCAGCACACCCGCCAGGGCGGCGCGCAGGACAAACGAGGCGACTAGCTGAAGAGTCATGCGGGCGGCAGAATAGACGTCAACTCAACATCTGCGCCAGCGGGAAGTGGGGGGCGCTCTCCATTGTCGCGCCGAAGGTCTGTAGCCTGCTTCGACCCCACAAGCTTGCAGCGGATGTGCGCGACGGCGATGAACTGCGCGGTCCCGGTCCCCGCTACGACTGCGCGTGCCGGGGCAGGGCCGAACCTCGCGGCTCTCGCCCCGCAGCGCGAAGGCCCGGGCAGGGCCCGGGCCTCGCGCGTGCGGCGGGTGTCCCTCCGGCTACGCCGGCTGCTGCGCCTGCGGCTGGAACCCGGGCGCGTTGTGCTCGAAGTCCCACATCATCGGCACGTCCTGTCCCAGCGCACGCAGGTACGCGTAGAGCTGGCCGCGGTGGTGCAGGAACTCGTCGTTGGTGATGCCGAAGCACACGAAGAGGGGGAAGTCCATCCCCCAGGGCGTCTTGACCGTGGCCATGAGCTGCGCGTCCGTGACGCCCCTGGCAACGCGGTCGGCGGCGTCCCAGCACTCGCGGCAGTACTTCACCAGCTCGTCGCGCGTGCGGATGCCGGCCACGACCTTCTTCTCGTCGAGCGGCTTGATCTCGCCGGCCGCCGCGCCTTCCAGCACGCTGCGCAGCGCCATGCCGTACGTGTGCACCACCAGCTCCTTCGGCGTGCGCATGTTGGCGATGGGATGGCTGTCGAGCTTGTCGGCGGGGAGCGCCTCGACGCAGCGCAGGCCGATGCCGACGGTCTGCCGCATGTGTTCCCACATCATGGTGAGCGACTTCTTGTCCGTCATGGCGATCATCCTTCTGCTGAGGGGTGGCCGGGACGATGGATGCTCCCGGCGTTCGCAGAGCGCGGGTGCGCCCGTGGGGATGCGGGGGAGAGGATTGAGCGCGGGCACCGCGGCGGTCAACGGGAATCGCAGGGTCGCCGCGCGCCCGCGGCCGAAATCACAGAGCGCTGACGGATGCCCCGGCGCCGCTCAGGACGCGATGATCGGGTGGTCGGTGCCCTCCTCTTCCTCCCGTTCCATGTCGCGCAGCAGCCCGTTCACCGTCTTCTCGAGCAGGCTCTGCACCGTGACGCCCTCGCGCCGGGCCTCGGCCTCGAACGCGCGCAGCGCCTCCTCGGTCACGTCCACGCAGATATGGACCTTCGACATGCGACCACCTCTCTGGCGGGGTCGCCCCCCGCGGTGGCCCCGGCGCAACGCGACCCCCGCCCGGCCGCGCGGAGCGAGGCGCTATGCGGCCGGGACGGCCTTGAAGCCGTAGCAGAGGATCCCGCCGTGGCCTTCCCGGCGGATCAGGCGGAACACCAGCGCGACCTCCATCCCGGGCTGGACCGCGCCCGGATCGCAGTCCACCACCTGGGTCATCAGCCGCGCCCCCTCCGGGGTCTCCACGATGGCGACGGCGTAGGGCGCCTCCATCTGGAACTCGGTGGGCGCGACCTGCACCACGGTCGAGGTGACGACCTTCCCCTTCCACGACAGCATCGTCTTCTCGAACTCCTGCCCGCGGCACGCCGGGCACGCGCGGCGCGCCGGGTACACCACCTTGCCGCAGCCGCGGCAGCGCGCGGCCTCGAGCCGGTAGCGGGCCGGGATCTCTCTCCAGTTTCTCGGGCTCGGCACGGTCACACCCCCTCGAAGACGTGGACCACGGAGCTGGCCCCGGACCCACCCATGTTCTGGGCGAGACCGATGCGCGCGCCCTTCACCTGGCGCGCGCCCGCCCCGCCGCGCAACTGCTCGAAGATCTCGATCGCCTGGGCGATGCCGGTGGCGCCCACCGGATGGCCCTTCGACTTGAGCCCGCCGCTGGTGTTGACCGGGATCTTCCCGCCCAGCGCGGTCAGCCCGGTGCGCGCGGCGTGACGGCCGGCGCCCTTCTCCACCAGCCCCAGCGCCTCGATGCAGCAGATCTCGGCGATGGCGAAGCAATCGTGCACCTCGGCGACCTGGATGTCCGCGGGGCCGACGCCCGCCATCTTGTACGCGCGCTCGCCCGAGAGCTGCACCGCGTCGAGGAACGCGGGGTCCTTGCGGTCGGCGAGCGCCATCGTGCTTGTGGCGAGGCCCGTGCCGCGGATCTTCACCGGGTGGTCGGTGTAGCGCTTCGCGTGCTCGAGCGGGCAGAGCAGCACCGCGGCCGCGCCGTCGCTCACCGGCGAGCAGCACAGGAGCCGCAGCGGGTCGGACACCATCGAGGACTTCATCACCTCCTCGAGCTTCACCTCGCGCGCGAACTGAGCCTTGGGGTTCAGGGCGCCGTGGCGGTGGTTCTTGACTGCCACCCACGCCAGGTCCTCCTCGGTGGTGCCGTTGGCCTGCATGTGGGCGCGCGCGATCATGGCGTAGAGGCCCGGGAACGTGATCCCGTGGAACGCCTCCAGCTCCTGGTCGGCCGCGGTCGCCAGCACCGCCGTGACGTCCGCGCCGTCGGTCATCTTCTCGACGCCGGCCGCCAGCACCAGGTCGCTCGCGCCCGAGGCCACCTCGAGGAACGCGGTGCGCAGCGCCACGCCGCCCGAGGCACACGCCGACTCGACGTGCGTGGCCGCCACGCCCGCCATCCCGATCTGGTCGGCCATGAGCGGCCCGATGTGCTCCTGCCCCACGAACTGCCCGCCCGACATGCAGCCCACCACGATCGAGTCCAGGCGGTCCACCTTCGCCGCCGCCAGCGCCTCGAGCGCCGCCTCGGCGAACAGGTCGCGCAGGCTCGACTCCCACAGCTCTCCGAAGCGGGTCATGCCCGCCGAAACGATCGCGACTTCCCTCATGGCATGGCCCTCCTTTCAGTCGTTGAGGATGATCTTCTCGCGGAACTTCGCGTATTCGCCGTACGTCAGGTAGCGCCGCGGCCCGTCGAGCATCGAGCGCACCGTGGGCGCGAGCGCGCGGCGCTCCGGCAGCAGCTTCGTCGCCTTGAGCACGAAGGAGTCGCTGCCCGCGCCCGAGCCGAACGAGGTGATGAGGATGAGGTCCCCCGGCGCGGCCACATCCAGGATCGCCGCCAGCCCGGTGGGCGAGGAGCCCGAGTAGGTGTTGCCCATGGTGTTCACCACCCAGCCCGTCGCCATCTGTTCCTTCGAGAAGCCGAGCGTCCTGGCGGCCTGGAGCGGGAACTTCCCGTTCGGCATGTGGAAGACCACGTACCTGAAGTCGGCGGGCTTGAAGCCCGACTTCTTCAGGATCGCGCGGGTCGCGCTCTCGACGTGCTTGAAGTAGGCGGGCTCGCCGGTGAAGCGGCCGCCGTGGCGCGGGTAGAACTGGCCCTCGCGGCGCCAGAAGTCAGGCGTGTCCGTGGTGAAGCTGTAGGTCTCGAGCACTTCGGCCAGCAGGTTCTCGCGGCCGAAGAGGTAGGCCGCGCCGCCCGCGGAGGCCGAGAACTCGAGCGCGTCGTTGGGCGCGCCCTGCGAGGTGTCGGCGCCGATCCCCATCGCGTACTCGACGCGCCCCGACTCGACCAGGCCGAGCGAGACGAACATCGCCTCGGTGCCCGCCTTGCACGCGAACTCGAAGTCCGCGACGTGCACCTCTGGCGCGATGCCGAGCGCCTCGATCAGGGCGGTGCCGCTCGGCTTGACCGCGTACGGGTGCGATTCCGAGCCGATGTAGACCGCGCCGATCTTCGCGGGAGCGATGCCGGCGCGCGCGATCGCCGAGCGGCCCGCCGCCACCGAGATGGTGATGGTGTCTTCGTCGAGGCCGGGGACCGACTTCTCCTCGAGCAGGAGACCCCTGCGGATCGTCTCGGGGTCCTTGCCCCACTGCCGCGCGATCTCCTCCGCCTTGATCCGGTTGCGCGGGATGTACGCCCCGTAACCGACGATGCCTGCCATGAGCGTCTCCTCGGAGGCGCGACCTCGCGGGCCGCGATTGCGGAGCCGGCGGTGCGACGGCGCGCGGATGGTGAACCCGTGATGGACTGCAAACACACGGACCGGGTGCGGGGCAACCGCCGGAGCGTCTTCGGCGGCCCGCGCCGCTCCCGGTCCGGGGGACAGGCTAGCAGACCGGACGCGCCGCGGCAGGTAGCCGGTGGTGGGGGTGGCAGGCGCGGATGACGCTGGTCCCGGGGCTCGGCGGGGCCTAGAATCCAGGCGCATCCTGCGGAGGACGCCATCCATGAAGCCCTGCCTCGCGCTTCTCGCCATCGTCCTCGGCGCGGCGCTCCTCGCCGCCGCCCCGGCGCCCGCAGTCACCCTGCGGCCGGGTGACCTCGTGATCCTCGACAACTGCGCCGGCCACAACCGGGTCTACCACGTGGATCACGCCACCGGCGCCATGAGCTGGGTGGCCGCGGCGCGACTGCTCGCCGACCCCAGCGATGTCGCGGTGCATCCGGACGGCAGGATCCTGGTCGCCGACCGCACGAACGGCGTCGTCGCGATCGACCCGGCGACCGGGGCGCAGTCGGTGCTGTCTTCCGGCGGGCTGTTCAGCGGCGGATGGCCGGGAGGTATCGCCGTCGCGCCGGACGGCGACATCCTGGTGAGCGTGGACTTCGCCGCGGGCGCCGGGACGCCGGCGATCGTGCGGGTGGACTCGACCGGGGCATCGCAGAGCATCGTCACCTCGGGCGGATTCCTGCGCTGGCCGCGCGGGATGGCGATCGCCACCGACGGCACGCTGTTCGTGTGCGATCCGGACGGCCAGCCCGCCACGCCCTACACCGGCGCGTACGCGCGCGGGACCATCGTCCGCATCGCACTCGTGGGCGGCACGCAGCTCGGGCAGATCGAGTCCGAGCAGCTCTCCGGGCCGTTCGATGCCGACTGGTCGGTGACGACCGGCCGGCTGGCGGAGGTCCATGCCGGGATCATGGGGCCCTGCTACGGCGGTGGCGCGCTGTGGGTGGACCCGGTGAGCGGACCGCTCTTCGCGATCGGCGGGTCGGGCAATTGCTTCAACGGGATCGCGGTCGGGTCCGACGGGGAGCTCGCCTTTTCGGGTATGACCGTCCTCAACCACGACCCCGGGGACTGCTACGTGTCCGCCGGCGGGAGGACCTTCAGCGGCGTGGGCGGCCCACTGGCCGTCGTACCGACGAATCTCACACCGACGGTCGGGGTCTCGTGGGGGCGGATCAAGGCGCTGTACCGGTGACGCCTCGACCGGGAGCCGGTCACTCCGTCCAGCCGTCGCCGGGCCGCTCCGCGCGCGAGCCGCGGGTCATTCGACTCGCGGGCCCCGTGCGCTGAGGCGTCCCTCAGCGCTTATTCTTCGGTCGCGTTGGCGGGGCCGTCACGCCGTCCGCCGCGTCCCCGCGCCGCGCCCCCTCGAGCAACGCGCGCGGGGCCTTCACCTCCATCGCCAGCAGGGCGTGCGCCAGGGTCTTGCCCTGTGCGTCGAGCCGCAGCGACTGCGTGCCGCCGCCGCCCAGCGACTGGTGGAGCAGGAAGTTGAGCGCCTGGAGATTGGGCACCTCGTGGCGCACCACCTTGCCCAGGCAGATGCCCTTGAAGCGCCGCTTCACCACCGCCGCGGTCAGCGTGCGCCTGAGCCACGGGTAGATCCCGGGTGCGCGGGCGATGACGCCGATGTTGCAGGTGTCGCCCTTGTCGCCGCTGCGCGCGTGCGCGAGTCGCGACAGCGCGACCGCAACCTGTTTCTGGCTCCCTTTCGCACGCGGCCACTTCTCCTTCTCGAGCCGCGCCGGGCGGCGCGGCGGCACGACCGGCGTCGGCCACTCCAGCTCGCGCTGGCGCGAGCGCGTCACGATCGTGGCCTTGACGCGGTCGCGCGGCACCAGCGCCGGCCAGTACGCGACCACCTCCTGCCGCTGCGGGCGGCCGCCCGTGACCGCCACGCCGGGCGGGCCCGAGAGGATCACCGCCGGCACCATCTTCGAGAACTGCTCGATCTTCAGCTTGTCCGCGTCGCGCACCGAGAGCCGCAGCAGCACCTCGGCCGGCTGCGAGGGCGGCGCGAGCGGCCCCCAGCACGCCGAGTGGCCGACCAGCTCCGCGTGCTTCTCGGCGAACTCGAGCCCCAGGCGCTTCCAGAACAGCTCGGTGAAGGCGCGCGCCTTCTCGACCGCGTCGGGCGCCGAGATGATGAGCGTGCCGCTCGCCTTCCAGCCGTCGAAGTAGGAGGCGCTCACCTTGAGCGAGCCCGGTGCCGGCCGGCCCTTCACGCCCCACACGCGCACCCGGTCGCGTCCCGCCTGCTCGAGGCGGATCGAGCCGAAGTCGGCGACCACGTCGGGCGTGATGTAGCCGCGCGGATCGCCCATCTCGTAGACCAGCTGCTCCTTCACCGTGCGCACCGTCACCGCGCCGCCGGTGCCGGCGTGCTTGGTCACGACGAACGAGCCGTCCGGGAAGGCCTCGACCACCGGGTAGCCGATGCGGTCGAAGTTCCGCACGCGGCGCCAGTCGGTGAAGTTGCCGCCCGTGCTCTGCGCGCCGCACTCGACGATGTGCCCGGCGACGATCCCGGCGGCCAGCCGGTCCCAGTCGTCGGCCTTCCAGCCGAAGGCGTGGATCATCGGCGCCAGCGTGATGCCGGTGTCGGTGCAGCGTCCGGTGACCACGATCTGCGCACCGCCCGAGAGCGCCTCGACCACCGGCCAGGCGCCGTAGTACGCGTTCGCCGAGGAGACGCGCTCGCGGATCGCGGCGAACCGCGCGCCGTCGTCCATGTTGTCGAGCGTCACGCCCGCCCCATTCAGTTCGCCCAGCCGCTCGAGCAGGTCGTCTCCGACCACGCACGCCACGTCGAGCGGGTGGCCGTTGCGCTGCGCCATCTCGAGCAGCGCGCCGCGGCAGGCGAGCGGATTCACGCCACCCGCGTTGCTGATGACACTGGCGCCGCGCTCCGCGAGCAGCGGCAGCGCCTGCTCGACCTGGGCCACGAAGTCGCGCGCGTAGCCCGCGCGCGGGTCGCGCGCGCGCTGCTTCTGCATGATGGACATGGTGATCTCGGCCAGGAAGTCGAGCGTCACGTAGTCCACCGGACCCAGCTCGAGCTGGCGCCGGAACTGCGACAGGTCATCGCCCCAGTAGCCGCCGGCGTTGGCGATGCGGATCGAGTCGCGCATGGGTCTCGGGTGCGAGGGAGCGGTTCGGTGCTGCGTTTCGGACGCGGCATGCTAGCACAGGGGCGCCGGGGCCTCGCGGCCGGGGGAGTGGCCGGGGGAGGCGCGCTGATCGAGCCGCGGGCAGGGCGCGATTGCGGCGAGGGAGACGCGCTGATCGAGGCGGCGGCCGGACGGCGCCGGCGGCGGACAGGCCAGGTCCTCGCTCGCTGACGTCGTGTTCACCTTCCAGTACAATGCCGGCAGCGCCCCCGCGCCCCCGCCGACCTGTCCCCGGCGCAGGTGAGCCATGCATGAGAAGACCCGTCGCGCGACCAGGCTCGCACGCCCGAAGTCCGCCGCGCCCGCCCGCAGCCGCCTCATCACCGACATCCGCAAGCTCATCGAGTCCGCTCGCTCGCGGACGGCGCAAACCGTCAACTCCCAGCTGGTCCTGCTCTACTGGAACATCGGAGTGCGGATTCGGAGGGACATCCTCAGGGAGAAGCGCGCGGCGTACGGGGAGGAGATTGTCTCCGCACTGGGGAGACAATTGACGCGCGAATACGGGCCGGGCTTCAGCTCCCGGAATCTGTTCAACATGGTCCGCATCGCGGAGGTCTTCCCCAGTGCCAGGATTGTGCACACACTGTGTGCACAATTGAGCTGGTCCCACCTCCGGTCGATCATCTACCTCAAGGACTCCCTCCAGCGCGAGTTCTACGTCGAGATGTGCCGGATCGAGCGCTGGAGCGTCCGCACCCTCAGGGCCAAGATCGCCGGCATGCTCTTCGAGCGCACCGCCATCTCGAAGAAGCCCGCGCACCTCGCGCGCCGTGAGCTGAAGGCGCTGCGCGAGGAGGACCGGATGACTCCGGACCTGCTCTTCCGCGACCCGTACTTCCTCGACTTCCTGGGGCTCAAGGACGCCTACGACGAGCAGGACCTCGAGGCGGCGATCCTGCGCGAGCTGGAGCGGTTCATCCTCGAGCTGGGCGCGGGCTTCACCTTCGTGGCGCGGCAGAAGCGCATCACGGTGGACTACGACGACTACTACCTCGACCTGCTCTTCTTCCACCGTGGGCTGCGCCGGCTGGTCGCGGTCGAGCTCAAGCTCGGCAGGTTCCAGGCGTCGGACAAGGGACAGATGGAGCTCTATCTCCGCTGGCTCGAGCGGCACGAACGGAGGGAAGGCGAGAGGTCGCCGATCGGTCTGATCCTCTGCGCCGGGAAGTCCGCCGAGCATGTCGAGTTGCTGGAGCTCGAGCAGAGCGGCATCAGGGTCGCCGAGTACCTGACCGAGCTGCCGCCGCGCCGGCTGCTCGAGGGCAAGCTGCACGAGGCCGTCCGGCTGGCGCGGGAGCGGCTCGCGGCGGGGGAGACGCGTTGATCGAGACGGCGGGCGGACGTGATGGCGATGGGCCGGTGCTCCGTCGGCCGGGCCGCGCCTGCTCCTGCGCCTGCAACCGATGTGTCCTTCACCTGGCTTCCACGCTGCGCGCACGCATGCCAGGCACGCGCCGCTCCCGGGCGAAACACCGCTGGGCATCGCCTCCGGCCGGAGGTAGGCTCGGCCGCGTGCGCACGAGAGTGCCCGCCCGTCACCGCGCGCGATCGTGCCACGCCCTGGTGTTGTGGGCGATCCCGGTCGGCCGGAGCGTCGCGCATGCCCTCGGTCGCCAGGCTCTCCTGGCCGCAGCGAGTCGCCAGGCATCCGCCGGCGCTCCTCCGGCGCGACGCCCGCCGCCGGGCGGGCCGACCGCACCACGCGTGGCGCCGGCACTCTCCGGGCGCACGAGGCTGCTGGTCCTGCGAAAGGACGAAAGGAGACCCTGCCATGCGCACGCGCTTCATCACACTGCTCTTCAAGGCGATGATCGCCGCTGCCGCCGCCGGCTGTGGGAGCCACACGGACACGCTCGGCCCCGGAGGACCCGCGCCCGCGGACACCATCCCCACGGTCAAGAGCCTCTCCGTCCTCGAGACCGACGCAGGGAGGGTGGCCTGGTCCCAGGACGGCTCGCTCATCGCCTACGACAAGATCGGAGCGGACGGCTATGCGGACGTATGGATCATGAACCCCGACGGCACGAACAAGGCCAATCTCACGGACGGGAAGCCGGGCCTCCCGGGCAAACACATGGGGAACCCCGCCTGGCACCCATCGGGCGACTGGATCGTGTTCCAGGCGGAGAGGGCGGTTCATGTCGGCAGTTCGGATCAAGCGGCGCCCGGGGTCGGGCTCTTCAACGACCTCTGGGCGATCAAGCGCGACGGCACCCGCTCGTACCAGCTCACCACCATCACCGCGGGCTGCGCCACGCTCCATCCGCTGTTCTCGCACGACGGGGCCAGCATGCTCTGGTGCGAGAGCGGGAGCGGACTGACCGACTGGGCAGTCAAGCTGGGGGACTTCCTGGTCCTGGCGGACAGCGTCTCGCTGAGCAATGTCCGGACGCTCCGTCCGGGCAACCCGTCGGGCGCGGTGTTCTACGAGACGGGCGGGGACTTCTTCCCGGACAATCAGACCTTCAGCTTCACCGGCAACCTGGAGCCCGGGCAGCACTGGACGGGGATGGACATCTACACCTTCCAGCCGGCCACGGCGTCCCTGAGCCGTAAGACCCAGACCATGACCGAGTGGGACGAACATGGACACGTGTCACCCGACGGCAAGTGGATCGTCTGGGCCTCGACACGAGGCTACGCGTTCGATCCCGTGACGCTGGCTGGCTACAGGATGGACCTCTGGGTCATGAGAGCCGACGGGTCGGGGCAGCAGCGCCTGACGTACTACAACGAGCCGGGACACGCCGAATACACCGGCCAGCCGATGGTCTGCGGCGACCTGGCATGGAGTCCCGATGCCTCGAAGATCGTCGGATACGTGTTCATCTTCGGACAACCCAACCATGGCAACGTCGTGAAGTTCGAGCTGGAGTAGCCCCGGAGGGAGGTCGGGCCCGGCCGCGGCCCCGGGCCCGCGATCTCGCACCCGCGATCTCGCACGCGCATCCCGCGCCCGCATCCCGCGCTCGCATCCCGCGCCCGCATCCCGCGCCCGCATCCCGCGCTCGCATCCCCCGCTCGCATCCCGCGCCCGCATCCCGCACCCGCATCCCGCACCCGCATCCCGCGCCCGTTGCTGGCACCCGGCGGGCGTGCTAGCTTGGCCCCGTTCCGCAACACACGAGCTCCGGTCCCGGCGTCGCCGCGCCGCCCCGTCCCATCCATCCGAGGTGCCCATGTCCTCGACCCGCTCGCTCACCCTCGCCGACGTCGCGCTGCCGCGCACCGGCGCGCTCACCGACACCCTGCTGGTCCTCGGCGCGAGTCTGGTCACCGCCCTCGCCGCGCAACTCGCGTTCCCGGTGCCGTGGTCGCCGGTGCCGATCACCGGGCAGACCTTCGCGGTGCTGCTCTCGGGGCTGGTGCTCGGCTCGCGCCGCGCGTTCCTGGCGCAGGTGCTCTACCTGGCCGAGGGCGCGGCGGGGCTGCCGGTGTTCGCGGCGGGCAGCGCGGGCGCGCTGGTCTTCGCCGGTCCGACCGCGGGCTACCTGCTCGCCTTCCCGCTCGCGGCCGCGCTCACCGGCGCGCTCGCCGAGCGCGGCTGGGACCGGCGCTTCCTCACCATGGTGGCGGCGATGCTGCTCGGCAGCGCGGTGATCTTCGCGCTGGGCTGCGTGCTGCTCGCGCGCTTCGTGCCGCCCGGGCGGCTGCTCGCCGCGGGGCTGCTGCCGTTCCTCCCGGGGGACCTCGTCAAGGCGGCCCTCGCGGCGCTGGCGTTCCCGGCCGCGTGGCGCTTCGCGAACCGTCGCCACGGACCCGACGCGTGACCGTACGGAGCATCGCCGTCCTCGGCGCGGGCATCATGGGCCGGGGGATCGCCTACGTCTCGGCGCTCGGCGGCTTCCAGACCGTCGTGCAGGACACGAGCGCCCCGGCGCTCGAGAAGATGAGCGACGATCTCTCGGCCATGCTCGAGCGCGGCGTGGCCACGGGCAAGGTGGACGACGCGGCCGCGATCGCGGCGCGAGGCCGGCTCTCGACCGCACGTTCGCTCGAGGACGCGGTGCGCGACGCCGACCTGGTGATCGAGGCGGTGCCGGAGGATATCGGGCTCAAGGTCGGGGTCTTCGCCGCACTCGACCGCGCGGCCAGGCCGTCGGCGATCCTCGCCTCGAACACGTCGTCCCTCTCGGTCACGGAGATGGCGGCGGCCACCTCGCGCCCGCGGCAGGTGGTGGGCATGCACTTCTTCAACCCGGTCCCGCGCATGAAGCTGCTGGAGGTGGTGCGCGCGCTCGAGACCGGCGACGAGACCATCGCCACGGCGTGCGCGGTGGGCGAACAGATGGGCAAGGAGTGCGTGGTGGTGCGCGAGTCGCCGGGATTCGTGACGACCCGCATCAACGCGCTCATCGGCAACGAGGCGTTCACCATGCTGCAGGAGGGCGTGGCGAGCGCGCGCGATATCGACCGCGCGCTCAAGCTGGGACTCAATCACCCGATGGGGCCGTTCGAGCTGATGGACCTGGTGGGGCTCGACACGCGGCTCTCGATCCTCCGGTTCCTGCACCGGACGCTGGGCGAGAAGTTCCGCCCGTGCCCGCTGATGGAGCAATACGTCGCCGCCGGCCGGCTGGGCCGCAAGACGGGCCGCGGCGTCTACGACTACAGCGAGTCATGAGCCCTTCGAAGAAGCGTGCGGTGCGCCGGCCCGGCCGGAAACGCGCCGCGGCGGGACGTGCTGGGATGAAGCCGGCGAAGCGGACGGCGAAGAAGGTCGCGGCGCCCCGGCCGAAGCGCGAGCGCGCCGCCGCGAAGCAGGCCGCGAACAAGCCGGCGAAGCGCGCGACACGGCAGCCGCGCGTGCCCGCGGCGAAGAAGCTCGCGCGGGGGCGCGCCGTCCGCGGGGTCGCGGCGAAGAAGGTCGCGGCGAAACGTCTCGCCGCGCGCCGGCCGGCCCTCGGGCCGGTGCCGCGCCGCAAACCGGCCGGGAAGCCGGCGCGGACGCCCGCTCGGAAGCCCGCGTTCCCCCAGCGCGCCCGCGCCTCGGGCAAGCAGCTCGTGCTGTTCGAGCTGATGCGCGCGCGCGCCGCGCTCCACGGCGCGATCCAGGGACTCGCGGCCGCCGCTGCCGAGCAGCCGCTGGCCGCGGGCAAGTGGAACGCACGCGAGATCGTGCTGCACCTGGTGGCGCGCGACCAGGCGCGGCTGCGCGAGTTCGAGCGCACGCTGCGCGGCGAGCGCGCATCGTGGGCGGGCCGGGACGAGGCGGGGTGGGTCGCAGCCAACGCGCGCGACCTGGAACCGCTGCGCCGCCGCGGCTGGGACGAAGCGGTGCGCCTGCTCCACGCCACGCGCGGCGAGCTGATGGACGCGGTGGAAGCGGTGCCGGAGGAGCCGGCCGAGGTGTGGAACGCGGAGCATCCGTTCGGCTGGATGCTGCACGTGCTGCCGCCGCACGACCGGCACCACGCCGACGCCATCAAGCGCTGGCGCGCCGAGTCCGGCGCCTGACCCCCACGGAGGCAGCGATGACGGACACGACCACCCCGGTGCGGCCGGGCAGGCTCATCATCAACGGCGAGGCGGTGGACGCCGCGTCGGGCCGCACGTTCACCACGTCGAATCCGGCCACCGAGGCGCCGATCTGCGAAGTCGCGGAGGCGGGCGCCGAGGACGTCGAGCGCGCCGCGCGCGCCGCGCGCGCCGCGTTCGCGAGCGGGCCGTGGCCGCGCATGAGGCCCGCCGAACGCCAGCGCATCCTGTTCCGGCTCGGCGACCTGATCCTCGAGCACGGCGACGAGCTGGGCCGGCTCGAGACGCTCGACAACGGCAAGCCGATCTTCGAGTCGCGGCAGATCGACGTGCCGATGGCGGCGAACTGCTTCCACTACTTCGCCGGCTGGGCCACCAGGCTCGCGGGGGAGACGCTGCCGGTGAGCCCCGCGTTCTTCACGTATACGCTGCGCGAGCCGCTGGGCGTGGTGGCGGCGATCATCCCGTGGAACTTCCCGATGATCATGGTGGGCTGGAAGTGCGCGCCCGCGCTGGCCGCCGGCAATACCGTGATCCTCAAGCCCGCCGAGCTGACGCCGCTCACCGCCATCCGCATCGGCGAGCTGGCGCTCGAGGCCGGGCTGCCGCCCGGCGTGCTCAACGTGCTGCCGGGGCCGGGCGGTGTGGCGGGCGAGGCGCTGGTGCGGCACCCGGGCGTGGACAAGGTCACGTTCACCGGCTCGACCGCGGTGGGGCAGCGCATCATGCGGCTCGCAGCCGACACGGTGAAGCCGGTCACGCTCGAGCTGGGCGGCAAGTCGCCGAACATCGTGTTCGCCGACGCCGACCTGGACGCCGCGGTGCGCGGCGCCGCGACCGGCATCTTCTACGGCAAGGGCGAGGTGTGCGCGGCCGGCTCGCGCCTGCTGGTCGAGGCTTCGATCCACACCGAGTTCGTGGCGAAGCTCGTCGAGCGCGCGAAGAAGCTCCAGCCGGCGGACCCGCTCGACCCGAAGACGCGGCTGGGCGCGCTGGTGAGCGAGGCGCAGATGAAGAAGGTGCTGGGCTGCGTGGAGAATGGGGTGGCCGAGGGCGCGCGGCTGGTGGCGGGCGGGCGGCGCCAGCCGGTGGACGGCAAAGGCTGGTTCGTGCAGGCCACGGTCCTGGACGCCGTGGAGAACCGCATGCGCGTCGCGCAGGAGGAGATCTTCGGCCCGGTGCTCGCGGTGATCCCGTTCGACGGCGTGGACGACGCGGTGGCGAAGGGCAACGACGTTCTCTACGGGCTGGCGGCGGGGGTGTGGACGAAAGACGTCAAGAAGGCGCACGCCGTCGCGCGGCGGCTCCAGGCCGGCACGGTGTGGGTGAACGCCTACAACTTCTACGACGCCGGCATGCCGTTCGGCGGCTTCAAGCAGTCGGGCTTCGGCCGCGACCTCGGTCCCGAGTGCCTGCACGAGGTCACGCAGGTCAAGAGCGTGTGGGTGAACCTGGAGTAGGGGGGCGCCGTGGAGCGGCCGAGCCGCGTCATGGTGTTCGTCACGATCGGAACTGAAGAGGAAGCGAGGCATCCATGAGACGGCTGGTCCAGATCATCGTCTTCACCCCGGACGTCGAGCGCATGCGTGCGTTCTACGAGCTGGGGATCGGGTTGCACCCGGTGTACGCCGGGCCGAACTGGACCTCCTACCGGACGGCGGGCGCGACACTCGCGCTCCATCCTCTCGCGGGGCGGCACCAACGCGAGCTCGAGCTGACCTTCGAGAGCCACAACATCCTCGCGGACGTCGAGGCCATGCGCGCGCGCGGCGTGGACACCTTCGGCGAGATCCAGGGGCAGTCGTTCGGGACGACGATCCAGTTCCGTGACCCCGAGGGCAACCTGCTCGCGCTGCGCCAGGGCGGCGACCTGCCCGCGGAGGCGGGCCCGCGCATCGCGACGGCGATCGTGAACGTGCGCGACCTGGGCGCCGCGCTGGAGTTCTACCGCGACCGGCTCGGCCTCTCGCCCGCGTTCGAGTCCGCGCACCGGGTCGAGTTCGACGCGGGCGCCACGCGCCTCGCGCTCCGCGCGCGCCGTGCCGGGCTCGGCGACGCGCTCCACGCGGGGCAGCGCGTCGCCTTCTGCTTCGAGGCCGACGATCTCGACGCCTGGGTGGACGACATCCGCGCGCACGGCGTGGCGTTCGCGACCGCGCCCTCCGGCGAGGACTTCGGATTGCAGGCCGAGGTCGAGGACGCGGATGGCAACGTCGTGGTGTTCCGCGAGGAGCCGGCGGTGACGACGCCGGACGAGGAGCTGGCCGAGCCGTTCGAGGAGGACGTGTCCACGCATCCGGTGGCGTTCCGCAAGCCGGTCAAGAAGGGCTCGAAGGCGATGAGCCGCCTGGTCCTGAAGCCGGAGTACCACGAGCGGAAGGCGCAGCGGAAGCCGCTTTCGGCCACCACCCGCGCGGTGGTGTCGGTGCGCGGCGCGGGACCCGAGAAGACTCGGCTGCGCCCCAAGCGCACCGCCGACGAGCGGAAGGCCAAGGTCAAGCCCGCGGTGGGTCACCAGCAGAAGGCCACGCTCGAGGCGGAGCGCCGGCTGCGAAGCGCGACCGCCAGCGCCAGCAAGGCGCGTCCGGTGAAACGCGCGGCGGCCACGCGGCCCCGCAAGTCCCGCGCCGCGGCCCGGCCCGCGGGCAGACGGGGGCGGTGAGCGGACCGGTGCGCCGCGCGCGGCCGGCGCCGGCGGCGAGTCCACGGCCGCGCCGCGCGCGGGTGGGCGCGTGAACGCCCGCGTGCTGCTGGCGGGTGCGATGCGCACGCCGATCGGCGACTTCGGCGGCGCGCTCGCCGGTTCCTCGGCCGCGGAGCTGGGCGGACTGGCGGCGTGCGCCGCGCTCGCGCGCGCCGGGCTCGCGCCCGAGGCGGTCGAGGAAGTGATCGTCGGACACGCGCGCCAGGCCGGCAACGGTCCCAACCTCGCGCGCCGGGTCGGGCGTCGCGCGGGTCTCCCCGATACGGTCGCCGCGTCCACCATCAACAAGGCGTGCGCCTCGGGGCTCCAGGCCATCGTCAGCGCCGCGCAGCTGGTGCGCCTCGGCGAGCGCGAGGTGGTGCTCGCGGGCGGCGTCGAGCACATGTCGAGCATCCCGTTCCTCGCGACTGACCTGCGCTGGGGCAGGAAGCTCGGCGACGTGCCGCTGGTGGACGCGATGTACCGCGACGGCTACCGGTGCCCGCTGTGCGGCCAGCTCATGGGCGAGACCGCCGAGACGCTGGCCGACGAGTACCGCATCCCGCGCGCCGAGCAGGACGCCTACGCGCTCGAGAGCCACCGGCGCGCCGCGCGCGCGTGGGACGAGGGCCGCTTCGCGCGCGAGGTGGCGCCGGTCACGGTGGGCGAGGGGAAGCGCGCGGTGACGGTGGCGCGCGACGAGCACATCCGCGGCGACGCCTCGCTCGAGGAGATGGCGAAGCTCCGGTCGGCGTTCCGCCAGGACGGCACCATCACCGCGGGCAACGCCTCCGCCATCACCGACGGCGCGGCCGCGCTGCTGGTGCTCTCCGAGCGCGCCGCGGAGCGCCACGGCGTCCCGCCGCAGGCCGTGCTGCTCGGCTGGACCTCGGTGGGCGTGGACCCGGCGCGCATGGGCCTGGGCCCGGTGCCCGCGGTGCGCCTGCTGCTGGAGCGGCACCGGCTGCGGCTCGACCAGGTGGACGTGGTCGAGCTGAACGAGGCGTTCGCCGCGCAGGTGCTGGCGTGCGACCGCGAGCTTCACTTCGACCGCGAGCGGCTGAACCCGAACGGCGGCGCGATCGCGCTCGGGCATCCGACCGGCTGCAGCGGCGCCCGCATCGTGGTGACGCTCCTCGCCGAGCTGGCGCGCGTGAAGGGCCGCTACGGCATCGCCACGCTGTGCGTCTCGGGCGGGCAGGGGATGGCGCTGCTGGTGGAGCGGGTGTAGCCGGGAAGACCGTGCGGTCGCCGGCCGGGCGGTGAATCCCCAGGGTTGCGTTGCCTTTTTCCCGCTTGCGGCTCAAGGGGCCCAGACCCGCCGCTCTGCCAAGGGGTTACCCGCGCGAGGTCCGGACGCTGGGCGACCACCTCCGGCGCCGACGGCTCGACCTCGGGCTGACGCAACGAATCCTCGCCGACCGGTGGGGCGTCCGCTCCGAGGCGATCGCCGCCTGGGAACTTGGGCGGACCAAACCCGGCATCCGGCTGGTGGCCAAGATCGTCGCCCTCCTTGAAGGGGATCCGGTGGATCACCCGGCTACCCTGGCCGGCCGACTCGTGGCCATTCGTAGACGACTGGGTCTGACCCAGGCGGAGCTGGCCGCCCGGCTCGTGCAGGATGAGAAGCAGATCTGCCGGTGGGAACGCGGCAAGCGAACGCCCCATCCCGCGATCGCCTGCCGAATTGACCTGGCCCTTCGAGAGCTCGAGGGGCGACCAGCAGGGGGCGAAGCGGGGAGGCTGCGCTACTTCGATCTAACCCTGCGGCGGCGGAGGCCGGTGGGTGTGGTGGCTCAGCCGAAGACTCTCGGAGATTGGTTGCGTGCGCGGCGGCTCGAGCTCGGGCTGAGCGCCGCGTTCGTGGCCCGGCAAGCTGGGATGAGTCGCAGGACGCTCTACCGGATCGAACGCGGTCGCCAGACGGCTTCGCGGAACGTCGAGCGCAGACTTCAGAGGCTCCTCAACGTGAGGAACGAATGATCGCTCTACTCAACGACGATCATCTTCCGGGTGGCGCTCCGCCCCGCGGCCTCAAGGCGATAGAAGTAGGCGCCGGAACCCCATTGATCGGCGCGGACAAGAACGTCGTGGCCGCCGGCGGTATGCACTTGGCGATCGAGCAAGGTCGCCACTCGCCGGCCCTGGACGTCGAAGACCTCGAGCGTGACAGGTCCGGCGGCGGGAAGCGCGAAGTGGATGATTGCTGTGGTGCGTGCAGGATTGGGCGCGCTCTGTGCCAGAGCGAGGGCCGCGGGTGCTGGTGGTGTCGGTGGCGGCGGGAAGGTGATCTCCGCCAACCTGGCGGTCGGCAGTTCGCCGATCGTCCGGAACTTGCCCCCGACATACAGCGTCGAGCCGTTTGTGAGAAGAGACCAGACGATCCCATCCGCATGCGGATTCCAGTCCGTTGCCCGGCCGATGCTGTCGTCCACCGCCGCCAAGCCAACCCGTGGGGCACCGCCAACGCGAGAGAACTCACCTCCGACGAAGATCTGGTGGTCGAGAGCTGCAATCGCGTACATTCTGGGTGGACCGTAAGAAGCATCCGGAGCGCGCACCGGGGTAGGATTCCACGCCGCGACCGCCCCGGTGATGGGGTCAAGGGCCGCCAGCGAGGTGCGGGGCTCCCCGGCAATGGTGTCGAACATGCCCGCGACGTACAGCTTTCCGCCGCTTATCACCATTGAGTTGATCCAGCCCGTGGTGAGATCGGCTTTCCAAGGGGTCAGCGCCCCGGTGGTAGCGTCCACCGCCGCCAAGGCACCCCGCCGCTCGGGACCCATCGTCGCGAACGATCCACCCAGGTAGATCGTGTTCCCCTGCAGGATCATGGCGTCCACCGTGGAGCCGTAGCCGGCATGCGGGTCCCAGGAGGTGGCGAGCCCCGTGGCTGCATCCAGCGCTGCGACGTAGGACCTCGGTTGCCCGCCGATGCGCGTGAAACCGCCGCCGACGTACACCGTGTCACCGCGCAGTACCATCGAACCAACGGCCCCATTGGCTGAGGGGTTCCAGCCGGTGGCTGCTCCGCTCACAGCGTCCAGCGCGGCGATGCCGCTGCGCGCCTGGGCGCCGACGTAGGTGAAGTCACCACCGGCGTAGACAATCCCGTCCTTCACCTCCAGGCTGTAAACGATCAGCCCATCGGGGTCGGGGTTC
The DNA here is from genome assembly GCA_016223045.1 of Candidatus Eiseniibacteriota bacterium. Classification (GTDB taxonomy): domain Bacteria; phylum Eisenbacteria; class RBG-16-71-46; order RBG-16-71-46; family RBG-16-71-46; genus JACRPT01. Next base: position 18,756 of record JACRPT010000042.1, read on the forward strand.
CAGTCGGTGGGCAGGCCGGTTGTGAGATCGAGCGCCGCGAGGTTGTAGCGAACCTGCCAGGGGCCGAGCGTGCAGTAGTTGCCTGCGGCGTAGATGAAGTCGTCGTCCACTACGAGGGCGTTGACCTCGTCGTTGGGCCTCGGGTCCCATGCTGTTGGGATCGCGGTGGTGGCATCCACTCCGGCCAGGCAGATCCGCGGCGCCGCCTGCATGGTGGAGAAGTACCCGCCCACGTAAATCGTGTCGCCGCGCGCGGCCAAAGCACGCACGTAGGAGTAGGGGAACCCCCCAGCGGGACGCGGGTCCCATGTCTTCAGCGCGCCGGTGGCAGCGTCCACCGCGCCAAGGCCGGATCGGAACTGTCCACCGAGGCTGTCCCAGAACCCGGCGATGAACACCGTGCCCTCCCGAACCATCAAGGCCATGACTTCCGGCACGGGCTCGTAGTACTGACGCCGGCGATCGGTGATGTGCGGGTCCCAGTTGGTTGCGGCCCCGGTGGTCAGATCCACGGCGCCTGCCAGGTAGCGGCGCTGGCCGCCGACGTACCAAAAGGGCCCCCCCACGTAAGCCACGCTCCCGTGGAGCGTGATCACATTGACGGGTTGATCGGGGTTCGGGTTCCACGCCAGAGCCTGCCCGGTGAGGGCGTGCAGCGCGGCTAAGTAGTGGCGTGAGAGGCCGCCGATCGAAAGGAAATTGCCACCTATGTAGATTGTGTCGCCCCGCAGCGCCAAGGCTGACACCGCCGGATAGCCATAGAGGTTGCCCGTGGCGCCTGGATTCCACGACGTGGCCTGCCCCGTGGGAATGTCCACGGCGGCAATCAAGCCCCGCGGTTGCCCAGCGATCGTGTCGAACTGACCGCCTACGTAGAGCGTCTCCCCCGACAACCCCAGGGCGTGGACCTGCTTGTTAGGGTCGGGCGCCCACTCCGCCACCTCGCCGTTGGCGAAGATGTGGGCGAGGTGCAGCCGCGACTGCCCTCCCACGGCAGTGAAGTTGCCGCCGATGAACCAGCCGCCCTCTCCATCGGTGATCGCGGCGAGGATCTCGCCGTTGACCTGGGCGTACTTGGAGGCCGCGTGGCCCACGCCGTACTGGAGCGGGATCCCGCTGCCCGTGTTGGGACCCACTTGGCTGAACGCCCCTCCCACGTACAGCGTGTTGCCCGAGCGAACGGTCGCGACGACGTTTGCGTAACTGAGTCCCCACAGGTTGGGATTTGCCACTTGCGGGCTGGCCCCTGCCGGCCACAAGCAAGACACGAGGATGCAGGCAAAGCAGCCACACGCCGGCGGGCGTCTCCTCCGTGACCTGCGGCAAGCCGCACGGTACTGGGTCCGGCTGGCTGCCCCCTGAGCGGCGCGCTCGTCCCTCACTGAAGCAACACGAGCGTGGCGACTCGCTGGCCGCCCGCCGCCAATAGCCGGGCGAAGTAAACACCGACGCCCGGCACCTCACCGTGTCCGCCGAGGCCGTCCCAGCGCACCTCGCTATCAGCCGCGGGAAGGTCGCCGTTCAGAAGAGTCCGCACCCGTCGCCCCGCGACATCGAAGATCGCGAGTTCGACCGGCGTCCTCGCCGGCACGTGGATGCGGAACGACATCGGCGCCTTGCCGGGGTGTGCTCCGAGGACCTCCAGTCTGATTCCGGTCACTTGTGGGGACTCAGGCACGTCGAGCGCGGTCCTCGGCGGGCAGGAGTCCGTGAGTACGAAGGTGTGAGGGCTACGCCACGAGACCTGGGAGATGCTCACCGAATGCTCGCTGTCGTTGAACGCCAGTAGGTACTCGTAGCCCGGTGCCCAGCGGTAGTACTCCGATGCGTGCCAGAACTGCAGCTTCTGATCGCCGCCGAGGAACTTGTAGAGCGTGTCGGGTGCGGTCCAGCGCGTGGTGTCGAGATCGGCGGGGCTCACGTCGTCGGTCTGGAAACTGACGAAGGCGCTGTCCTGGCCCGCCCCGGAGTTGTAGCCAGTGTAGAAGAGCCACCAGCGGTCGCCGGGATCCTGGAACGCATGCGGTGATTCGATGAACTCCGCCCCGCTGTGGACGAGATCCGTGTTCCATAGCGGCTTCGGGTCCTTCCAGTCGCGGAGATTGGCCGGATCGAGAGGGTTCGTCCTGGCCACGCCCACCACATAGCGCCCGCGATCCTGGGTCTTCGTCACGAAGTACAGCAGGTAGCGGTCCGCGGAATCCGGGTCGGCCATCACGAAGGGATCACGGAACTCCGGCGTGCCCGAAAGTGCCCAGTCCACGTTGCTCGACTGGTAGGTGGCCGTCGGGTCCTGGTTCCACACGTTGAGGTCGGTCGAGGTCGCGACGCCGATCCGCTGGACGCCGCTGGCGTCGACGCCCGTGTACAGCATGTAGTAGGTGATGTCGCCCGGCTTCTTGATGATGGTCGGCGCCCACACGTGGCTCGCATCCCAAGAGCCGCCGTCTCCGGCCTGGACCGAGTACATCGTGTGCTCGTCCGGATCCCAGTTGTACAGGTCGCGCGAGCGCTTGTGGCCGATGATCTTCGAGGTCTGCGCGAACGGAAGGTTGTAGTCCTGGCGGGTGTAGAAGATGTGGAAGGAATCGCGCGAGGCGACAATTGCGAAGTCCTTGGGCTGGATGTCCTCGTGGCTGATGAGGTTGATCTCCTTCATCTCGTTCGTGCAAGCCGGCTGAACGGAGAGGAGCGACGCGGTGTCCGCTGGGAGCGATGCCACGCCCAGCTCGCCCGAGGACCGGCCCACGTTCAGCACGAACGGCGGCAAGTCTGCGGCGACGCGCGCGACGGCGGTGAGCCTCGTGTCGCTCCTCTGCTCGACTTGGAGCGCCAGGCGCCACGAGGTGTCGGGCGCCGCGATCTCGACCCGCGGCGCGTCCGCGAGCCCGATCCCGATCGCCTCGACCCGCAGGTCGGCCGTGGGATGGAAGCGGCCGGCGCGCAGAACGACCGGTGGATAGGTTCCACTCACGCCGCCGTTGTACGTGACCTCGTTCGAGGCGATGACGCGGCTGGAGTCGGGGTCGTTCGGATCGAGGGCGACGACCTTGAGCCTGCCCTTGCTGCCCCTGGGCTGGTCGAGGATGAAGCGGGCCTCGGTTGCCCGGCCCTGGCCGGCAGAGCAGAAACGCGCCGTGACCTGGTTGGCGGCGCTGTCGGCGGTCGTGGACGGCGGCTCGATCGTCGAGACCTGGGCGGTGGTGACCTGGCAGGCGGCCGAAGAGTCCACCGCGACCACGTTGATGCCGGAGGAGTCGGCAAGCCACAGCAGACGCCACTCGCCGGGGAGCGTCGCCTCGGCCGAGTTGGCCTGCACGACGAGCGTGCAGCGCGTCGCAGCGGTGAAGCTGAGGTCGGTTGCCCCGGTGCTCCAGCGAAGCTGAAGCGCGGAGGACGTACCGGGAAAGAGCAGCATGAGGGCCAAAGAATACCAGTGGGCTCGGCGCATCGGGGCGACCTCCTGTCGAAAGGCTCGGGGCGATCAGGTGGGCGACGAGAACGACCATCACGTGGCATCGGTCGTGCCACCGGCGTGCGCCTGGCGGGCAATCACAGGAAGCCGAGTCGCGCCTTCAAGTTGGCGCGGGGATTACGGCCGTGGGGGGGGGGGCGCCTCTTCGGGCCGAAAGGACTGCCAGCGTGACAGCCGAGCGCGTGGTCTGTCAGGTGCTGCCGATCACGAGAAGGCCGCGAACCGCTGCGCCTCGTAGGCCCGGTACTGGAGCGCCTCGGCGAGCGCGAGCTCGCCAACGCCCGCTGCGCCCGCGAGATCCGCGATGGTGCGAGCGACGCGCAGCGCGCGATGGATGGCGCGCGCCGACATGCCGCCTCGATCCACGGCGTCGCTGATGAGGCCGCGAGCCGCACTCTCGAGCGCGCAGCAGGCGCGCAGTGAGTGGTTCGGCAAGGCGGCATTGAGCCACCCGCGCGCGTTGGCGCTCGCGCGCGCCTAGGACTCGGTCACGCACGACAGCACTCGGCTCGCCGGCGCGGGCCTCCATCAGCTCGGTCGAGGTCAGTGCGGGAACTTCGATCTGCAGATCGAGCCGGTCGAGGATCGGCCCGCTGATCCTCGCCGCGTAGCGCGCATGATCCGTCGGCGTGCACCGGCAGCCGCGCTTCGGATGACCCAGCCAGCCACAGAAACAGGGATTCATCGCCGCGACCACCAGCGCGCTCGGGGATGCAGATGGACCCGGACGCGCTCGCGATCCACGACGCGCCGGCTTCGGGCGGCTCATGCAGCCCATCCGCCTGCGTTCCTCCGGCGCTCGCGCCTTCCGCCACCCTCGGCTGGTCGCTCCGTGGTGGATGGGGTACCGTGCCGGCGTGGATCGCGACGAGCTGCTGGGACTCCTGCGGGCCTTCGAAGCGGAGGGCCTCGAGTACGTTCTCATCGGCGCGACGGCCATGGGCTTTCACGGAGTCATCCGGGCGACCGAGGATGTGGACCTGTTCGTCCGGGCGACCCCCGAGAACCTGGCCCGGCTGCGGCGGGCCCTCCGTGCCGTCTATGCGGATGACCCGAGCATTGACGAGAGCCGTGACGCCGATCTCCTCGGGGAGTACCCGTCGGTACGATACTATCCGCCGAGCGGCGATCTGTTCCTCGACGTGATGACCCGGCTCGGCGACGCCGCAGGCTTCGACACGGTCGAGGCCGAGATCAAGGACGTGGAGGGTATCCGCGTGCGCGTCGCCACTCCTTCGGCCCTCTACCGGATGAAGAAAGCCACGGTCCGGCCGCTGGATCGCCGGGACGCCGCCGCGCTCGCCGAGCGGTTCGATCTCAAGGATGGCGACTGACATGCCGGTCGAGAGGTTCCGGTCGGGAGAAGAGATGAACGCGGCGCCGGTCCGCGTCGCGGCGGCGAACTCGTTCGAGCGGTTCGTCCGTCATTGCAGCCGCTACTGGAGGATCTTCCCGCGGCGATATCCCCGCGGGGTCTTCAAGTTCCGGACGATCGAAGAGGCGCAGGCCGCTCGAGACCGCGTGGTGCGGGCGGGGAGTGGTCCCGCGCGGTGACCATGCCGTCACCCGGCACCGTGGCCGCGTCCGGCCCGCTCTTGCTACACGCCAGGCGAGATCGCGGCCCGCGGCGAGGCGTTCCCTTTCCTCCCGTCCGGAGCGCGCGCCGCGGCGCGTCGTGCGCTCGCGCCGCCCGGCCGGCAGGACGCTGCGCGCCCGAACGACCGAAGGCCGGCGGATGCTGCACCGCCGGCCTTCGTCACGTGTGGCCGCTCATGCCTGCCTGGCCCTGCGGCCTCCAGAGGAGTGTGCATGGCCCGCGACCATGCTCCGCATCCGTGCGAACGATTCCCCCGCGGGAGCTTCCACCATCCGTCCCCCGAGCGTGATGGCTTTGGCGGCCCCGCGGGGTACGAGGAATTCCCCTGCTCTCGACTTCTGAGTACAGCCGGGCACGACCCCCAGAGTGTGCCCTCAGTCTGCATCACATCGCGTGTGCAGCCATGCCTCATCTTGGAGACGGCGGGCAATTGCGTGCCCGATTCTGTCATTGTAGAATTCCTCCGTGCTCTCACGTCCCCAGCAGTCCAGGGGGCGCCCCCCGAGCCCTCGAGCACTCGCTGTACTGCTGGTCGCGGCCGCCGTGACCGGGCTCGGACTGGTTGTGCTCGCCGGGCAACTCCCGCGGCTCACCCTCCACCCGCACATCCTCTCCTCCAACGCGACCGGGCTGGCCGTGGTGGACGTTCTGGGCGTGGCGCAGCACGACTTCGCCTTTACCGACGGGCGGCACGTGCTGCTCGACCGCTTCATGGACCACGACCTGAAGACGGTCTGGCAGACCAACTTCCCCCATGAAGTCAGGCTCACCGGCGCGCTGGACCTGACCGGCGACGGCAGCGACGAGGTCTGCCTGGCCGCGGCGGACTCGACCGGCGCCCGCGCGTTCGCGCTCGATGCCAATGGCCGCGAGGTCCTGGCCCTCGGCCCGGTGCGCGGTCGCTCGATGCGCCCCGGCTACCCGTGGGACGGCAGGCTCGAGATCGCTGCCACGCTGGTGCGCGACGGGCGGCTCATGGGCGTCTGCCGCCTGTGCACCGACTACGCGCGCCAGCCGCGCGGGATCGCGCTCTACGACCTCGCGACCCGTCGCCGGGTGTGGCTCTTCCCGATGGGCGCCTACCCGCGCGACCTGTCGGTCACCGACCTGAATGCCGACGGGGCGCCCGAGATCCTGGTGAGCACCGGCGCCCCCGCGAACGGCGCCTCGCTCAACGGCACGGACGACGAGCATTGCTACGCGATCGTGCTCGACGCCTCGGGGCGGCGCCTGTGGCAGGTGACGGTGGGCGGCTACTTCGCCGCCACCGAGGTCCTCGCGCTGCCGCCTGCTGACGGCGTGGCGCCGCTCGTGGTCGTGACCTCGTCGAGCCTGCGCGCGAAGAACCCCGAGCCCGGCAGGCTGCTGCTGCTGGACGCCGCCACCGGCGGCGTGCTCGTGCGGCGCGAGTTCTCGGCCGGCTTCGGGCCGCCGCGCGCGCTCGGCGAGGGCGGCAGGTTCGTGGTGGGGAGCCGCGACGGCGCGCTCAGGCTCTACGGCCCGGACCTGCGGCTGCTCGCGCAGCGGCGCTTCCGCGGTCCGGTCCAGGCGTGGCAGTGCGCGGACGTGGATGACGACGGCGACGCCGAGGTCGTGGCCTCGACCGAGAGCGAGGCGCTGATCCTCAGCGGCCTGCTGCACGTGCGCGCGCGGCTGCCTCACCTCGCGACGCCGGGCTCCGCGCCGGGCGTGAGCCTGGCGCACGCCGGCCTCGGGCACACGCGGCTGGCGGTGAGCGACGGCCGCGCGCTGGTCGCGGAGGTGGAGTCATGGCCGCCGCTCGCGGATCCGCGGCGCCTGGGACTGCTGGCGGGGCTGGCGTTCGCGGCGGGGATCGGCGCGGCGTTGTGGCGCACGCCGCGGCGCTGGAAGACGCTGCCCGCGGGCGCGGTGGCGCGCGAGTTCCTGCTCGACTACCACCAGATCCGCCACGAGACCTTCGACCGCGAGCGGCCTTTCGCGCGCGTGCGGCTGTGGGCGCAGGCCGCGGCCGCGGGGCACCCGTTGCCCGCGGAGGTGCTGGAGAGCGCGTGCGACGAGTTCGCGCGCATCGGCCTGCCGACGCTGATGCGCTACGCCGACCGCGCCCGCGCGCTGCGGGTCGAGCGCTCGCGGGTGGCCGGCATCCGCACGCTCTCGCGCTCGGTCGCCTTCTCGCTGAGCTCCGTGCGCGGGCGCCCGGACGAGGAGCGGCGCGCGCTCGTCGCCAGCGTGCTCGTCACGGTCGGCGAGCTGTCCGAGACCTGCGCGGAAGCCTACTGGGAAGTGGCGGTGCGCAAGCCCTGCCGGCCTGACCTCGAGGCGCAGGAGGCCCTGCTCGGCAAGCGCGCGACGCTCGACCGCTACCGCGTCGCCTCGCGTTTCCACGCCGAGGTGAGCGGCATGCAGCCGGTGCTGTTCGACGGCGACGAGCTGCGCGCTCTTCTAGGCGAGCTGGTCGAGAACGGCGCTCGGGCGGTCTCCGGCGCTCCGGACGCCGCGATCAGCGTCACGGTGACCGGGAGCCGGTCGGACCTGCGCTGGGTGCACGTGCTGATCGCCGACAACGGACCGGGCGTGCCGCCCCCGCAGCGCGACGCGCTGTTCGCGCCGGAGAACTCCTCGCGGCCCGACGGCGGCGGCTTCGGTCTCTACCACGCCCGCGAGGTGGCACGGCGCTGGCTCGGCGACCTCGCGCTCGAGGAGCCGCCGGACGGCTGCGGCGCGCTCCTGAGGCTCACGCTGCGGGCGCTGCGCATCGCCGACCTGCGCGCGCCGGTCGGCGTCGGGACGGAGGATCCACTCACGTGAAGCCACGGGTGCTGATCGTGGAGGACGACCACGAACGTGCGGGCGTCATCCGGCGTCTGTTCGCCGAACGCTTCGACTGCCACGCGGTCGGCACGGTCGAGGAGGCGCTGGCGGCACTTGCCGACGGCCCGTGGGCGGCCGCCGTAGTGGACTACGACCTGGCGCGCGGAGGCAGCGGCCTCGAGGTGCTCCAGACCGTGCTCGAGACCGCGCCGGGCACCCAGCGCCTGCTCTACACCTCCTACTTCACGCCGAGCCTGATGCGCGACATCGTGCGGCTCGCACAGCCGCAGCGCGTGGTGGACGCGCGCGACGTGAACTTCCTGACCGCGTTGCGCCGCTCGCTCGAGGAGCTGCTGGCCGAGCCGGTGGCCGACGACTCCGGCACCAGCGAGCCGCTGTCGCGCTCGCAGCGCTGGACCACCCTTGCCCCGGCGTCCGCGGAGTTCATCGCCCGGCTTCGCAGCGCGGCCGAGAGCCATGCGCCGGTGTTCCTCCACGGCGAGCCCGGCACCGGCAGGTCCCACGCCGCAGCCATGCTGCGGCACTGGCGACAGGAATGGAAGGCGCGCGGAGCGCCCGCCCGTCACGCGGAGGGCGAACTCGAGGTCGTGGTCCTGCGCGTCCCGCCGCTGCGCGAGCGGCTCCAGGACCTGCCGACGCTGGCGGCCCGCTGCCTCGCCGAGTACGCGCACGAGACCGGCACTCCGGTGAAGCGGCCCTCGAAGGAAGCGCTGGATGATCTGCTGTCACGCGACTGGCGCGGCAACATCGTCGAGCTGGCGAGCGTGCTGCTGCGTGCCTGCCGGCGCGCGGGCGCGCGGCGCGTCATCCAACCCGACGATCTCCCGCGCGACCTGCAGCCGGCGTGGCGGCCCTCGCAGTACGCGAAGGACGAGGGGCAGCGCGACTGCGTGCTGCGCCAGCTCAGGACCGCGCGTAACGTGAGCGGCGCGGCGCGGCTGGAGGGCTGCTCACGCGCGAACTACATCCGGCTGATGCGGCGCCTCGGCATCATCCGCGCCGACTTGCAGACGGACAGCGACAGCCAGGAGCACTCCGATCCCGGCACGACCTGACGCCCCGGGCGCGGCCGGACCGCGTTCGCAGCGGCTGGTCGTGAACGTCCCCGGTCAGGCCCGCCGCGCCACCAGCGGCCGCACCAGCCCGGCGAGCGCCAGCAGCGCGCCGAACACCACGACGACGCTGGCGCCGGGCGGCGCGGCCAGCGCGACCGACGCGAGCATGCCGAGCGCGCTCGCCAGCGCCGCCACGGTCCAGCCGATCGCGAGCCGCGTGCCGACGTGGCGCGCGAACAGCATCGAGGTCACGCTCGGCACCACGAGGTAGCTGAACACCACGAGCACGCCGCCCAGCTCCACCGACGCGGTGACGGTGATCCCGAAGGTCACGTAGAACAGGAAGTCCCAGGCCCTGACGTTGACGCCCTGCGCGCGCGCGGCCGCGGGGTCGTGCGAGATGAGCAGGAGCTTCCTCCGCCACCACGCGTGGAGCGCGCCGATCACCGCGTAGAGCACCGCGAGCCGGACCACGTCCTTCGCCTCGACCGCGAGCAGCTGGCCCACCAGCACGTCGCGGATGTGCTCCGCGCCGTGGGGCACGCTGTTGAGGATCAGGACCGAGGCCGCGGCCGCCACCGCGTAGACGATGCCGATGATCGCCTCCTGCGGCACGCGCGCCCGCTCCGAGCGCGTGAAGGCGAAGGTGGCGGCTCCCAGCACGGTGAAGCCGAGCGCCAGCGCGTAGGTCCACGGCTCGCCCGGCTCGTGGCCCCACAGCGAGGCCACCGAGGCGCCGAGCACCGCCATCTGCGCGAGCGAGAGGTCCACGAAGATGACCTCGCGCTCGACCACGTGGAGCCCCAGGTAGACGTGGATCGCGGCGATGCACAGCAGGCCGAGGAACGGCCACAGCAGGAAGGGGAGCTGCTCGATCACGGCCTGGCCTCCTTCAGCGCCTGCCCGATCAGGACGAGCTGGCGGTCGAACAGGTCGAAGATCGAGCGGATCGCGGGTTCCGCGCCCACCGACGTCGGTACGATCGCGAGCGGCACGCCGGTGTCGCGCGAGATCTTCGCCGCGAGCTTCTCATCGAAGTAGGGCTCCATCAGCAGCAGCCGCACGCCGTCCCGTTTCATCCCGTTGACCAGGTCCTGCACGTGGTTCGGTGAGGGCGGGATGCCGGGCTTGGGCTCGACGAAGTCCACCACGTGGAGCCCGAACGCGCGCGCGAAGTAGGACCACGAGCGGTGGTAGGTGACGACCTTCATCCCGGCGAGACCCAGCGCCTGCGCCCGCTCCTGCCAGCGCGCGGTCGCCGCGGCGAGGCGCTTCTCGAAGTCCGCGCAACGTGCGGCGTAGAGCGCCGCATTCGCCCCGTCCACGCGGGCCAGGCCGTCGCGGATCCCGCGCGCGATGCCCGCGCCGTTCGCGGGATCGAGCCAGTAGTGCGGGTTCCCGAACGGGTGGATGTCGCCCTGCGCGCGGCTCACGGCGCTCGGGATCTCGATGACCTGCACCTGCGACGAGCCGTCCACGAAGCCCGGCGCGCCCGGCAGGATCCGCGGGTTGCGCGCGCCGTTCAGGAGCCCGGGCGCCCAGCCCACTTCGAGGTCGCGCCCGACCTCGACGAACAGGTCGGCCCGCTTCAGCGTCACCATGTACGACGGCTTCGCGTCCACGAAGTGCGGATCCTGGTAGCCGGCCGCGAGCGACACGACCGCCACGCCGTCGCCGCCCACCTCGCGCGCGATGGCGGCGAGGTCGGCGGTGGTGGTGACCACGCTGAGCGGCTTCGCCGCGGCCTGCGCCGGTCGCGTCAGCGCCGCGATCGCCGGGAACGCGAGCAGGGCGCCGAGCGCGACGGCGATGCCGGGCGCCGCGCTCCCCGCAGCCCGTGCCCGGGTCATCCACCGAAGGTGAGCCGCATTCCCGCCACGCCGGGCACGGGTGGTCCGGGTCGGGCGGACGGGCATCCCCGGGGCCGCCGGGAGTTCCTGCTTCGATCTCATGGTTTTTCTCCTCGAGGCGCTCAATACGAATGCGCGCCGTGGGGTCCGATGTTGAACGTCCACTTGAAGAACACGGCGTCGCGGTCGCGCCCGTCCGGGTACGCGCCGGTCGAAGGCACGGCGGGTGCGCGCACGCGCCGGCCCTGCACGCTCAGGGTCGAGAACTCGCTGGGCTGGTACTGGACCAGCACGAGCGCACCGCTCGTGCTGGCGCGGTCGCCGGGGCTCGCGGTCCGGTCCCAGCGCGCGCCCAGCTTCCACTGGCGCGCGAACTGCCAGATGGCGAACGCGAACCCCCCACCCGTGCGCGCCGCGCCCGAGCGGGAGCCCTGCTCGGCAGTCCACTCGACCTGCGCGAACAGCGAGCGGTAGATGCTCCGTCGCGGGTTCTTCCAGTGGAACGTGAGGTCGAGCGTCGCGAGCTGCGCGCGCGGGCCGCCGGCGCGGAGCGCCGAGTCGGCGCGCGCGTTCGCGTACGAGGCGCCGAGGTTGAGGTCCGCGCTCTGCCGCAGCGGCACGAACACGCTGGTGCGCCCGAGTGCCAGCAGGTCGGAGCGCGTGTCGGCGAGGAAGACCGGGCTCTCGCCCGCGCCCGGGATGGTGCCGACGTTCGCGACCACGTCCCAGTAGAGGTCGAGCGGGTTCGGCACCAGCGTGGAGAGCGCGACCCCGTCCGTGGTGAGGCCCTCCTCGCCGTAGAACGCGACCGTCGCGAGCGGCCGGTCGGCGAACGGCGTCTCGGGCGGGTGCGTGCGGTTGAACTTGCCGAGATCGGCGCGGAAGCGGCCGACCCTGGACTGCCCGCCCGCGGGGAGCGCGAGCCAGGTGATGAAACCCTCCTCGACCTCGAGTCCCGCGGGCCCGGCGGAGAGGAAGAAGTCGGCGCGGGTGAACGGGTCCACTGCGGCCTGGAAGCCCAGCTCCGCCTCGCGCAGCTCGAACGCGCTCGCCTGCGCCGTGCGGTCGCCGCCCGCCGCTCCCTGGAACCAGCCGATCACGCTGATGGCGGGGTTGGTGATCGAGGCGCCCGCGCCCGGGAGCGAGGAAGCGAAGGGCGCGGCGAGCGGCGCGGATGGCTCGGGCGCGGGAGTCTGGCCGGCCGGCGTCGCCGGCGCCGCGGCGGGTGGCGTCGCCGCGGCGATGGAGTCCGCGGCGACGGCCGCCGCCGCGGACGAGCCCGCGGCGCCCAGCGCCTGCGCGTGCGCAGGTGGCGCGAAGCCGGGCGCGAGCAGGCACAGCACGAACGACAGCGATCTCATCATGGAATCTTCCTGACGGTGGCTGTGCCGGGGCGGGCCGCGCGGTCGCGGCGCCTCCCGGCGCACGTGGGACGCGCCCCGGAGCGGGCGCGTCAGTGGCGTGGGGTCAGGAAAGCGGAGGAGCGCGGCTCGACGGCGCGGGCGCGGCGGCCGGCCGTGGCGCGAGCGCCGGCGTGACCGGCACGCGCTCGAAGCAGCGCGCGGGCGCGCTCTCCGCCGCGGCCGGGGCCGCGACCGTGGGCGCGTGGCTCGCGGTGCACACCGCGCAGGGGTGCGTCGGACCCGCGTCGGCGTGGTGATGGAACCCGCCCAGCACCAGCCCGAGCAGCAGCAGCAGCCCGGGCAGCGGGGCGAGGGCCCGCAGGAAGCGACGATCGAAGCCGGAGAGAGCGGTCATGGGGTGAGCGCGCGGGTTCGTGCGCCGGAAGAGGATGGGGGTCGGGAGCGGGACCGTCAAGGGCCGACGCACGCGACGGACACGATTCCTGTCAGGTCTCTGCAATCGGTTTGCAATCCGTGGCCTGCTCCCGGCATGGTGGCGCCCTGCCGCGGTCGGTCGGCCGCTCCGGGCGGGCGTTCTTCTCATGGAGACACGACATGGCGGACCTGGTGGTGCTGGCGGAGGCGGAAGGCGTGGCGACCCTGGTGCTGAACCGCCCGGGGAAGCTGAACGCCTTCGGAGACGACATGCGCGAGCAGTTGGTGGCGGCGCTCGAGACGGTGGCCGGGCGGCCCGAGGTGCGCGCGCTGGTCGTCACCGGCGCGGGCCGCGCCTTCTCGGCGGGCGGCGACGTGCGGCACATGGCGGACCTGAAGACGCGCGGCGCCGGCTTCGACCAGGTGCGCCCGCTGCTCGAGCTCGGCCGCGCGGCCATCACCAGGCTCGTCGAGCTTCCCATCCCGACGATCGCGGCGGTGAACGGCGTGGCGGCGGGGGCGGGGCTCAACCTGGCGCTCGCCTGAGACCTGCGCATCGCCTCCGAGGGCGCCAGCTTCGGCGAGACGTTCGTGAGGATCGGCCTTCATCCCGACTGGGGCGGCACCTACTTCCTGCCGCGGCTGGTGGGATTGCCGCGCGCGCTCGAGCTGAGCTGGACCGGCGATGCGATCGACGCGGAGAAGGCGTGGCGCATCGGTCTCGTGCAGCGGGTCGTGCCCGACGGGCACGCGCTCGAGGAGGCCCGCGGGCTGGCGCTGTGCCTGGCCGCCGCGCCGCAGGCCAGCATCCGGCTGGCGAAGCGCACGCTCGGCGCATCGCTCCAGCGCACGCTCGCGCAGTGCCTGGACGCGGAGGCGGAGGCGCAGGAAGCGTGCTGGGCGACTCACGACGTGGCGGAGGGGCTGCGCGCGTTCGTCGAGAAGCGGGTGCCGGTCTTCGGCGGGGCGGCCCCGCTCGAAGAAGCACCGTCGCCTGCGGCGCGTGCCTTCGAGTAGCGGCCGGCCAGCCCCGCGCGGGGCCCACTCGTCTCGCTCGCTCGGCCACCGCACCTCCACGGTTTCGCTCAACCTCCAACGCACGCCAGCCGATAACCGCGCGGGGTTCCTCCGTCCCATCCGGCTCCCACACGGAGGACGATCCCGCGTGCGAGGGGGCGGATGCGCAGGACGCTGAACCAGTGGGTGGTGCTGCTCATGACGGTCGCGGTGGGCGCCGCGGCCTTCCAGGCCATCAGCCTGCTGCGGGGCAGCGCGAACGCGAGTCACGAGGTCACCTGCGTCCTCGACGGCCTGGAATCGCAGGCTCACGCCCTGGACGCGATCGAGTGGCGGGCGATCGCACACGCCCGCGTGGACGCGAGGGAACTCGGGGAGTTCCAGCGCCGGACCACCGCGATGCGCCGGACGCTCGAGGACTTCAGGCGGGGGAGCGCTCCGGCCGCCGGGCTGCGCACGGTACGGGACGCCAGCCGGCGCTACCTTGAAGCCATCGCAGCGGAGATCCGGCTGCTGGAAGCCGGAGAGATCGCCGGTGCCGTCGCGCTGGCCGAGACGCGCGTGGATCCGGCCTTCGCGGGCCTCGATCGTGCGATCCACGCCGCCACCGCCGAACAGGAGTCGCGGGCGACCCGCGGCCATCGCGTCGCCGAGCGCGGCACCGCGTTCACCCTGCTGCTGGCCCTGCTGATGATCGGACTTCTGCACTGGCGGGGCGAGAAGGTGCGGCGCCGCGCGGAGGCCGCCGCCGTCGAGCAGCGCACGCTCGAGACCGGCGAGGAGCGCTTCCGCTCGCTGGTCCAGAACGTATCCGACGCGATCGCCGTGCTCCTGCCGGACCGTACGATCAGCTACGTGACGCCGTCGGCCCTGCCGGTCCTGGGCTACCGCCCGGAGGATCTGGTGGGCACGGACGCGTTCGATCTCGTGCACCCGGAGGACTACCGGCGCGCGTGGCACTACCTCTTGCGCTGCCTCGCGCGCGCCGAGCAGCCGAACATGATCGAGGTGCGCCTCCGGCACCGCGACGGCGACTGGTGCGACGTCGAGGTGGCCGTCAACAACTGCCTGGAGACCCCCGGCATCGGCGGCGTGGTCGTCACGGTGCGGGACATCTCCGCGCGCCGCCACGCCGAAGAGGCGCTGCGCGAGTCCGAGGAGCGCTACCGGCTGCTCTTCGACCGCAATCCCCAGCCGATGTGGGTCTTCGACATCGAGACGCTGAGGTTCCTCTCGGTGAACGAGGCGACCGTCGCCCACTACGGCTACTCACGCGAGGAGTTCCTCGCCATGACCGCGACCGAGATCCGGCCGGCGGAAGACGTCGGCGCATTCCGGGCGCGCGTCGCGGCGCTGGAGGACGGCCTGGTCCGGGCGGGCGTGTGGAAGCACGTGCGGAAGGACGGCTCGCTGATCGAGATGGACATCGTCGCGCATCGGCTCGAGCTGGGCGGGCGCCGCGTCGTGCTGACCCTCGCCACCGATGTCACGGAGAAGCGGCGCCTCGAGGCGGAATACCGCCAGGCGCTGAAGATGGAGGCGGTCGGCCGCCTCGCCGGGGGCATCGCGCACGACTTCAACAACCTGATGACCGCGGTGCTCGGCTACAGCCAGCTGCTGATGAACGACCTCCACGGGCAGCCCGCGCTGCGCGCCCGCGTCGAGGAGATCCACAAGGCGGGCGAGCGCGCGGCCACGCTCACGCGGCAGTTGCTCGCCTTCAGCCGCAAGCAGGTGCTCCAGCCCGCGGTGGTGGACCTGAAAGCGGTCGTGCAGGGGATGAGCGGGCTGCTCCAGCGCCTGATCGGCGAGGACGTGCAGCTCGTCACCGCGCTGGCCGCGCGGCTCGAGAAGGTGAAGGTGGACCCGGGGCAGATGGACCAGGTGCTCATGAACCTGGCGGTCAACGCGCGCGACGCCATGCCCGCCGGCGGCACGCTGACCATCGAGACCGCGAACGTCGAGCTCGCGGGCGCCACGGAGCGCGACGGCGTCACGCTCGAGCCCGGGAGCTACGTGATGCTGGCGGTGAGCGACACCGGCTGCGGCATGACGCCCGAGGTGCGCGCGCGCATCTTCGAGCCGTTCTTCACCACGAAGGGCACGGGCAAGGGCACCGGGCTCGGGCTCGCGATGGTCTACGGCATCGTGCGCCAGAGCGGCGGCCACGTCTGGGTCTACAGCGAGTCCGGACAGGGCACCACGTTCAAGATCTACCTGCCGTGCCACGCGGCGGAAGTCTCCGGGGACGCTCCGGCGCCCGAGGAGAAGCCCGGCCGCGGCGCCGAGATCATCCTGCTGGTCGAGGACGAACCCCAGGTGCGCGGCCTGGCGCGCGAGGTGCTCGCGGGTCAAGGCTACCGCGTGCTCGAGGCGGCCGACGGCCCCGAGGCCCTCATGCTCTCGGAGCGCTTCAGCGGCGCCATCCACCTGCTGGTGACGGACGTGGTGATGCCGAGGATGAACGGCCGCGAGCTGGCCGAGTCGCTGGCGAAGCAGCGCCCGGAGATGAAGCTGCTCTACACCTCGGGCTACACCGACCGTGGCGTGGTCGAGAGCGGCACGCTGGGCGGGGACGCCGCGTTCCTGCAGAAGCCGTTCACGCCCGATTCGCTCGCGCGCAAGGTGCGCGAACTGCTCGACGCGGCGTAGCGCGGCCGCCGGCCGCCGCGCTGGCCTGGGCGTCCCGCGGCCTGCCGCGCCCAACCCGTCCCCGACGCCACCTCCCGGTTCCCCCGGCAGCCGGGCGGCGCGCATCCGGCGCGCGCCGCGCCGCAGTCCGGTCGGGCAGGGCTCAGCGACCCGCGGCGGCCTTCAGCGCCCGCACCTTGACCGAGGTCACCGCCGTGAACGCCTCGCGTTCCCGACTTCCCGCGGGCAGCGTGTCGGCCCCCACGGTGTAGGCCCGCTCGTCCACCACCTCGACCGCGGAGAAACCGGCCTCGCGCATCATTCGCAGGTAGTCCTGCTTGAGCGACGCACCCGCGACGCAGCCCACGTAGAGGTCCACGTTCTTCTGCAGGTCCGGGTCGAGCGGCCTGAGCAGCACGAGGTCGCTGATGAGCATGCGGCCGCCGGGCTTCAGCACCCGCATCGCCTCGCGGAACACCTGCGGCTTGTCGGGGGAGAGGTTCACCACGCAGTTCGAGATGATGAGGTCCACGCTGGCGTCCGCGACCGGCAGATGCTCGATCTCGCCGAGACGGAACTCGATGTTCGCGGTGCCGCCCCTGGCCGCGTTGGCGCGCGCCTTCTCCACCATCGCCGGCGTCATGTCCACACCGATGACGTGACCGGCCGGCCCGGTCTCGCGCGCGGCGAGGAAGCAGTCGATGCCCGCGCCCGAGCCCAGGTCGAGGATGGTCTCGCCCTTCCGGACCGCCGCGTGGGCCAGCGGGTTGCCGCAGCCCAGCCCCAGGTTCGCGCCCTCGGGGATCGCCGCGGCCTGCTCGTCGGTGTAGCCGATCTCGTGCAGCACGTCTCCGCACTCGCCGGGCCCGCAGCAGCAGCCCGCAACGCCGCTCTTGCCCTCGGCGACCGCGCCGTACTTCTCCCGCACCGTGGTGCGGATGTCGGTGGTCTCGCTCATCACGCCCTCCTTCGGTTCATAGTCCCGCGACCAGCTCGCGGAGCCGCTTGAGTTTCTTCGGATCCACGCAGTAGCACACGCGCGGGCCGTCCACCTCTCCCTGGACCAGGCCCGCGTCCTTCAGGACCTTGAGGTGCTGCGACACGGTGGCCTGCGCGAGCGGCATCACGTCCACGATCTGCCCGCACACGCACTCGCCCCGCTCGCTCAGCAGTCGCACGATGGCCGCGCGCGCCGGATGCCCGAGCGCGCGCGCCAGCGTCGCCAGCTCCTCGTCGGCTGCCGTCACCGGACCGCCGCGCCGCGCGGCCGGGGGATCGAAACGGGTCATGCCGCCTCCTTCGAATCGTTCATCGTAGATGTACGATAACTCACGGACGGGGCCGGCCGCAAGGGGGTTCTCGAGGTGTGGTTCCTGGTGCGGGTGGACGGGGTGGGTGGGAGCGCCGCGCCGGCGGCAGAGGCCCGGGCCGGCGCACAGGGGCGGAGGCCCGGGGGTGCGGGGCCCGCGCGCCCCGGAGCCTCACCGCATCCTCGCGGTGCACGCGATCAGCGAGTCCCGCAGATGGGTCCTCCAGTAGCCCCAGCCGTGGCTGCCCGGGAACTCGCGGAAGGTGTGGGGCACCCCCAGCCCGGCGAGCCTGCGGTCGAGCGCGCGGTTGTCGGCCAGCTCGCCGTCACCCGTGCCACAGTCGAAGTAGATCACCTGCCGCCCGAGCTGCGGGACCAGGCGCTCGACGTAGAGCGTGGGGCTGTTCTCCCGGCGGATCCGGGCGGCGCCGGGCTCGGGGCCCCACACCGGACCCATGCCCACGTCCCGCTGGAGCACGTACTGTCCGCTGTGCCCGCCGCAGGCGTTGAACACGCCGGGATGCCTGAAGCAGATGTTGAGCGCGGCGCTCGCGCCCTCCGAGAGCCCGATGATCGCGCGGTGGGTCGAGTCGGCGAGCGTGCGGAAGCTCCGGTCCGTCCACTCGACCAGGTCGTGCGCGATGAAGTCCTCCATGCGCGAGCGGCCGTCGTAGGAGTTGAGGTAGAGCGACCGCCCGAGCAGCCCGATGCCGTTCCCGTTCGGCATCACCGCGATGATCTCCGGGATGGCGCCGCGCGCGCTCAGCGAGTCGAGCGTCTGGCCGGCGCGGCCGGAGCCGGGCCAGTTGCCGTCGCCGCCCGGCCAGCCGTGCAGGAGATAGACCACCGGGTAGCGGCGCGTCTCGGACCCGGCGTGGTCGTAGGAAGGCGGCAGGTAGACGCGCGCGCTGCGCGAGTCGTCGTGCAGCGCAGGCGCGGGGATGGTGTAGCTCCGGATCGTGCCGCGCCGCGCGTCGCCGGTGTGCCCCGCATCGCCGGTGCGCCCCGCGTCGCCCGCGTCGGTCGCGCCGCTCGCTCGCGCCGCCCCCGCGCAGGGGACCGCCGCGAGCAGCAGGGCGAGCCCGGTGGCCAGCCGCGCGCAGCGGCGCGCACGCGTCACGTCCCGCGCCCGACGGGTGCTCCACCGCGCGCCCGCCGCGGAACGATCCGCCGCACGTTCGTCTTGACGGCACGGCCCGGCTTGCCGATGCTGAGCCGGTTCCCCGCAGCGTCGTCCTACCTCGAACCCTTCGAGACCCATGACCCGACCCGCCTTCCGCTTCGCGCTGCGCCCGCGTCTCGCCCGGGCCGCCGCCGTGGGCCTGCTCGCCGCGCTCGCGCTGCTGTCCGGCTGCTCCAAGAAGACGCCCACCGAGCCCGGCGGGCCGGCGCACGCCTGGCTCGGCCTCGCGCCCAACCCGGCGCCCGGCGAGTCGTTGAACGCGGTGCTGCTCACGCTGCGCTCGACCGGCGTCAACCTCTTCTACCAGTACACGCCGTGGGACAGCTTCGAGACCGCTCCGGGAGTCTACAGGACTTCGCTGCTGAGCCAGCTGGTGTCCGGGGTCCGCTCGCTCGGGGGCGCCACTTACGTGAACCTGGTCATCGTGGATACCAACCGCCGGCGGCTGCCGGCCGACATCGCGGGGCTCGCCTTCGACGACCCGGCGCTGGTGTCGCGCCTGGATCGCCTGGTGGACTCGGTCCTGGCGGTGGCGCGCAGGCAGCCGCTGCTGGCGCTCGCGCTCGGCAACGAGGTGGACGTCTACTTCAGCCAGCACGCGGCCGAGTTCCCGGCGTTCCTCTCGCTCTACCAGCGCGAGGTGGGGCGCATCCACTCCGCGCTGCACGGACTGCCGGTCGGGATCAGCACGACCTGGGACGGGGCGAGCGGCAGCCGGAGCGCCTGGGCCGATCCGCTCAACGCCGCGAGCGACCTCGCCATCTACACCTACTACCCGTTCCAGGACGGCACCGATTTTCTCCACCGCCCGCCCTCGACCTACGCGACCGACGTCGCGGCGATGCGCGCCCGCAACCCGGGCAAGCCGTACGCGCTGCAGGAGGTCGGATACTCGTCCTCGGCCGTGAACGCGGGCAGCGATTCGCTGCAGGCCGACTTCGTGCGCCGCTTCCGCACCCACGTCGCGGGCTCGCTCGCCTCGGACCTGCTGTTCGCGGACTGGTTCCTCTACACCGACCTCCCCGCCGCGGCGGTGGACACGCTGATCGCCTACTACGGGTTCGACACGCCGGGCTTCCGCGCGTACCTGGGCAACCTCGGCCTGCGCCACGCCGACGGCACGCCGAAGCCCGGGTGGAGCGCCTGGGTGAACCCGTGAGCCGCGCGCGGCGCGCCGTCCCAGCGAAGCACCGGGGACCGCGGGATGGCGATCGGCGCCCGCACCCCGCGTTGACGCGGGCGAAATCCCCACCCTATCATCGCGCATCTGACCGACCGTACCCGCGGCTGGACCCGGACCGCCCCCAGGCCGCCGTCCCGTGACCCATCGCCATCGGAGACCGACCTCATGGAAGCGACCAAGACCAGGCTCGTGGACTACCGCGTCCGCGGCGGCGTCGCGCTGCTCGAGCTGAACAACCCGGCCGCGAACTGCTACAGCTACGAGATGATGCGCGACCTCGACGACGCCGTCCTGCAGGCCCGCTTCAACGACGACGTGCACGTCATCGTCATCCGCGGCTCGGGCGAGAAGTTCTTCTGCGCCGGCGCCGACATCAACATGCTCAACTCGGTCACCCCGGGCTTCAAGTACTACTTCTGCCTGCACGCGAACGAGACGCTGAACCGGCTGGAGCAGACGCCCAAGCTGGTGATCGCCGCGCTCAACGGGCACACCGTGGGCGGCGGGCTCGAGATCGCGATGGCCGCCGACCTCCGCATCGCCCGCAAGGGCGCGGGCAAGGTCGGGCTGCCCGAGGTGACGCTCGGCGTGCTCCCCGGCACCGGCGGCACGCAGCGGCTGTCTCGGCTGGTCAACAAGAGCCGGGCCATCGAGCTGATGGTGACGGGCGACCTGCTGAGCTTCGAGGACGCGCGCGAGCTCGGCATCGTGAACCAGGTGTGGGAGGCCGCGAGCACCGACGAGTTCATGGAGAAGGTGATGAAGTACGCCGAGGGCTTCTGCCCCCCGAACCGGGCCTCGAAGGCGGTGGGCCGGATCAAGCGCTCGGTGCAGACCGGCTCCGAGATCCCGTTCGAGACCGCGCTGGCGCTGGAGCGCGAGCTGCAGCAGCAGCTGTTCCAGAGCGAGGACGCGAAGGAGGGCATCGGCGCCTACGTCGGGAAGCGCAAGGCGAACTTCTCGGGCAGGTAGCGTGCGACGCAGGCCCGGGGCCCCGCGGACAGGTCGCCGCGGGGCCTTCGCGCATGACGCTGCGCGGCCGGCGCCGGCGTCTCACGCGTCCCGGCGGAAGTACGACAGCAGCCCGCCCGGGCTCTGCACCTTGAGCAGGGCGCGCGCGATGCGCGGGAGCGCGAGCGGATCGGGATAGACCAGGTAGCGGTCCTCGAACGCTGGCGCGAACTTCCGCTTCCAGCGGAACAGGCCCTTGAAGTCGTAGAAACGGGCGAGCTTCTCCATCAGGAACTCGCGCGCGCGGTCGTCCGTGATCGCCCCGGGCGGCAGCGCGGTCGCGGCCTCGGCGCCGTCGGGAGGGCCCGCGGTCGCGGCCTCGGGCTCGCCGCTCTGGTCCACCCGGGCCAGCGCCGAGAGCGAGAGCGAGAGCATGGCGTCGCCGCGCGCGCGCGCCGCCTCGACCGACTTCGCCACCAGGAACTCCATGGTGCCGGTGGGCGCGTCGTCGCGCCGGCGCATCAGGTCGAGGGCCCAGCCGCGCCGCGCCCAGATCGGCGTCCAGGTGATGAACCCCTCGACGCGCCGCGTGGCGGGGGTCCACGCCACCGCGAGCCACGCGTCCCCGAGATGCGCGGGCTCGAAGCGCCCCATGCAGAATCCGCGCTCGCCGCCCGGGTGGGCGTGCACCCACGCCGTCGAGATCGCCCTGAGCTGGTCGAGCAGCCCTTCCGCGTCGTGCGCGGCGTCGAACGGGTTCTCGCCCGGGACGAACATGCGCGCCTCGAGCCCGCTGCGCTCGAGCTTGCGCACGGCGCGCCGCACCGTGCCGACCCCGGGGCCCTCGAGCGTGAAGCGCTCGGTCCACAGCACCGGGTCCTCGCCGATGTGCACCGCCCGCCAGCCGAACCGGCGGTACCACGGCAGGTGCTCGGGGCGCGCCTGGTAGAACGCGAACTGCCAGTCGTGCTCGCGGCAGTGCGTGGCGAAGGTCCCGAGCAGCGGCGGGATCTCCTCCGGCGGCCCGATGGGGTCGCCGATCACGAGCAGCGTGTCGGACTCGAAGCGGTACGCGATGACCGCGCGGCCGTTGGCGCTGAAGAAGTAGTCGGCGTCGGGCGCGAGGGCGAACGCGGACACCGTGCTCTCGCCGTGCTCGCGCAGCAGTCGTGCCACGTGTCCGGACTCGCCGCGGTGGCGGGCGCGGTGGGCGGCGGGCTGGAGCGCGGCGAGCGCCACCCCGATGAGCGTCGTGATGGAGAGCAGTGGCAGCGAGTCCAGGAACCAGCGCACGATGCGCTGGTGGTGGGGCACGTCCAGCGCGGGATCGCCGATCCCGAACTTCTGGAACAGCACCATGTCGAACACGCGCTGGAGCGCTCCCGGGGTGTCGGCGCCGTAGCGTGCCTCGATCCACCAGCAGCCCAGCACCGCGTAGACGGCCAGCGCGAGGACGAGCCACAGCGCACGCGACCGGAGCGCGCGGAACGACAGCTCCCGGCTCCTGACCTGGAAGTGCTGGCCGCTCACGCCGAGCAGGAACAGGAGCGCCGCGGCGACGGTGGCCTCCTCGAGGTCGAACGCCTTGAGCAGGTTCACCGGCACCGACACGGCCGACAGCAGCAGCGCGCCGACGAACGCGCGGCGCTTGCCGCGGCGCAGCCCCGACGCGGTGACGAGCAGCAGCGCGCCCGCGAGCAGGGTGAAGGTGCGGCTGGTATCGAGCACGTCGGTGGGGACGAGACGCCGCATCGCGAGCAGGCGCTCGGGCGGACGGGACAGCAGGGCCGACCACAGGTTGATGACGCCCATGGCCGCGACGGCCAGCGCCAGCAGGTGGCGGACGAGCGGACGCTTCATGACGACCGCAGACGGTAGCACAGCGGCGGCGGTTTGACCGCGACGCGACCCTCTCTATACTCCGACGTCCTTCCACCCGGAGCGTCGTCCTTGAGCGTGTCCGTCGCGTCCCTGCTGTGTCTCGCCGCGTTCGTCGCCGCGTCCCCGGCGGTCGCCGGTTCGCCCGGTGCATCCGACAGCCTGGCCGGTCCCGTGCTGCTCGCCCCGCCGCAGCCCGGCGGTGCGCCGGCCGACACCGCGGCCGAGTCGGCGCCGGCGCCGCTGCTGGTGCCCGGGCGCGGCAATCCGTCGGACTCGCTCACCCAGGACCGTCGCACCAGGGCGCGCGAGCAGCTCGCGCTGGGCCGCGAGTTCGAGCGCGCCCACGCGCCCGCCGCCGCGATCGCCGCGTACCAGAACGCCATCAAGCTCGACCCCGCCATCCACGACGCGGCCTACCGCATCGGCCTGCTGTTCCTGGGGGCGAACCGGGTGCAGGAGGCGGTCAAGGCGTTCGCCGCCGAGGTCGAGCACGACCCCGGCAACCTGGACGCCATCCGCCAGCTCGGCATGGGGCTGGCGACGCTCGGCGAGCACGCGCGCGCGCTCGCCCACCTCGAACGGCTCACCCGCCGGCATCCCGGGGACGGCGCGAGCTGGCGGGCGCTCGGCGTCGCCCACATGATGGCGCGGCGCCCGCGCGAGGCCGAGGCGGCGCTGCGCCGGGCCATCACGCTGCCGCCCGCCCTCGCCATCGAGCACCGCGACCTCGGCTACGTGCTGGCCGAGACCGGCCGCGAGACGGAAGCGCGCGCCGAGTACCGGCGCGCCGCTGCGATGGACCCGAAGGACGCGACGGTGTGGGTCAACCTCGCGAACCTGGATCGCAGGCGGGGGTGGAAGGAACAGGCGCTCGCCGGATACCGCGAGGCGGAGAAGCGCGACTCGAGCTTCGTGCTCGCGCTGCTCGGGGAGGCCCAGGTGCTGCGCGAAATGGCGCGCGACGAGGAGGCGATCGAGGCCTACCGGCGTGCGCTGGTCGCGAACCCGGGCGACACCGGGACGCGGCTCGAGCTGGTGCGGCTGTGCGACGCGCACGGGCGCCGGGACGTGGCGCTCGAAGTCGCGCGCGGCGGCGTGCGCCACGACCGCAGGTCGGGCGAGGCGCGGCTCATCCTCGGCATGGCGCTCCAGGCGGCGGGCGACGCGCGCGCGGCGCTCGACGAGCTGCGCCGCGCCGAGGCGCTGTTCCCCGACGCCGCGGGGAAGGAGCGCGTGCGCAAGCTGATCGCCGCGCTGCGCGCGGAGGCGCCCGACTCGCTGCGCGCGCTGTTCGAGGCCGACAGCGTCGCGCATCCCGCGCCGCTGACGCCCCGGCGCCCGGCCGGAGCGCCGTAACAGAGCGCTGCCCCGGAGACGCCGCCTTTGGCCCTGCGCCCGCGCTTCGGGTACAGTCCTGCGGCCGCAGCGCATCCGGCTCCCCCGGCGAAAGGCACGAGACCCATGCCCGATCCCCAGCCCGTCCTCTACCTCGCCGCCCCGCGCGGGTTCTGCGCGGGCGTGGACCGGGCCATCGACGTCGTCGAGATGGCGCTCCGGGTCTACGGGCCCCCGGTCTGGGTGCGTCACGAGATCGTGCACAACCGGCACGTGGTGGACGATCTCCGGCGCAAGGGCGCGGTGTTCACCGACGATCTGGCCGAGGTGCCGGCCGGCTCGGTGGTGATCTTCTCGGCGCACGGAGTGTCGCCGGCCGTGCGGAAGGAGGCCGAGGACCGCGGACTCAAGGCCCTCGACGCGACCTGCCCGCTGGTCACCAAGGTCCACCTCGAGGCGCTGCGGCACGCGAAGGAAGGCACCACCATCGTGCTGGTCGGGCACCGCCACCACGTCGAGGTGCAGGGCACGCTGGGCGAGGCGCCGGATTCCATCGTCGTGGTCGAGACTCCCGCGGAGGCCGAAGCGCTCGTGGTCCCGGACCCCGCGAAGGTCGCCTGCATCACGCAGACCACGCTCTCGGTGGACGACTGCCGCGCCATCCTCCAAGTCCTGAAGCGCCGCTTCCCCGCCATCCGCGAGCCGGCCAAGGACGACATCTGCTACGCGACGCAAAACCGGCAGAACGCGGTCAAGGAGCTGAGCCGGCGCTGCGCGGCGATCCTGGTCGTGGGGGCGCCGGCGAGCAGCAACGCGAACCGGCTGGTGGAGGTGGCGAAGGGCGCCGGTGCACAGGCCTGGCTCATCGAGTCCGCACAGGACATCCGCCCGGAGTGGCTGGCCGGCGGCGGGAACGTCGGCGTCACCGCGGGCGCCTCGACACCCGAGGACATCGTGCAGGCGTGCGTCGAGCGCGTGCGCGAACTGGGCGGCCACCGCGTCGAGGAGTTCCGGCTGGTCGAGGAACGCGTCATGTTCCCGCTCCCGGGCGAACTCCTCTCCATGGCGAAGGAGAAGGGCGTGGAGGTCGGCGCGGGCAACGAGCGCGCCGCCGCCCGCGCGGCCGTGGAGTTCCCGGCCCGGCACCACTGAGCGCGCCCGGGGGCCTGATCCGATGCTGACGCCGCGCGTTCTCCTGGTGCCGCACCTGCCCACCCTGCTGGTGGACGAGCACCGCCACCATCACACCGGGATGCTCCGGGCGCTCGCGGCGGTCGCGGAATCGCTGCGCGCCGACGCGCCCGCCGCGGCGGTGGTGCTGAGCGCGCGCTGGGAGGCGGCGGGACCGTTCCTCGCTTCGGCGGCGCGGCGGCACGAGACCCTCACCGATTACCACGGCTTCGGCGTCGAGGTGCGCTACGACTGCGCGGGCCACCCGGCGCTGGCGCGCCGGATGGTGGAGACCGCGCGGTTGGCCGGCGTGCGCGCGGCCACCGCATCGCGCGGGGTGGACAGCGGCGTCGCGGTGCCGATGCACTTCCTGGCGCCGCGCCGCGACCTGCGCGTGGTGCCGGTCTCGATCGCGACCGCCCCGGTGGAGACGCATCGCGCCTGGGGCGCGGCGCTGCGGCACGCGCTCGACTCGTGGCCGGACCGCGTCGTGTTCGTGGTCGGCGGGCTCCTCTCGAGCAACTGGCACGCGTGGAACCTGACGCGCGACGTGCCCGAGAGCCGCGAGTTCGACGAGCGCGCCCTCGATGCGCTCCGGCGCGGGGCGTGGGGCGAGCTGGCGGGGGGCGAGCGCAGGACGGTGGAGAAGGCCCGGCCCGAGGCGGGGTTCAGGCATCTCGAGGTGCTGCGCGGTTTCCTCGGCGCCGATCTTCCCGGTACGGTCCACTGCTACGAGTCCGGGCCGGGCGTGGGTGCGGCACTGGTCGAGTTCGCGCTGGCCGCGGCGGCCGCGACGCGCGAAGATGACGCGCAGCCGCGCTGACGGGCCGGGGGCGGCGCGGCGGGAGACGCCCGCACCGGCAGGGCAGGAGCTTTCGTGCGCATCCTCCTGATCAACGCGTTCCACTGGCTGAAGGGCGGGGTGGAGCGCACCTACCTGGACGAGTCGCGCTGGCTCGCGGCCGCGGGGCACGAGGTCGCGCACCTCGCCGTCCGCGACCCGCGCAACCTGCCGAGCCCGACCGCCGCGCGTTTCGCGCCGGCCGCCGACTTCGGCGAGGGCGCGCCCGCGCTGCGCCAGCTGCTCCAGCTGCCGCGCGCCCTGTGGTCGCAGCCGGCGGCCGCGGCGGCGGCGGCGATCGTGCGCGAGTTCCGGCCCGACGTCGCGCACGTGCACGCGCCGAGCCGCTACCTCACGCCCGCGGTGCTGCGCCCGCTCGAACGTGCGGGCGTTCCCGTGGTGATGACCCTGCACGACTTCAAGCCGTGGTGCACGAACCGCATCCTGTTCGCGCGCGGGGCTCCGTGCGAGCGCTGCAAGGGCGGGCGTCACTGGCGCGCGTTCGCCACCGCATGCGTCCAGGGTTCGCGCGCGAAGAGCGCGGTCGGCGCGGTCGAGGCCTACGCGCACCAGGCGATCGGCGCCTACCGCGCGGTCAGGCGCTGGATCGCGCCCTCGCGCTTCGTCCACGACAAGGCGGTCGAGTTCGGCGTGGACCCGGCGTCGCTCCGCGTGCTCGCGCACGGCGTGGAGCGCGCGGCGATGGCGGCCGCGGGCGGCGTGCCCCGCGAGACCTGCGCGCTGTTCGCGGGCCGGCTCTCGGTCGAGAAGGGCGTGCGGCTGCTGCCGGCGATCGCGATGCGGCTGGCGCCCGTGCCGCTGCTGGTGGCGGGTGATGGACCGCTCGGGAGCTGGCTCGAGGAGCAGGCGCGCTCGCAGCCCAACCTGCGCCCGCTCGGGCGCGTGGACGATGCGGAGCTGGCCGCGCTGCGCGCGGGCGCGGGCGTCGTCGTGGTGCCGTCGCTGTTCTACGAGCACTTCTGCTACGCCGCGGCCGAGGCGCTGCTCGACGGCCGGCCGGTGGCGGCGGCGCGCATCGGCGCCATCCCCGAGCTGGTGGAGCACGAGGTGACCGGGCTGCTGGCCCCGCCGGGCGACGCGCACGCGCTGGCCGAGGCGGCGCAGCGCGCGCTGAGCGATCCGGACGCCACGCGCTGGGGAGCGGCGGGCCGCGCGCGGGTCGAGGAGGCCGGCGCGCCCGCGAAGCACGTCGCAGGCCTGCTCGCGATCTACCGCGAGGCGATGGCGTAGCCGGGGAGGCGGGCCGTCACCTCTGCGCGCCGGGTGGCCGCCCCGTGGTGCGCCATGCGGTGCCCGGGGCGTCCCGTGACCCGGCTCGTGGCGTCACTTCTGCGTGCCGAACTGCCACTCCTCGACGCCCGGCTCCAGCTCGACGCCGAGCGGGTTCGCGATGCGCGCGACCATGTTGTAGAAGGCCGTGATCACGGTGATCTTGTGGATGGCCGGGTCGTCGAAGCCGTACTCGCGCAGCCGCTCGATGTCCTCCTGGGTGCGCTCCGCCGGTTCGCAGGTGAGCGCCACCGCGTAGTCGAGCATCACCCGCTCGCGCGCCGGCAGATTGGCGGCGCGGTAGTCCATCGCGACCGCGCGGGCGAGCGATTCGTCCATCAGCGACTCCACGAGCTTCGGTCCGCGGTGCGACACGCAGTAGCCGCAGCCGTTGGTGGCCGAGACCACCAGGGCGACCAGGTCGGCCTGCGCCGCCGTGAGCGGCGCGGGGTCGGCCCAGACCGCCATGTAGAGCTCGTAGAGCGTCTCGAGCCCGCGGGGATCGCTCCCGTAGATCTGCCAGAAGTTCGAGACGCGCCCGGTGGGGGAGAGCAGGCGCATGCGCTCGTAGAGCACGGCGATGGGCCCGGTCGCATGGGTCGGCAAGGTGTTCTGGATCCAGGGCACATGGGCTCCTTTCCGAGGGCTGGTCACGGGCAGGGTAGCATCGAAACCGCGCGCACGCCCGTCGCCGCGACGGCGGTTGACACCCCGGCGGAGCGGAGGCTAAGGTCGCTCCACTTCCGCACGATATCCCCTCGGAGCGTGCGCGCCGGACCCGGGCCCAGCGGCCGCCCGGAGACCAGGCGGCGGCCCGCGCTCCCTTCATGCGCAGGAGGACGACATGGCCTGGAAGGACCTCGACGCGAAGAAGTTCCCCAGCATCCGCGAGCTGAGCGGCATCTCGACGCGGACCATGGAAGAGCACTACGAGCTCTACAAGGGCTACGTGGGCAAGGTGAACGAGATCCAGAAGAAGCTCGACACGGTGGACCGCGCGAGCGCGAACCAGATCTTCAGCGACCTGCGCGCCCTGCGGGTGGACTACTCGTTCGCGGTGGGCGGGGTGAAGAACCACGAGATCTACTTCGGCCATCTCGGCGGGAACGGTGGCAAGCCCTCCGGCCGGCTGCTCGAGCTGATCCAGCGGGACTTCCCCTCGTACGATGCGTGGCTCGCGGACTTCAAGGCCAGCGGGCTCGCGGCGCGCGGCTGGGTATGGCTCGCCTACGACCACGACTGGAACATGCTGACGACCGCGGTGGGCGACGCGCAGAACACGTTCCCGATCTGGAACGCGACGCCGATCCTGGCGCTCGACGTGTACGAGCACGCGTACTGGATCGACTACGGGCGCGCGCGCGGCAAGTACATCGAAGCGTTCTTCAACAATCTCGACTGGAACGTGGTGGCGCAGAACCTGGAGCGCGCGCTGGCCATGCAGACGGTCCACAGGTAGTCGCGTCCATCTGGGACGGGAGCCCCGTCCCGGGCCGGGCTCGGGGTACCCGCCCCTCGCGGGTCCGGGGCCCGGTCCCGCTTTCTGGAGGAAGCATGGCCAGCAGCATGCTGCCCGTCATCGGCAAACCCGCGCCGGACTTCAGCCTGCTCTCGACGACCGGCGAGGCCGTCTCCCTCAAGCAGTTCAAGGGGAAGAAGACGGTGGTGCTGTACTTCTACCCGAAGGACGAGACGCCGGGCTGCACGCGCGAGGCCTGCGACTTCCGTGACCATTTCGCCGAGCTCGAGGGGCACAACGTGGTCGTGCTCGGCGTGTCCACCGATCCGATGGAGTCGCACCTGCGCTTCCGCGAGAAGCAGAATCTGCCGTTCCCGCTGCTCTCGGACGAGGATGCGACGGTTTCCAAGATGTACGGCGTGTACAAGCAGAAGAACCTGTACGGCAAGAAGTACATGGGCATCGAGCGCACCACGTTCCTGATCGACCGCACCGGCCGCGTCGCGCAGATCTGGCCGAAGGTCAAGGTTGAGGGCCACGTCAAGGACGTGGTGGAGTTCGTCAGCGACGATTGACCCGGGGGACGGCCGTGCGCGCCCGAGGCGCGGCGTCCCGTCCCGCAAGAGGTGATGGGCTTCCGGAGGCGTCCCGTGCTCCACGCGCCCAAGCGACCCGTCCCCGTCTTCCCGCTCCCCGGCGTGGTGCTGTTCCCGCACGCCGTGCTCCCGGTCCACGTCTTCGAGCTGCGCTACCGCACCATGGTGCGCGACGCGCTCTCGGGCGAGCGCCAGATCGTGATGACGCTGCTCCGGCCCGGCTGGGAGCGCGACGACCCCGGCAGCCCCGACTTCCATCCGATCGGCTGCCTGGCGCGCTTCGAGGACGTCGAGTGGCTCCCCGACGACTGCTACGACCTCAAGCTCCTCGGGCTGGCCCGCGTACAGGTCGGCCCGGTGGTGCGCGAGTATCCGTACTGCGCGGCGCGGGTCGAGCTCCTGCCGCAGGAGCCCTACTCCGAGGATGATCCGCTGGTCCAGAGCGAGCGCCACCTGATGCTCGAGCTGTTCCGCGGGCTGGGAGGGGAGAGCGCGGCGGGCGGGGCGCTCCCCTACGAGGCGCTGGTCAACGCCGTGTGCATGGCGCTGCCGGCGGACCCGCTCGAGAAGCTCCAGCTCCTCGGCCTCGACAGCGTGCTCGAGCGCGGGCG
>JACRPT010000043.1 GCA_016223045.1 Candidatus Eiseniibacteriota bacterium
CTCGATCTCCGACTTGGTCCGGTGCGCGGCCGCCGCCAGCAGCTCATCGGCGTTCTCGGGAGTCAGGTACGGGGCCAGCAGGCCCACCGCGCTCAGGTGAAGCCGGCCGTCCGCCAGGGCCTCGAAGAGGACCGGGAACTCCCGTGCCAGCCGCGCCGCCTGGATGCGCTTGTAGGCGGCATCTTCCGAGAGGCGCAGCTCGTGGACGCAGTAGGAGAACATGGAAGGGTGGCCGGCCGGGGCGTACAGCCGCCGGGCATCCACTTCGGCCAGGTGGGCCAGCAACGCGGCGGTGGTGACGCGCTCCCGGGTGACCAGGGTCGCCAGATCGCGCAGCAGGACCGGGTCGGGAAGATGGGACAGCGAGTAGGTGCTCACGGACGTGACTCCGCGGGGGCGGGACGCCGGGGGCGACGCTCTCCTTCATACCATGCCCTTCTCCGGCGTTCCTGGAGCCCCGCACGCGCGCTGAAACGAAGCGCCGCGAGATCTCTCTGGTCGCGGACGATCTGAGGCGGACAGCGCGCAGCCGGCGCACGCTGGCGAACGATTGCGCGGAGCGGTCGCGAGACCTCGGCGAGCACTCTCGCGAGCCTGTCAAGAGGATTCTCGTTTCGGCGATCCACGCCGGCGCGCCGGGCGCCACTCACCGCGGGACCATTGAGGACCGCGCAAAGAACGCAACGGCCCCCGGTGGTCGCGGGCCGCGAGTTCCGCAGGCTTCCGCGCGAGGCCGACGGCTCGTGACCACCGGCAGCCGAGACACCGGCGACATGGCTGATGCACCGACACGATTCCCCGAGGAGTCTCTATCCCGATCCCCGCGGCCGGTGGTGACTGCGCCGTGACAACACGCTCCACCGGCCCTACGCCTGCCCGGCAAGCAAGCCGGTCGCGCCCGAGTCGCGGAGGCGTCCGCCGCGCCGCCAGGGCGGACCTTCCGTGACCCGCTGCCGCGGGCGCGGGTCGTGGCTTGCCCGACTCAGCGCTGCCAGCCGGAGGTCGAATCGCCGGCTGCGGGAGCGGCCGGGAGCAGTTCGTCGTAGCCCGCGAGCTGGGGCAGCGTTGCCGAGAAGCCGCGCGAGAGCCCGGCCAGCCGCGCGAGCGCCCGGTCGCGCGCCGCGCCCTCCAGCACGAAGGGCTGGAACGGAGCTTCGGGCCAGCGCGTGATCTGGATGGGCACCAGGTCGGCCTCGGCCACGCCCTCGCGTGTCAGGCGCAGCCGCGCGATCGCCGAGAGCTTGTCCTGCGGGTCCTTGTTGCCGCCGAAGACGAAGTTGCCGAGCGAGTAGAACACCGGCGCGCCGCGGTAGACCTCGACGCCCTGCAGGCGATGGGGATGCGCGCCGAGCACGGCCTTGCAGCCCAGGTCCACCGCGCGGTGCGCCAGCTCCACCTGGTAGTCCTGCACCTCGTACGAGCCCTCCCTGCCCCAGTGGAAGTACACGATCGCCGCGTCCACCGCCGGCACCAGCGACTCGAGGTCCTGGTCCAGCATCCGGCGCATGCACTGGATGCTCCTGTAGCAGCCGGCGACACCGGGCTTCTTCCGCGTCGCGTACACTGCCTTCGGCTCGAGCATGTCGGGCGGGGCCTGGAAGTAGTAGCCGAGGAAGGCGAGGCTGAGACCGTTCCGCTCGAGCACCAGCGGGCGGCGCGCGCGGGCGAGGTCCTCGCCGGCGCCGAATGCGGCGATGCCCGCATCGCGGAGCGTGGCCAGCGTCTCCACGAGACCGGGACCGCCGTAGTCCATCAGGTGGTTGTTCGCGAGCGTCACGGCCCCGACGCCGCCGGCCTTCAGGATTTCGACCAGCTCGGGCCGCGCGCTGAAGTTGAAATTCTTGGGGAGCTTCTTCCCGGCGGTGGTGAACGGGCACTCGAGGTTGACCAGCGAAAGGTCGGCAGCCGCGAGCACGCCGCGCACCCCGCCGAAGTAGAGCGGCCACAGGCTCTCCTGCGCGACGCCCGTCGCGAGCTGCTCATCGAGGTGGGCCTGCAGGTTGTAGCCGAGCGTGGTGTCGCCGGCGGCCGCGAGGGTGACGGATGGCGGCGCGGGCGGCGCCACGGCCGCTGCCCCCTCGGGCATGGCGGGCGCCGCGGCGCTGTCCTGGGGCGCCGGTGCGCGCGCGCTGTCGGGGCGCGCGGGTGGCGCGGGCGATTCCGCCATCGTCCTGCGCGCGAGCGCCAGCGCCGCGGCGAGCGCGGGCATGCCGAGCACGAACCTGCGTCGGTTCACGCGCGCGATTCAACCACATCGCGCCTGCCCCGACGAGCGGCGAGGGCGGGGGAGTGCCATCGTCGCGCTCCTTCCCTCGCGGCGGCTGCTTTCTTCGGCAGGCTCTTCTCGCCGCTGCGCGACGAAAAGCCCTGCCTCACGCCGCCGGCCGCGAGTGCCTGTAGCGGGCAGGTGCCGCTGTCGCGCTCCTTCCCCCGCGGCGGCTGCTTTCTTCGGCAGGCTCTTTTCGCCGCTGCGCGACGAAAAGCCCTGCCTCACGCCGCCGGCCGCGAGTGCCTGTAGCGGGGCTGCACCCGTTACGGCTTCACCTCCACGCTCACCTGGACGCCCATGGTCTCCATGTCGCGGAGCAGGCGCACCGGGTCCACGACGTGGCCCATCAGATGGAGGCCGGGCTTCGCCACCGTTCCATCGAGCATCTGCCGGATGCAGGCCACGGTCGGGATCGCGGTGAGCTGGTAGCCGTCGTCGTCGTCGCTGCGCACGCGGACCTGGACCGTGCGCGGCCTGCCTTCGGACTCCCCGGTCGCGGTGAGCGCGATCACGATGGCGTGCGGCGGCCGCGTGAAGGTGCGCACGCCCCAGGCCATCAGGTGCGCGAGCGGCCGCACGCCGAGGCCCTTGCGCATCGCGCCCAGCACCAGCGCCGCCGGGAACACAACCCAGTCCACGAACCAGTTGAAGCCCGCGGCGTAGAAGCCCGCCTCCCTGAGGGCGCACATGCGCGGCACGGGTTCGAGGTCCTCGTCCCACAGCGGGTAGCAGGTGCGGGTGCCGAGGTCCGGGCCGAAATCGAACTTCCGCGTGTGCGTGGAGGGCGCCCTCTGCCACGCGCCGTCCTTCCAGATCAGCATCTTGTACTCGGTGATCATCTCCACCAGCTCCACCACCGAGTCCGCGCGCGGCGTCGCCTTGATGCGGAACAACATTCCCGCGACGACGGTGTCGCAGCGCGCGAAGTGGCCGGCGGCGAAGCGGATCAGCGTCGAGGGCAGCCCCGGGTGCAGTCCGGCCTGGGTGACGAAGCAGCGTCCGTTCCCCACGATGTCGCGTTCCATGCCGCGCAGCACGTGGAGCGATCGCGCGGGGTGCACGTCCACCAGGTCGGCCCCGGCGGCGATGGCGGCGCGCGGGAGCGCCTCGGTGAAGGCGAGGGTGGGGCCGCAGTCGAGCAGGATCCGCACGCCCGCGAGCGCCGCGGCCAGGCTGGTGGGGTCGTTCGCGTCCACCTGCACCGCGCTGACGCGTCGCTCGGGG
This sequence comes from Candidatus Eiseniibacteriota bacterium, assembly GCA_016223045.1. Taxonomy (GTDB): domain Bacteria; phylum Eisenbacteria; class RBG-16-71-46; order RBG-16-71-46; family RBG-16-71-46; genus JACRPT01. The sequence continues at coordinate 3,494 of JACRPT010000043.1, forward strand.
TCCCCGGCGCCGAGCTGGGCGGCGAACGCCTCGGCCTTCTCGCGGTGGCGGCCGCCCAGCACCACCCGGGCGTCGGTCTGCTTCAGCAGCCGGCGGGCGCAGGCGGAGCCCGCCGCGCCGTAGCCACCCAGGATGAGGATGGTCTTCCGCTCCATGGCGACCCTCCCTCCATTCAAGGAGCGAAGCGGCCCGGTCGCCTCCGCAGGGAGCCCCAATCTACTCCTCCACAGGGCGGGGGCGCAGCCATCTTCCGATCATCCCGGCGGAGGCGACCGGCGCGGGCTGCCGGTCCTGCCCGCTGGCGGATCCTCCCGGGTCCCCGGAGGATCGGGAATCGGTCGCACCGCGCGGCAGGTTTCACGCCCTCCAACCCACGGGCTTCGTGTAGATTGCCCAGACCCTGGGGCGCACGGGAGACGGCGCGATGATCGTGATGAAGTTCGGCGGCACCTCGGTGGGCATCCCCGAGAACTTCGAGCGGGCGGCACGGCTGGTGGTCGGGCGGCTGAGGCGCGACCCGGTGGTGGTGGTGAGCGCGCTCGCCGGGGTCACGAACCTGCTCGTGGACTTCTGCCGCGAGCCCGCGCGGCGCCGGGGGCTGGCCGAAGAGATCGCCGGGCGCCACGCGCGCCTGGTGCGCGCGACCGGACTGGCCGGCGCCGACCTCGAGCTGCCGCTCTCCGCCTGGGACGAGGAGGCGGCGCTCCACCTCGACACGGCCGGGCCGCTGCACGGCGCGGCGCGCGACCGCGTGCTGTCGTGGGGCGAGCGGCTCGCCGCCGCGCTGTTCGCGGCGAAGCTGCGCACGCTCGGGATCCCTGCGCGCGCCGTGGACGCGGGCGAGGCCGGGCTCGTGACCGACGAGCGCTTCGGCGCCGCGCACCCGCTGCCCGAGGCCGCGGCCCGGCTGCGCGACTCGCTCGCGCGGCGCCCCCCCGTGCCGGTGGTGACCGGCTTCATCGGACGCACGCCCGACGGCCGCGCCACCACGCTCGGGCGCGGCGGCTCGGACTTCAGCGCCGCGATCGTGGGCGCCGCGCTCGGCGCCGAGGAGATCCAGGTGTGGACCGACACCAGCGGTCTGCTCTCCGCCGATCCGCGCATCGTGCCCGAGGCGCGCCCGGTGCCGCGGCTCTCGTTCGCCGAGGCGAGCGAGCTCGCGACCTTCGGCGCCAGGGTGCTCCACCCCAAGACCCTGCTGCCCGCGATGGAGCGCGGCATCCCGGTGCGGGTCGCGAACACCGCGCGCCCCGCCGATGCCGGCTCGCTGGTCACCGCCGAGGCCCCGCCCGACGCCGCGGCGTGGAAGGTCAAGTCCATCGCGTGCAAGAAGGGCATCAGCGCCGTCACCATCGCCTCGACCCGCATGCTGCTGGCGCACGGGTTCCTGGCGCGGGTGTTCGAGGTGTTCGGGCGCCACCACATCGTGGTGGACCTGGTCACCACCTCCGAGGTCACGATCTCGGTCACGGTGGACGACGACGCGATGCTCGGGCGGGCCATCGCCGATCTCGAGGGCATCGGCCGGGTCGAGGTGCGCCGGGACCTGGCAGTGGTGGCGGTGGTGGGAGAGGGCGCTCCTCAGCGCATCGGCCTCGCCGGGCACCTGTTCACGCTGCTGGGCGGCGTCGGCATCGGCATCGAGATGATCTCGCAGGGCGCCTCGCGGGTGAACCTGTCGTTCGTGGTGCGCGAGGAGGACGCCGACCGCGCGGTGCGGCTGCTGCACCGCGGGCTCGGGCTGGACCTGGAGGTGGTGGAGGCAGCCGAGCCGCGGCGGGAATAATGCTGGAGATCAAGATCCTGGCCAGGGTCCGGGCCAGGCCGGACGCAAGGCGATCCAGCCAGGTGCTGCGAGAGTGCTGCACGTTGCCGTTCACATCAGGGGTTCCCGGGGGTGTGCCGCGCGAACTTCTTGATTCTTCCTAGTCACGCGTGAAGGGCGTATCATCTCCCTGCGGCAGCCGAAGAGCCGACCAAGGCGTGCGGCCCCACAGCCGGCCATCACGGGGGCGACATGAAGTACGGAGTGTTGAGGCGGGCGGACCTGCTCGTCCTCAAGAACAAAGCGGCCAACGATTCCGCCCAGGTACCGGCCTCCGGAGCCGCTGTGGATGTGTTCAAGGCCGGCCCGGTGGTTTCCCAGACTGCGATCCTGCTGGGTATGGAGGGACACGACCCCCCCCCACCACCGACGCAACCCATCGAGGTCCACGACATCCGCAACATCGCCGCGGGTGATGTCGTTCGCCTCGGCCCTACAGGCATCGAGCTCACGGTGGACAGCGTTGACTCCGCGCAGAACAAGATCTACGTCGAGTACTCGCTGCCGGACGACACGACCGTTCAGAACCGGACCCACCTCTACGTCGTGTCCAACCGTGCTGGGATCTACGCGGACCCCTATGGCGAGGACACGCTCGGAACGGGCACCCTCCTCACCGACGCCTCGGGACGCACGGGCTTCTATGCGTCCGACCGCCGCGTTGATGTCCTGATCAGCAGTTCCGCCTTTCCGACGCGGGGGCTCCCGGACATCGAGGGTGGCCCCCGCGGCGGCGACGTCGCTTGGCTCAACGCACGGGACTTCCCGAGCCTGCAGGACGCAGTGAACGCCATTCCGAGCCCCGGCGGGGTCGTCTACTTGCCGGCCGGCAGCTATTCCCCAAGGACGGTGCCGGCGTTCAACCCGCCGCTGGTCCTTCCCCACAACCGTGGCGTTCGCCTGGTCGGAGACGGCATCGGCGCGACGATTCTCTGGTTCGACTACATGGAACCGGGGTGGGACCCAACCAAAGACATGATCCAAGTCACCGGCGACTCCCAGTCGGTCGAGTCCATGTGGCTCCGCCATGGCGCCATCTTCCAGGGTGGCCCCGGCGTTGGGGTGCGGGTCCGAAGGACCGCGGGCGGCCAGATCATCTACGGCGTGGTTCTCAGGGACCTCCTGATCGAGAAGCCGCCCAGCTTCGGGGTAGCGATTGACGGGACGCCGCTCGTGCCGGGCGGCCCCGAGCAGTGGGCGATCTACTGCATCTACGACAACGTCGAGGTCCGAGATGCCAAGCAGGATGGCGGGTTCTATGTGGGCGGCGGTGGGACCACGACCCAGTACTTCCTGAACTGCCACTCCCGAAACAATGCGGGAACGGGCATGTTCATCAACAAGGCCCATGGCGTCAATCTGATCAACTGCATCCTCGAGGAGGCATACGCCACCGGGGTGCGGGTGATTGACGGAGTGAACATCCTGGTGGAGGGATGCTGGCTGGAGGGCTTGTCGGACCCGAACGTGGACATCTCGGGCGCGTCGTACGGCGTGGCAGTCAAGTCCTGCACCTTCAACACCAGCAGAGGACAGCTTCGCTGCGTGCGGATCGGGGGCTCGGCCAAGGGCGTGGAGGTCTCGAATATCCAGGTCAGCCAGACGGCGGAGCCCGTGGATCCGCACGTCGTGATCGAGGTCGGGTGCGAGACGCTCATCTCAGGCGGGGTAGTGAGCGGGCCGCTGGACGTGGCGCACGAGCTGATCGTCCAGGACGATTCGGATACGGCGAAGAGCGTGCTGGTGGGGAGCATGTGGCGCTTCCGCCTGCCGGTGCTGACGATGGCGGAACGGGATTCGCTGCGGCAGGTGAAGCCCGGGGACATGGTCATGGTGCTGGTGCTCGGGACCGAGACCGGCGGCTATGTGGCCCAGATCTGGGACGGCACGATGTGGCGGAGCCTGTGGGCGCCGCCGACGCCGTAGCGGCGGCCCGTCGCTACGCGTGAGATGGCCGAGGACGGGGGATGACATGAGACAGATGGCCAGACGGTGGGTGACAGCCCTGGCCGTGGTTGCGACGCTGGGCGCGCTGGTGCCGGCACGCGCCGCTGGGGCGCAGGGCATCAACCTGGCGTGGGATTCGTGTGGCCCTTCCGGGGTGACGAACAGGGACTTCGCGTGCAACGCCAACACCGGCGCCGAGAACCTCGTGGTGTCCTATACGCCCCCGCAACTCCTTCTGGGGCCAGTGGACATCATCTCCGCGAGGATCTACATCTATGCAGTGGATGACACGGTGGTTCCCTCCTGGTGGTTATTGCAGAGCGGCGGTTGCAGGTCTGGAGCCGTGAGCATGACGACCGATGCAGGATCCGACGCCGCGTACTGCCAGCAACCCCCGGCGCCCGTGGACAGCTCCAAGGTCGTATACATCGCCCCCGACTACTATCCCAACCGATCGCTCCTGGGGGCCTACGAGGTATTCCACAGTCCGGGCGCGTCACTGCTGCCGGGTACGGAGTACTTCGGCTTTCGGTTCGCGATCGACCATGCAAAGACGATCGGGTCCGACTCGTGCGCCGGTTGCTCGAGGAGGGCAAGCCTGCTGTTGGATGAAGTCAATCTTGTTGTCGACCAAGTCCAATCGGTGGATGTGAGGACACCGCTGCGACAGAACGTGATCACCTGGCAGTACGGCCTGGTCCCGGTCCGTGCGAAGACGTGGGGGCAGATCAAGGGGCTCTACCTGCGATAGCGCGGAGCCGGATCGTCCTCAAGGGGTGCGAGAGGACGGAACCGCGTCGCCTGCGATGGCCCGGAGGCAAGAGTGCATCGCGACGGGATACCACGCCCGCGCGGGGCGTCCCTGCCCCGCGGCGCCGCACTACGTCGGCCGCCAGGTGCCTGTTGCCAGCGCCCGCAGCGTCCGCTCGACCCGGCGCGCGATGGTCTCGGGCCGCTTCGCCTCGGCGATGTAGCCGGCGATCTCCCTGCGGTGCGAGGGCGGCAGCTTCTCGAATGCCGCCTTCGCCGTCTTCGAGCCGGCCAGCGCCTTCCTGAGCGCGGGCGGCAGGACGACGGGGCGCGACCTGGTGTCCACCTCGATCACGACCCGCGCGCGGTCGCCGGCCTCGACGCCCGCGCCCTCTCGCATCTCCCGGTTCACCATGATGTGGTGGGTGCCGCCGCTGGTGGGGAAGGCGGAGCTGCGGAAGCCGAAGTCATTGATGGTGCCGGCCACCGGCACCCGCGCGCGCGTGCCGAGCTTCGCGCTCGCGCTCTTCGGCAGCACGATCGTGGTCCACGAGCCCGGCTCACCGCTCGGGCCCCGGCCGCCCATCAGATCCAGCTTCGCGGTGAACTCGATCTTCGCCATCATCGGCCTCCGGTTTCGACCTCGACGCTTCACCACCGGATCACGAACTCGACCTCCGCGTGCCGCGGAGCGCGGGCGTCCGGACCCGCTCGGCGCTTCGACCGAGCGCGCGCCGCAGCGGCGCGGCGAGCCGCGCGGGTTCCACGCGACCCAGCGTGGTGCGCTCGGCCCGCGTGAACTCGGCGAGCGAGCCGACCGCATCGGCCACACCGGCGAGCACGGCGTCCAGCGCGAGCGGCCGCGCGCCGTCGGGCGCGGGCGGCGCGGCGCCCTTCACGAGCCACGGCTCGAAGTGCACGCGCCTCACCTCGAGCCGCTTCTCGGCGCGATGGAGCTTGGCGTCGAGCCGGCCGACCAGCGCGCCGTCGTGGAGGACGGGGAGCGCGTAGTAGCCGTGCATCCGCTTGTGCCCGGGGGTGTAGACCTCGATGCGGTAGTCGAAGCCGAACAGCCGCTTCGTCCGCTCGCGATGCCACAGGAAGGAATCGAAGGGGGAGAGGAGCGTGGTGCCGGCGGACACGCGCCGGCGGCGCGCCGCGGCCGCCAGCGCGGGCAGGTCGCGGGCGAGCGCGATCCACGGCCCGCGCTGGCCCGCGACCTCGATCTCGACCGCCTCGCCGGATGCGAGCAACGCCTTCAGCGCCCCGCGGCGCGCGGCCGCGCCGACGCGCGGGAAGCTGAGGTACATGCGCAGGTCGGTCTCGGTCGCGGCGCCCATCGCGTGGAGCGAGCGCACGAGGTGCCAGCGCAGGAACGCATCCGCCGCCAGCGGCTCCTCCGTCACGGCCTCCAGCAGCACGCGCTCGGCCAGGTCGTAGCGCTTCTGGAAGTGGACGCGCGAGTGCACCAGCAGCTTCCCGGTCATCCACAGGTAGTGGAGCGCGAACGTCGCGGGCTTCCAGCTCCACCAGCCCTTGCCGCCGCGCGGCCGCGCCTGCCGGAAGTCGGCGTTGCCGAGTGGCCCGCGCTCGCGGATCGCCTGCTCGACCGCGGCCACCACCTTCGCCTGCTTGCGCAACCACTTCGACCAGCCGGTGTGGTGGAACCGGTAGTCGAGCATGGCGCGCCGCCACGCCGGGAAGTCACCGGCGGGCACGAAGCAGGCCGCGTGCGCCCAGTACTCGAACAGCACGCGGCGGCGGTAGAGGAGCCGGTCGAGCGCCGCGCGGTCGTAGGCGCCGAAGCGGCTCCACAGCGTCAGGTGGTGCGCGCGGTCCAGCACGTTGATGGTGTCGATCTGGAGCCCGCCGGCGTCGGCGACGAAGCGTTCGAGGCTCGCGGCGGTCAGGCGCCGCCCGCGCGGGCGGTCGAGGTGCTGGCGCTCGAGGAACAGCGCGGCGACGGCGCGGAGGGGGAAGGTCGGGGCCGGCATGGGGCGACATTCAATCACAACGCGCGGCGACGCGGGAGCCGCGCGGCCCGCCGTGCTGCCGTGCGGGCTGCGCGGTGGTCGGTTCACGGGAGCGCCGGGCCGCCGGCTCGGCGGATCAGGCGTGCGGCGCCCCCGCACTCCGGGGCGCCGGGTATGCCTCCGCCAGCACCTCGACCAGATGGACCATGCGCGCGTCCAGCCCGCGCGCGCGGGCGCCGCGCGTCATGTGGAGCAGGCAGCCCGGGTTCGCGGCCACGACGACCTCGGGCGCCACCTGCGCGATCGAGTCGAGCTTCTGCTCGAGCTGGGCCTCGGCCATCTCCGGGTGCGTGAGGTTGTAGACGCCGGCGCTGCCGCAGCACCAGTCGGAGTCGGGCAGCTCCACCAGCTCGACGCCCGGGATGCGCCGCAGCAGCGCGCGCGGCGCGTTGCGCACGCCCTGCGCGTGCGCCAGGTGGCAGGGGTCGTGGTAGCCGACGCGCAGCGGCTTCGCGGGATCGCGCGCCGAGTGGAGCGCCACCGGCTCGGGCAGCCCGAGCCTTGCCAGCACCTCCGAGATGTCGCGCACCCGCGCCGCGAAGCCCGCAGCCTCGCCGGCGAGCGTGTCCTCGCGCAGCAGATGTCCGGACTCGCGCAGCGCCGCGCCGCAGCCCGCCGAGTCCGTCACCACGAAGTCGCAGCCGCCGGGCTCGAACGCCTGCACGTTGGCGCGGGCGAGGGCGCGCGCCTCGTCCCGGAGCCCGGCGTGGGCGTGGAGCGCGCCGCAGCAGGTCTGGGCCTGCGGCACCGTGACCTCGCAGCCCGCCAGCAGCAGCAGCCGCACGGCGTCGTGGTTCGTGTGCGGGAACATGGTCTCCATGACGCAGCTCGTGAAGAACGCGACGCGCGCCCGCGCCACGCCCGCGGGATGGAACACCAGCGCGCCGGCCCGCGTCTCCATCGTGGCGCCGGGCGGGAGGGAGTCCGCGACGCGCTCCAGCGCGCGCTCGCGGCGCGGCGCGATGGGCGGCGTCAGCTCCCAGCCCCGGACTGCGAAGCGCGGCAGCAGCCGCCGCGCGAGGGCCCAGCGCAAGAGCGCCGCGAGCGGCGCGCTCTGCCCCAGGCGCAGCAGGTCGGCGGCCAGGTGCATGCGGCCGCGGTCGGGGAAGAGCGTGCGCAGCGCCCAGCGACCGAGGCGGCGCGCCAGCGTCGGGCGCACCGCGCGGCGCTCGAGCTGGGCGCGCGACTCCTCGAGCAGACGACCGTATGGCACGCCGGCCGGGCACACCGTCTCGCAGGCGCGGCAGGCGAGGCAGTTGTCCAGGTGCTCGAGCAACGGATGGCTCGGCGCGATGCGGCCCTCGGCGAGCCCGCGCATCAGGTAGAGCCGCCCGCGCGGCGAGTCCGGCTCGAGCTTGAGCGTGCGGTAGGTCGGGCAGGCGGTGAGGCAGAGTCCGCAGTGGATGCAGGTGCGCAGGTCGGCGCGCGCCGGCGCGTCGCGGTCGTCGAACCAGTTGAGATCCTGCGCGCGGTGGAGGGGCTCGCCACTCATGGCGTGCAGCATAGCATCCGGGACCTCCGCGTTCGGAGCTCCCGGGGCCGCGCCCCTCGGCGTTCCGCCGATGCCCGGTTCCGCTCCTGCACGGCCGTCTGTCAGCCCGGTCCGGGCCTGTCGTCCTCGATCTCGAGATGGAAGCGGTGGAGGAAGCGGTGGTAGACGGGCGCGAGCATCACGCCGACGATGACCAGGAACGCGATTCCCGAGAACAGCGCGTAGAACGAGGCGAACCACTTCTCCGCGTCGGGCACGACCGGCCGGTTGTCCACCGGGCCCATGCCGCCGAGGATCATCGAGGCGTTGTAGAGCGAGTCGAGCCAGGAGAGCCCGCCCGTGACGTGGTAGCCGACCACGCCGATTCCGAGCGCGCCGGCGATGACCGCGAGGCCGAAGAGCAGACCCCGCAGCATCCGTCCGAGGAACTCGTGGTACGGGAGCAACGGCTCGGCCCGATGCTCGAACGGCATCATGCGCTCGCGGCGTCTGTGCTGCTTCATGGCACCGGCAGGATACTCCCGAGGCGCTCGCGCGCCTCCATGCAATCGTCAGCGCGGCGACCGCGCTCACGGACGACGCGCAACGCGACGACCACCCCCGCGAACGAGGGTGGTCGTCGTGGACTTCGGGGCACTCCAGATCACCGATAGAGCGCCTTGATCCGTCCCCAGGTCGTCGTTTGCGCGGGCGTCGCGGTCAGCTCGGTCGTGACGCCGGACTCGGACCCGCCGTCATTGATCGCATCGTAATTCTGCACCCCCGGGACGGTCGGGCCCGTCCAGTCGAAGGTGACCGAGCAGGCCAGCACGCCGTTGGCCGGGATCTTGGCGCCCGCGACGGTGGTGCGGAAGCGGATCTTGTAGTTGAAGTTCGGCGCCACCGGGCCGAGCTTGGTGATGACCCAGTTGGCGGGCGCCGAGCCCGAGACGTAGTGGGCGTTGTCCACGTTGTCGGAGTTGAAATACACGGTCCAGGTATTGAGCGGGTTCGCCGACTTGTTGAGCGCCCGGTAGTCGTACCGCCACCGGTTGTTCGGCGGCACATTGCTCCCCGTGGGGAGCTGGCTGGTGGAGAGCACCGGCACGTCGCCGCCCGGTGCGAGGTAGTACAGCACGAAGTCGGCATCACTGAGCGTGCCCGCGGCCGCCGCTCCGGCCAGCATCAACAGCACCGCCGCCCACGCGAGTCGCATTGTCCTCATTGGCTTCTCTCCCGTGCTCGTGATCTCGCCGCGCGCGCTCCCGCGGGGGGCAGGAGCACGCGCGCGGCGAGCCTTCCTGTCGCTAGCCCGGACTATTCATGAGCCCGCCGCCTGCGAGCGCGATCTGCCCGGCATCGGCTGCGCAGTTCGGTCGGCCGCTTCCTCGACGTGTTGATAACACGACTCCGTCGCGGCCGACCGAACTGCTTGCCGCTGCCAGACATCTCGCACTCTCGGCTGGCGGTTCATGAATAGTCCGGGCTAGTCCCAGGTCAGCTGGTGCGTGCCGGCGCCGAACCTGCCCTGCGCGACCCTGCGGACCACGCGACCGTTGATGTCGAAGACGTCCAGCGCCGCCTGTCCTGCGCGCGCCAGCGAGAACCCGAGCGTCACCACGCCGCCGCGCGACGGGTTCGGGTACGCGGGCATGAGCCGTAGCGCGGGGGTCTCGCCGCGAACATCGCCCAGGCGATAGGTGATGATGCGTGTCGAGACCGGCACCATGCCGCTGGGCACCTTCTCGCCTTCGTTGATGCGTTCCGCGATGGTCTTGGCGGTCTCGTCGTTCGACGTGATCCCGTCCTGGATCAGATCGTTGGCATAGGTGATCGCCTGCGACACCGTGGCCCCGTCGTTGCTGATGACCTCGGTCTGCGCGATCTTGGCCGAGACGACGTTCAGCAGCAGCGCCAGCAACTGCTGCTTCGCACGATCGAGCGCAGTGCCGCCGCGGTTGACCGTGAGCAGCTGCTGCAGCTTCCGCAGGCGGTCGCCGGGGATGTTGGATTCGGGCAGGTAGATCAGGACCGGGTTGACGATGTTCTGGTTGAAATGGACGAGCAGCAAGTCGGTGTAGCTCAGCATGTCGGCGAGCGACTCCTGCGTCTTGCCCTTGCCCTTGCCCGTGAGATGCGTGTTCACCTGGTGCTTCCAGTACCCGAGCGACCGCGGGTGGGACTCGATGGCCTGGCAGCTCAGGTGGAACGTCGCGTCCACGGTCGCGCCGGCCGCGGTGACCTGCACCTGCCGGCTGCCGGCGTCCGCGATGTAGCCCAGCGGCGTGACGATGACGACGCGGTAGTCGCCGAGCGCCACGCCCGGGAAGCTGTACGCTCCGGACGCGTCGGTCGCAGTGACCGCGAGCAGCACGTCCTCGCCATCGGCGCCGACACCGAACAGGTCCACCGTCACGCCCTGGAGACCGGTCGTGGTCTCCGCGCACGTGCTGGCCCGGGCGTCGTCATCGTCACAATCGCCGTCGTCGTCGCAGTCGCCGTGACCTCCGCAGGTGCCGGTGACCAGCCCGTTGATGGTCCCGAGCAGGCACGTCATCGAGAAGTCGGCGGCGAGCACCTGGTCCACCTGCGTCAGCGAGACGACCTGGTTGTCCGCGACCGTGCCGTATCCCGGGGGCGGGACGATGACCACGGTGTACGTGCCGACCGGGATGCCCGGGAACGAGTAGCCCCCGCCCGCGTCGGTGTTGGCGCTGGCGAAGACCTGCGAGTCGTGCAGCAGCATGACGAGCACACCGCTCGCGGGCCCGCTCGGACCCCCGCACGATGCGGTGACGTGCCCGCCGACGGTGCCATTGAGATCAATGAGACCGACGACCTGCGTGAATCCGTCGTGCGCGGAGCCGTTGCTGGCCTGCGCGTGCTGGTACGGCGGGATGGTCGTCGGGTCGTTCCAGTCGAAGGTCACCGAGAAGCCCGGAAGTGACTCGCCGAGCAGGAGCGGTCCGGGCGGGCTCACGAAGTCGTAGTTCCACTCCAGGTACCACTGTCCGTTTGCGTTCTTCGGGAGCACGAAGACATCGCCCCAGGCGGCGGGAGCGCCCGAGGAGACGAACGTGGCCCTGTCGCCGGAGGGCAGCTGCGTCACCGGGTCGGAGTTGAAGAACACCCGGAACGCGGAGAGCCCGAGCGGCTCACCGGTGTTGGTGAGGGCGTAGTCGAAGCGGAAGCGCTGCTGTCCGCCCACCGCGCCGAGGTAGCTGAGGGTGCCGGTCGCGTCGAACGCCGTCGCACTGGCCTGCGTCGAGGGGAGCGCGAGGCAGGCGGCGACGGACACGAGGAAACGGGTGGCCAGGCGGAACGGATGGCGCATGGTGCGAATCCTCCGATGTCGAGCAGATTCGCCAGTGGGTGTTGCGTCCCGCTGGCGTGCGCCGTAGGGCGTGCGGCCAGGATGACCGGGCCAAGACAGCGGACCCCGGCCCCCCGAAACGTGTCCATCGTGCGTCCGGGAAGCTGGCCAGCACCGTTGATACTAGTCCCGGCTCCGTACCTCAGTCCACGACAGAATCGGTCCGCGGGGCGGAAAAGCGCGGGCGCTCCGGGGAGCCGCGCGGGCAATGGGACGGGGCAGGGGCCCGGGCCGGACGAGGCAACGGGGTGGGGCAGGGGCCCGGGCCGGGTGAGGCAACGGGGCGGGGCAGGAGCCCGGGCCGGACGAGGCAACGGGGTGGGGCAGGGGCCCGGGCCGGGCCAGGTCACGGGCCGGGGCAAGGGGCCGGGCCGGATCCGCCGGCCGGCGGGAGAGCAGCCGCCCTCAGAGCACGAGCACGATCTTCCCGAAGTGTTCGCGCGCTTCCATGCGCGCGTGCGCGCGGCGGGCATCCGCGAGCGGCATCACCGAATCCACGACCGGCCTGAGCTTCCCCGCGCGGATGAACTCCAGCACCTCGGCCATGTCGGCGCGGCCCCCCATGTAGGAGCCGTGCAGGCTCAGGTGCCGGCCGAACAGCACGTTGAGGTCCACCTTCGCCTCCTTGCCGGCGGTGGCGCCGCAGGTCACGAGCCGCCCGTTCCTGGCGAGCGCGGCGACCGCGCTCTCGAACACCGCGCCGCCCACGTGCTCGAACGCCACCTCGACGCCCTTCTTCCCGGTCAACGTGCGCACCTCGGCAGCGATATCCTGCCGGCCGTGGTGGATCACGTGGTCCGCGCCGAGCGCCTTCGCACGCTCGAGCTTCCCGTCGCTGCCCGCGGTGGCGATGACGCGCGCGCCGAGGAGCTTCGCGATCTGGATCGCCGCGCTCCCCACGCCGCTGCCCGCGCCGACCACCAGCACGTCCTCGCCGGGCCTGAGCCGCGCGCGCCGCACCAGCATGTGCCACGCCGTGAGGAACACCAGCGGCATCGCTGCGGCCTGCTCCCACGGCAGGCGCTCGGGGTAGGGCAGGCAGTTCGCGCCGGGCACGGAGACGAGCTGCGCGCAGCCGCCGTTCCTGCGCCGGCCGAGCACGTCGTAGTCGCGGCACAGGTTGTCGTCGCCGGCCAGGCACGCCGGGCAGGCGCCGCACGAGAGCATCGGGTTCACCAGCACCTTCCCGCCGGGCCTGACGTGGTGCACCACCTCGCCGACGGCGCGCGCGATGCCCACCACGTCGTTGCCGAGCACGTGCGGCATCTCCAGGTCGAGACCGCGCAGGCCCTGCCGCACCCACAGGTCGAGGTGGTTGACGCCGCACGCCTTCACCTCGACCAGCACCTCGTCCGCGCGCGGCGCCGGGTCGGGCGCGTCGCGGTACTCCAGCACCTCGGGGCCGCCGAAGCGGTCGAACACGATCGCCTTCATGGCCTCACCTGTCCGGCCGCGGGGTGGATCCCCCGCCGAGTCGCACCCGGCGCTGGTAGAGGTACGAGACCGCGAGCAGCGCCGCGCCCACCACGATGGCGATGAGGAAGCGCCAGAACACGTCCACGTTCTGCAGGTCGAAGAACACGAACTTGACCACGGTGAAGCCGAACAGCCCGAGCCCGAGCCAGCGCAGGAACGCCTCGTCCTGCCGCCAGCCGAGCGCGAGCAGCACGATGGCCTGGGCCACCCACGCCGCACTGGTCACCACCGGGGCGAGCATCCGCATCTCCTGCGCCGCGGGCAGGCCGGTGATGGAGGGCGGCCGCGCCCAGCGCCCGCCGGTCCCGTGGAGCGCGTGCGCGAGGTGCGAGGCCTCGACCGCCGACCACACCAGCACGAGCAGGTTCACCCCCGCGGTCCACAACCGCGCGACCGTACGCTCGGTGACCGAGAGCGCGGCGCGCCGGCGGCCGATCACCACAGCGGTCGCGACCAGCGCGGCGAGCGCGGCCAGGTTGCGGATGCCGCCGGGGTAGAGCACCGGCATCAGGTCGTTGCTCCAGCCGGTATCCGTCGCCAGCATCACGAAGACGCGCAGCGCGCCCAGGAACGCGACCCCGTAGCCGCAGGCGCGCAGCCAGCCGCGCCAGCGCAGGCCGATCCACACCAGCGCGAAGCCTTCCACGCACCACACCATCGGCGTGGACTCGGTCCCGACCGCGCGCTGCAGCGCGGCGGTGAGGAACACCACCGCGGCGCCGATGAGCGGGCGCCACAACTGCTCGTCCGCGCGCCGCGGCTCCACCCACACCGCGGCGAGCAGCCACGCCAGCGCCATCGCCGCGAGCAGCGCGCCGCCCGCGGCGGGCGTGACGTAGACGATGAACGGCCATGCCGCGGCGAGGAAGGCGAGCGGCGCGAGCGTCACCACCGCGACGTGCACCGCGCGCACGCGGCCCGGCTCGGCCGCGAGCCGCGGCAGCGCCGCCAGCCCGAGCCCGGCGTAGAGCGCGCAGAGCCCGGCCTGGACCCCCCAGCCCCAGCGCAGGTCGTGGTAGGAGAGCAGCCAGGTCGAGGTGGTGAGCAGCAGTGTCGCGAGATCGAGCGTGCCCCACGCCTCGCGCGCGGCGAGCGCGAACACCGCGGCATTGACCGCGGCGAGGTAGGCCAGCATCTGCAGCGGCGCGAGGCTGAAGCCCTGCATCGGCAGCCAGGTCGCGAGCAGCTGCGGCGCGAAGGCCCCGAGTACGCCGAGCGCCGCCACGGTCTGCGAGCGGTAGAAGAGCCCGGTCGCCACCGTGCCGAGCGAGACCAGCGCGAGCAACGCGAACGCCGCGCGCAGGTCGAGCGCGTGGAGCGTGAAGTGCCCGAGGTAGAACGCGAGGTACACCACGCCCAGGCCCACGCCGATCAGGGCGTGCCCGAACGCGGGCACGCTCTTCGTGAGCCGGTCGCCGCGCCACCCCAGCGCGAGCCCCAGCGCGACGCCCGCCACCACCAGCACGCCCGGGCCGAAGCGCCCGCTGGTGTAGCCCCACAGGATGAGGAAGAACACGCCGAGCAGCAGCAGCACCGCGCCGACGTTCTGGAGCCACAGCCCGCCGATCACCTGCTCGATCGAGCGGCCCGCGGGTGTGGCCGTCGTGGCGGCCCTGGTCGCCGGCGCCGGCGCCCCGGGCGGCGTGGTTGCCGGCGCCGGAGCGGCCGCTGCCGGACGCTCGAACGGGATCGGCTGGGGCGGCGGCGCCGGGGCGGGCGCATCCGGCGCCGGCACCGCGACCAGCGCGGCGCCGCGCCCGGCGGCCTCGCGCTCGAGGCGCGCCAGGCGCTCCTCGAGGTGCCTGATCCGGCGGCGCTGTCCGAGCGCGGTGGCGAGCGCCCACCACGGCACGATGAGCGCCGCGAGCACGAGCAACCCGAGGGCGACGAAGGTCACGCGGCCTCCGTCGGGGTGCGACGCGCGCGCCACGGCAAGTCGAGCGCGGCGATGATAGGCGGGGCCGCGGCGCGGGAATCCCCGCGGCCCTCAACGCGGGTGGCGAGATCCCGGCGTCCCGTCATGCCGGCTCGAGTGGCAGCACGACCTCGGTCTGCCACTTCGTGGAGTCTTTCACTTCGCCGGGGTCGGTCCAGTAGACCTGCCACGCCGGCCCGGCGGCCTTGCGGCCCGCGCTCCTGGTCCAGGCCTCGAGCGCCGCGCGTGCTTCGGGCAGGCCGTCGTACGGGCCGACGTGGGTCGTCACCACCACCTCGCCGCCCGGCAGCTCGCCGGTGTGGATGCGCCCGCCCGGCGGCAGCGCGTTCTCCACCGGCACGCCGCCCTCGAGGTCCACGGCGCCGTCGTGCGCCCCGTGGAAGCGCGTGAACGGCGGCCCCACGATCCGCCCGCCCTTCTGCTGGACGTAGCCCCACGCCTCGCTGAGGAACTCGGCGATCTTCCCGGGGATCGCGTGGGCCGCGGCGGGACCGCGGATGCTCATGACGGGTTGAGGCTTCAGCACCTTCAACGTGCATGTGTAGGCCACGAAGGTCACCTCGTCGGGGGAAGGTGGCGCGACTGTTTCGTTCTTCTCGCGGCCGTCAACGCACCGCTTCTGCCGCGCGCGCAACGCGTGCGTCGGCGGCAAGCGGCGGTTTGGCGTCCCTCTCTCGCCTCATCGCTTCGCACGCGTCTGCTCTCGTCCCATGCTCGCAAACTCGACCAGCGGCACGGGGTTCTTCTGGTCATCAAATGCGAGGTGTCTTCTCTCCTCCGGCACTGCATCCAGGTCAACCAGGCCGAGCACAACAAACTGAATGTCGCGCGCGAACCCCATGCCGAACACAGCGGATTCCTCGAAGATGCTGTGCTCCAGCACAACGACCGGGCATTGTTCGCAGAAGTGTCCGCCATCGTTGCCTACGACGAATGGCTGGATGTCCCCGCGTTGTCGCACAGCCATCACGTACGTGTGCCTCTCACGTTCCAGCCTCTTCCTGCACTCGGGACATGTCGAGCAGCCGCCCGCTTCCGTGGACCAGTACATCCTTCTTGGAGTTGATGCCGAGAATCTCTTCAAGATCAATCCTCCGCCCAACGCATCGCCAATGAGCAGCGGGTACCGGATGTGACCGGCTGCCCCATCGGCTTGCTAGCCGGCACCCTCCGCGTTCTCTCGCTCGATCGCCATCCAGGTGATCAGATGGATCTCCTCCGTCTCGATGGGCGGCAGGGGCTCGGGTGTGTGAAACGGCTCGGCCCCGATGCGCTCGACCTCCTCGACAAGGTGACGGGCTCTTTCGGCGCTCGTCTGGAACTCTTGCTCCCAGGCCAGGCGCAACAGGTTCTCTTCGCGGCGGGGCCAGGGGGACTCGACCGCGTCGAGGCAGCGGTGCAGCCGTTCCTGCTCGACGTCCGCGGCCGGGTTCTCGCGCAGGAACGCGGCGACATCGCGGTTGAGCTTCCTGATCCTGGGTTGCAGGTTAGCGGGGTCGGTCTCGAAGGTCCACGCGTCGAAGATGCTCTGGCGCGCCTTGACCCAGGACTCGTAGGCCGCCAGCGCCATCTCCGCGCTCAGGACCCACGGCGTCTCCTCGGTGCACTCGAGCAGGCGCAGGCACGTTCCCAGCTCGCTGACGATCTCGCCCGCGGACTCACGCGGCACGAACCGAAGATAGATCCGCGCCGGCGGTTCGTCGTCCCTATCGCGTCGCGTCGCCGGACCCACCGTCGCACAGAAGAGGTGGCCCGCCCGCTCCCCCTTGCGCATCCCGGAGCCCGACCGCCAGGGCAGGTCGCGGATCGCGTCGCCGTACCTTGCCAGCGCGCGCCGCAGCTCCTGCCGGTACTCTTCGCCCGTCTGTGCGGCTCCCTCGGTGCCGCCGGCCTCGTAGATGGACGCGTCCTGGCGATGGAGCTTCTCGATCTCCTCGCGCGTCTCGGCGAACGACTGCTCGCCCGTGGCGCCCCGCTCGATGGGCGCCTCCTCGACGCCCACGGATGCCGCAGCCTGCGCGAGCTTGCGGCGCACGCGCCCCTCCAGGTTCAAGAGCGCGTCGAGCTGTGCGTCCGGGAAGAAGGTGCGCAGGAACACCTTGAGGTGCGGGCTGCCGATCCGGTCCACGCGGCCGTGGCGCTGCACCAGACGCATCGGGTTCCAGGGCAGGTCGTAGTTCACGACGTTGCGGCATTGCTGCAAGTTCATCCCTTCGGCCAGCACGTCGGTGCAGAGCAGCAGATCGAACCGGTCCTCGCTGTCGGGGGGGAGCGCGCCGGTGGAGACTGGCGCGAAGCCGTGCAGCGCCTTCTCCCGCGCGATCCCGCCGCGCACCTCGGCCCCGCTCACCGACGCGACGCGACCGCGGTACGCCGCAAGGCGCGGGTCGGCCGCGATCCTCTGGCGCAGGCGCTCTTCGACCCAGTCGATCGTGTCCTCGTAGTGGGAGAAGACGAGTACCTTGCGCTTCTGGCGCGCGTCGTCCTCGTCGAGCGCCTCCCCGGCCGCCTGCTTCGCGATCGCGGCCAGCTCCTCGACGAGCGCCGCGAGCTTCGGGTCGCCGTCCGGGCGGACCTTGGCCGCTTCGGTCGCCATCTCCTGCAGGAGCGCCAGGTCCGACCGCACATCTGCCCCAAGCCGCGCCAGGTCGTACGCCGCCGCAGCCTCGGCGTGCTCGCTCGCTTCGAGGATCTCCTCGATCTCTCCCTCGTCCTCGGCGGCCGACAGCTCCCGGAAGAACTCCTTGCGCACGACGTACCCGCGCGCGAGCGCCTCGAGGAAGGACTCGTGCTCGCGGATCATCCTGCCCACGGTGCGCCGGAAGGCCTCGGCCGACGACTCGAAGCGCTTGAGCAGCGCGGATCGCAAGAGCCCGACGAGCGCCGTGTCCTCGCCCGCATCGCCCCCGCCGTCCGGGTAGCGCTCGGGCTGGTAGCGAGCCATGCGCAGCAACGGATGCCCGTTCTCGGGCATCAGGATCTCCTCGAGCCTCGCGAAGAAGCCGGGGAGCGCCGCGTCGAGGTCGTAGCCGATCGAGGAAGCGACGGGCTTCGGGAAGCGGATGGGGACCATGCGCCCGTCCGGTCCGCGGATCATGTCGTTCGCGTAGTGCTTCTGGATGAAGCGCCGCGTGCGCTTGACCGTGGTCGCGTCGATGATCGGGTAGAGCAGGTCCGGGCTCAGGTTGAACGGGTCGGCGCGCATGGCGTGCTCGAAGCGCTCGCGGATCGAGAGCACGCCGCGCTCGGCGAGCCAGGCGTCCTGCTTCATGAAGAAACGCAGCAGGTGGTAGAGATCCCACAGCGAGTTGTTGACGGGGGTTGCTGTCAGCATCAGGAGGTCGCGTCGCTTGCCGGCGAGCAGCCGGCGCAGGATCGCGGCGCGTTTGGCGGTGTCGGGGTTGCGGTAGTTGTGCGCCTCGTCCACCACCACGAGCGCGTAGTCGTCGAGCGGGTTCTTGAGGTGCTGCTTCTCGCCGCCGAGCTGCGCGTCGTTCGCCAGCTCCTCGTAGGAGCGGGACTCGACGAGGAGCTGGTGGTCGTTCAGGAACCGCTCCCAGGTGGTGTCGCGCAGGCTGGCCGGGCAGACGAGCAGCACGCGCTGGCGCCGCTCGCGGTAGTCGCGGATGATCTCGCCGGCCGTGAAGGTCTTCCCGAGTCCCACGCCGTCGGCAACCATGACGCCGCCGTACCTGGCGAGGATCTTCCGCGCCCGCCACACGCCGTGCTTCTGGAACGTCGTGATCGGGATCCGGCCCGTCTCCTTCTCCTCCTCCTCCAGCTCGGCGTGGTAGAGGTGCCAGAGGACCTTGAGGTAGACGAGATAAGGGGGCACCTCGGCGTAGAGCTCCGCGTAGATCGCCGCGAGATCGAAGGGGGTGGCGTCCCGCCAGAGCGACTCGAACCACTCCTCGACGCGCGCGACCAGCGGGTCCTCGTGGTGGCCGAGCACTAGCTCGAGGTTGGTCCGGAGACCGGCGCGCGTGAGGTTTGCGGACCCCGCGAGGATGCCCCGCTCGGCGCCGCGGAAGAGGAAGGCCTTGGCATGCAGGAAATGCCTCTCGTAGCGGCGCACCTCGATCCGCCCCGAGCGCAGGAACTCGAGGAGGTTGCGGATTGCGCGGTCCTCCTCCAGGTCGAAGGGCAAGAGGTCGCGGTCGCGCTTGAGCCCGCGCTCGAGCTGCGCGAGCTCCTGGCACACGCGCCGGCGCGTGAACTCGGGCTCCGTCGGATCGTACGGCGTGCGCCGCGGCAGGAGCGCCTCGGGGGTTGGATCCGCGCCGAGCAGGAGGCGGATGCGCGGGACGTGCTTCGCCTCGCTCGCGATCAGCTCCAGCCCCTGCGGGTTGAAGTAGCAGCTCGCCACGCACAGCTCGGCGGGCGTGCGGGCCTGCTGCCGCAGCGCAGCGAGGTGCGTCGTGATCGCGCGGGCGAGCGTATTCCCGTCACGGTTGTCCACGAAGACGGGCCTCACGGTCTCCGTGCTGCGCGGCCGGTCGCTCATTCGGTGCCCTCGGCGATCCTTGGCCCCGGCAAGTACCGCGCAGCCCGACGCTCGCCCTCCATGTGCAGGTAGCCTTCCTGGACCAGGCGGCGCAACTCCCGCAGCGCAGCATCGCGCTCGAGGTCGAAGAGCTCTCGGTAGTCCGCGTTCTTCAGGAACCGGTGATCGACCAGGTAGGCCCGGAGGCCTGGCAGCCGCTCCGCGACCCAGGGCGGACTGCCGCCGGTATGCGTGGTTTGGATCGCATTCTTCGCATTCGCATTCCGCGCATAAGCCTCAGCCCTCTGTTCGACAACCTCACGCACCACGCGATAGGCCGCACCGCGCCCGGGTGCCTCCGGCGGGAGAACGATTCCGAACGTCAGCATGCCTTGGATCTGCCGGTAGGCCTCGTCCCGGTCCACGCCGTTCAGGCGCCGATAGTCCTCGTTCGTGAAACCGTCGGGATGGGCGAGGAGCACGCGCCGCTGCGCGAGCGACAAGGGCAGACGGCGAACCATGGCCTGCCACTCAGCGCTCACGCCCGCGAAGATCGGCTCGTTTAGCAGCGTCACCGTGAGGGTGGCCGCCTCCATCGCAAACTCGGGCGCGTTCAGATAGGACGCCTCCATCTCCTCGAACATTCGAAGGATACCTTCGCCCTCCTCCCGCATGAGGCCCGCCTCGACCAGCACGCGAACGACCAGTGGATTGCGGCTTGAGTGCACCGGCGTCCGGCTCCGCAGCAGGTCGAGCGTGACCGGCGGGACGAGGTCGCCCGGGCTCTTCACCTCCATCCGGTCCTCGAAGAACCACACCTCGATCTCCCGCGCCTGGTCCTCGTAGTCACGGTGAGCGAAGGCGTTGACGATCGCTTCCTGCCAGGCGAATTCCGGGTACTCCGGCATCTCGCGGAAGAAGAGGTCGTGGAGCTTCTCGGAGCGGCGGACGTAGTCCCTGCCTTGCCGATACGCCTCCGGGAGCGCAGAGGCGATCGGCGGATCGATTCGCGCGAGCTGCGTGACATTGCGCTCTGCGCCATGCCGTCGCTCTCTCCCGGCCACCCGGAAGAAGCGGATGCCGGCACGAGGATGCCACCGGAGGACCGGCGACTTGCCGAAGAGAAGGAGCGCCGCGTTCGTGACCGCTGGCGTGCCCGCTTGCGGGAGGATCAGCCCGAACCGGGCGAGCAGCTCCTCGGCGCCCCGGCCGCGGAAGACCGTGCCGCTCAGAAAGCGGACCGCGAGATCCAGGTCCAGATCCTCGATCGTCGCCTCGGTGCGGATCCGCTGCTCGAATCCGACGCGGCGGTAGGCCACCTTGCGCGCGTTGATGACCTCCTGCGGCTCGCGCACGACGTGATCGCCCACGCGATAGGGGAAGCCGTTCGCCTCGACCATCACGGCTTCGGGCGCGATCGGCACCTGCACGATGAGGATCTCGCTGCCGTCGAGGTTCATGCGCTGCGTTCGGCAGCGGACCGCGGGGCGCAGCCGGCGTTCCGGCACGGCGAGGAGGTCGGCGACAGCCTCGGCCGGATACCTGTGACCCGAGGGCGTGCCGTCGTCCTCGACGCCGAGGAGCAGGGTTCCCCCGTCGGCGTTGGCGAACGCTGCCACGTGCTCGGCCACTATGTCGCGCACCTGCCGCCGGTCGAGGACGCGCCGTGAGTCCCCCGACAGCTCCCACAGCGACTTGAACTCGAGGAACTGGCCCTCCTCCCGTTCGAGCAGCGCGCGCAGCTCGGGCTCGCTGAAGAGGGTGTGGTCCGCGGTCGCCATGTCAGCCGCTCCTCCGTTTCCGCGCTGGTCGCAGAGAGGCTTTCCTGTCGAGCAGGTACGCCATCAGAGCACCACTCCCAGGCTCCGCCCAAGCTCCTGGAAAGTGCTGAGCTTCGAGAAGCCGAGCATGCGGAAAGCGTCCCGATGGAGCGTCTGGCCTTCGAGCGTGCTCACGACCAGCGCGCGGGCGAAGCGCTTGCTTACCCGCGCTGCCTGCGTCAGGTAGAAATCGCCGCCGCTGCCCCTTGGAAGCGCGCGCAACCGTTCGAGCTCCTCAGCGTACGCCTGCCAGAGCTCCTCACGCGTGAGGCCACCGACATCGTGGATCCTGCGCAGGACAACCAGGGTGCTGACTTTGAATCGCTGCGCCAGACGGGCCACCTCGACCTGCAGTTCGGCGCTCTCGTCGTACACGTCACGCAGGGCAGCGAGCGGCACGAGAAGCTCGGCCGCAACCCGGTTGCACCAAAGCTCCACCGCGTGCTCCGGCATCCAGGCTGCCTGTGCGTCGGAGACCGCGGACTGGCCGAGCCAGATGTGGGCCAGCTCGTGCGCCAGCGTGAACATCTGGGCCGCCTTGGTGTCCGCGCCATTGATGAAGATCACTGGGGCGAGGTCGTCGGCCATCGTGAAGCCGCGGAACTCTTCCGGATCGAGGTGGCGCTGGTTGTTGTTGAGCACGACGCTGCTGCACATGACGAGGATTCCCAAGGTGTCCGCCTGCTCGATGAAGCGGCGCAGGGCGTCGGTCCACGTGGACATCCGGCGTCGCTCCTCGAGGTCGAAGCCGATCGCGTGGCGCATCGTCGTGGCGGCCGCCTCGACGTCGCTCCCGATTCGCGTGGACCCCACGAAAGCAAGCGGCTCTTCGCCCGCGGACCGGGCGAAGTCGCGATACCACTCTTGGCGCTGCTGGCAGACGTAGACCGTGTCCAGAAGGTCCGGGCTCGGATGCCCGACATGTACGTTGCCAACGGTGCGGAAGTCAGGGATCGGAATGCTCTCAACAGGAGGCTCTTGCAGGAACAGAAAGCCGACGGGCGTGTAGGTGGCCTTGGCGAAGCTCTCGAGCTGCTTCAGCGTGGGTCGGGCCTCGCCGCGCTCCCAGGCTCCAAGGTGAGGGAATCGCCGAGTGAGCGCGGAGACACTGAAGCCGGCGCGCTCTCGCGCCCAGCGCAACAGCTCGGGTTGGACTTCGACGCGGATCATGCGCGACCTCCCATTCCGGTCGCAGCGAGCCTGCTGCCTCCCATTGTCGGTAGTCCCGAAGTCTCGGGCTCAAGCCCATGCGGGTTGAAGTAGCAGGTCGCCACGCACAGCTCGGCGGGGATCCGGCCCTCGCCCCGCAGCGCCTCGAGGTGCCTCGTGATCGCGCGGGCCAGCGTGCTCCCGTCCCAGTTGTCGACGAAAACGGGCGGCGAGGAATCCGCCGTACCATCCGCCCCGATTTGTTGGTTGAGGGAGATCAAGATTCTCCCTCGATGATCGCCCAAACTCGATGGTATGCGCTCCCGATTCCTCCCATGGCCTCAGTCCAGGGCGCTTCGCCGGCATCTCGCAGCCTCGATCGCACGCTAGAGAGAGGCTCGCCCGCATGCATCGCGAACACTCCGCTCAGCGGCTGTGCTGCGCTCCGCGGCACCCCCAAGAGGCGAAGCGCCACCGCCTCGTCCGAGTTGACGCCGTAATAGACCCGAGCCGGTAGGTTCCGAAGCGTTTGCTGTTCGGCCGGGGCCAGCTCATCGAAACGATCTCCAAACGTCAGCGACTGCAGTGCTGCGAGCCCCCACGACGCGGTCTGAACGAGGCGCCCGAAGACGCTCTGGCAGCACCTGGTCATCGCCTCGACCGGATCCATCTCGCGGTCGCCGCTCTCTCCGAAGTACTCGCGCGCCATCTCCTGGAGCGAGCGCCCACCCACCCAATCGCAGACCATCCGCGCCAGCGTGTTGCCGTCGGGCCGGCGTGCCATCGTCGCCCCGATCAGATTCTCGCGCAGCTCGGGGACCTGGAGCAGAACACCCATCATCCTCTGGAGCGTGGAGCGATCACCGCCGAAGAGATCCGGACCCCAGGCTTCCTCCCGGATGTGCTGTTCGGCCAGTCTGGCCAGAGTCGCATTGACGGACTCCCACGAAAAGCCGGTGCTGTCCACCAACTTCAGGGGCTGGCCCCTCAGGCGCTCGGCGTAGGCATACACGCCCTGGACGAGCTGGCCCGCCGAGGAAGGCTGGCTCTGGCGCAACGCCTGGAATCCCAAGGTGCCCCGCAGCACTTGCTCGACCTCCGCGGCGAAGCGCTCGTGGTCTCCGATCTGGCGGTAGGTGTGAGCGAGGTACTGGAGGAACGATGACCAGGCTGGTTGCCAGGCCAGGGTTTCGAGATGGAGCAATGCCCCTTGTTCCGCGGCGACTCGAACCATCTCGATCAAAGTGGAGCTGAGAGCCCCGACGTTCCGGTTGACGAAGGTCTCCAGCGAGCGCGCCCTTTGGGCGTCCGTGGCAACCAGGGCAATGATCCCCAGGTCCCCCTGGTCGACCCGGCCGGCCCGCCCGGCGATGTTCCAGAAGTCCTCCGGAGGCATGTCCTGACTGAAAGGGTGCCGAGCACTTGGATACTGATGGCTGGCAAGGACGATGCCCGAGACGGGGAAGTTGACGCCTTGCGCGATCGTCGTGGTGGCCACTAGAACGTCTAGATGACCGTTCTCGGTCAGCCATTCTACGAGAGCTCTCGCGTCGTGAGACATTCCGCTGTGGTGAACTCCGACGCCGTGCTCGATCAGGTCGCACAGGGGATAGTCCTCCCCAAACTCGTGGGCTAGGAACGTGCGCGCATAGCCCACATCCTCGGACGCGGAAGGAGCGCGCTCCGTCGCCGAGTTCTTGAGGGCATTGGCGACACCCCAGCTATGGTCCGGCTGCCTCACGAGTACGATCACCGGCCCACGACGGCGCAGGATCTCGGCGGTCGCCGCGGCGAGCTTCCCCGGGGAGTTCGCAACATCCGACCAGGACAACCCCAAAGGGCGCTCGTCGGGCAGCGGAAGAGAATCCGGGATCGTGAGCGTGTCCTTCGAGGTGTGCAGCGTCCGCAATGCGACCCTGAAGACACCCCGCCGCACGCGCTCGGGCTGGGCGATCACGATGGCTCGGTCGTTCGGAGACCAATCGAGAGCGAGCCCCACGTCCATGTGGCTGTCGGGAGCCAGCCAGCGGGCGATCTCCTCGGCGTTTCGAACGAACGGCGTCAGCAACAGGAACTGGGCGTGCCGGCACTCCCGGTTGATCGTGGCGAGCAGGAGTTCGAGCTTGATGCCTCGGCCCTGCGATGCGAGGTTGTGCGCCTCGTCCACGACCACAAGCGTCAACGGCCTCCCGATCTCCCCCTCCCAGCCCCCCCGCAGCATGAGATCAAGCTTCTCAGGAGTCGTGACGAGGACGCGGAACTGGCTGTCGCCGTTGCGATCGGTGAGCAACCCCGCTTCGAGCCCGTCGACTTCCAGCGCCGGGCTCACACGTTCGCAGATGATCCTTAGGGGAGCGAAATCGCGCCGCAGCTTCACCGCGATCTGGTTCACCAGGGCACGGGTCGGCGCGAGATAGGCCACCCACCCGCGCTCGTCTTCGAACTGGTTGAGGGCTTGCAGGATGCGGAACTCCGCGATGAGGGTCTTGCCGCTCGAGGTCGGAAGGCTCACGACCACCGACCGCTGGGCCGATCCGAGCAGCCCCGCTTCCCGCAGTGTCACCCGCTGCGGGGGAAGCATCTCGAAGAGCGGCCGCTGCGCCGCGCGGGAGACGATCTCCCGCACGAAACGGGTGACCCGGCTATTCACCGCGCGCGTGACGGTCCAGATGCTATTCTCCACCAGCGTCCGAGCAGTGCGCGCCAGCAATCGCGCCAGAGATTCGAGCTCGATCAGACGACCGCGCGCGCAGGCACCGAGCGCCCGGTCGAACTGAGCCTCGAGCTGCTGCCGGATGTCGTAGTGTCCCTCGGATTCCCCTTGCGTCACGAAGACTGCGAGGATCTCGGCGGCCTTCGCCAAGTGGTACTGGGCGACGAGCCGCCAGGCTGGCGCCGCGGTTCCTGCCACCTCGGCTGCGCTCAGGAACCCTGGCTCGTAGGATGCCTGAGCCCCGCGCAGGGCCACCACGCGCCCCTGCACAGCCTCGAGATCCGCCCAGCCGTGCTTGCGAAGCAGACGCAGCCACACGTCGAGGATCCCAGCCCAGACCCGCTCTCCCCACTCCGCGCTTTCCACCGGAAGGTCCGGAATGTCGGTCTCGATCAGCCAGCGCCTGATGTCGGCGCCACGGTCGCCGAGGACGGCGAGACATCCCAAGCGGAGTAGCCATGCACCTCGCTCCACCGAATCATCGGGGAGCTCGATGACCCGTGCGATCTGGAAGGCATGCGCGCTCGCCGAGCGAAGCGCGTCGCGGCGGCCCTCGTCGCCCAGGAGGTCGTAGACCTGGAGCTCCAGCGCGTTCGCCACGGCGCGAAGCTCGGGATCCTCAATGCCGCCGTCCTGTCCGAGATCGAACGCTGCGCGCAGGCGCCGCCGGGATGCCTCGATCGCAGCCGCCTCCACCCTCCCCGAGCCGAGAGCATCGATGACCCAAGAGTCGGGCGTCATGGCGCTCTCCTCCTGAGGAGGTCAGCCCACGCAGCGATCGGAATCGGCAGGTACCAGGCCGTGACCTCCACACGAGTCGGCGCTTCGAGCTGTCTTGCCAAGGCCGACGCTCGGCCGCTGATATCGCGCTCGCTCGGCTCTGTATCGCGCAGCAGGAGACCGACGATGAGGATCTCCTTGCCTCCCGAACTCAGGTAGCGGGTAACTGCCGAGCGGTACAGCTCGACCA
Organism: Candidatus Eiseniibacteriota bacterium; assembly: GCA_016223045.1. GTDB lineage: Bacteria > Eisenbacteria > RBG-16-71-46 > RBG-16-71-46 > RBG-16-71-46 > JACRPT01. Next base: position 29,440 of record JACRPT010000043.1, read on the forward strand.
AGTCGGTGGTGTTGCAACGCGCGCGCAACCAACGAAGGAGGGCGTGCTGGACGTCCAACCTCGTGGCGTTCTCCTGGAGCTGCCAGATCAGGCCGGTGTTGCCGTACATGACTCCCGGCGGTGTGTTCCTGTCCTCGGACGTTTTCACCTCGCCGAACAGAAGCAGGGCCTCGCCGTCCATGCGACAGAAGCCGACAAGATCCGCCCCGGGCAGGCTGGCGCGCGGAGTGCGCCGGTCGCGGTTGGCGTTCCACGGCCAGACGATCTCGCGCTCGGAGTCTTCGGTAAGGAGGCATTCGGCAACGGCCTCCCCCACGGCCCAGCCCGGTTCATCAGGGACGGCGGCGAGAAAGCGCCGCAGGAACTCCGAGGCCATGCCCGTTGTGACCAGCCCGCGAAGCTCAGCCTCGAAGTCGTCGCTCGCTTCCGCATCGTGCAGTCTGGCCCGGACGGGGCCCGTCAGGAAGCTGTGGAACCGGGCTTCGTCCGCCACGTGGTAGCCGGCCCAATCGACCACGCCGTCGTTGCCCCGGTAGGGAACCGTGGCGGGCAGGTCTGCAACGGACATGGTCACGGGCGCGGCTCCTCGATGCGCAGCCACTTGTGGGAGGCTTCCGCGACGCGACGCATGCGCTGATTCTCGCCCTTCCTGCTCACGCTTGTCTCCTCCTCTTCCACGTTCCGAAATGGGCGAGCGTCGCGCGCAGGCGGGCCTCGTGGTCCGAGCCCTCGTGGAAGGTCTCGAAGATGTGGACGAGGTGCTTCTCGGTGAGGCCGTAGAGGTGCGCGACGACAGCGTCGAGCTCGTGGATCATGTCCTCCTTCTCGTCCGGGCCGAGTGGGCCACAGGCGACGCCGGCCTCCTTCGCCCACGCAGTGAAGCGGTCGTCGGGAGAGGCGAGGCGGCCCGCCAGTGCGACGGCGCGGCGGCGGAGGGGATGGTCGGCAGGCGGGCGGGGGACGGGGAGCGGGTCAACGACGTGAAAATCCATGTGCGTCTCGACGAAACGACGCGCGTACCAGTCAAGGATGAGCGAAGACATCACGCCCAGGAGAAGTGCTTCGTCCGCTGCCGAACCACGGGGCCAAAGGAAGTACGGCGCAACATCCGTGAAGATGAGCTCAGGTGGAACGAGAGCAACGCGAATCGTGCGGGTGTCAGTAGCACGCGAAATCCGCCGGAACGCTATCCTCGGCCGCAGGCAGGACAGCGTCTTCGGATCGCGCAGCCACTTCGGGTCGAACTCGGCGAAGGGCGAGTTCTTGCTCCGCCCGCCGCGCAGGCGCTTCTGCTGGAGGTGCGGCAATACCTTCTTCGGGTCGGCCCATGCGTAGTAGGTGCCGGTGTCCGGCGTCCAGAGGTCGAACGACTCACCCTTGAAGACGGGCCAGAAGCCCTTCGGACATTCCTTGGACTTAAGGTCCATGAGCGGCTTGCCCGTCGTCGAGTTGAGATCGCCCTGGAGCGGCCGCGCGCGCCACGACTTGCCGTCGTCTAGGTCCAGCCGGGGTGCCTCGCGAAGCTGCGTGAAGACATCGACCGACTCGTCGGTGGGAAGGAGCGGCAGCGACGCGGTGTCGTTCCAGCTCTGAATCTGGTCGCCGTAGAAGACGGCCGGCTCGCGGACGACGCCGCCCGTGTAGCGATCGAGGCTCGGATACGGCCCGCGCAGGGCCACTTGTGGGGCAGGCATCTTGCCTGCCACGGCCTCCCGCCGGGCGAGGGCGACGAGGCCAATGGTGTACTGCGGGTGGACGTCCTCGAAGAACCACTGCTTGTTGTTGAGCAGCATCGTGACGTCCACGCCCTCGGCGTGCGAAAGCACCTCGCGCCGGAACCCCGTCGAGCCCTTGGCCGCGAGCGCCGAGCGCGGCAGCACCACGCCGATCCGGCCGCCGTCCTCGCAGACGAGATTCCAGAAGCGCCAGCAGAAGGCCTTGTAGAGGTCGGGATGCCCGGCACCCATACCGGGGTAGGGTCCAGACATCAGAGCGGCCCGAAGTTCTTCCTGGCCCTCGACCTCACTCTGAAGAAGCTTGACGAGATCCGGCCGCTCGCGCCGGAGCGTGTGGTAGAGCCGCTCCCGCTCCGACTGACTAGCTGAGCGCAATCCGGGCTTGTACCGCGCCCAGAACTCGTGCTCCTCCACTTGCGTTTTCTCCCACGGCGGGTTCCCCACGATCACATCGAACCCCGGCCGCTCGCGCAGGAAGACCTCGGGGAACGCGACCGGAAAGTGGAAGACGTGGAGCCCCGCGAGGCGCTCGCGCGCCGCCCGGTGCTCCTTCGAGCCGGGCAGGCGGTCGCGGACCTCCGCCCACTTGTCGAGGTTCACCGGCACCTTCTCACCCGCGAGCCGCGCCGCGGTGACGAGATCGCACAGCGCCGCCGCGGGAGCGACCGCCGCGAGCGCCGCATCCTGCGCCTTGCGCGCCCGCGCGAGGTCCGAGGGCGTGGCGTCGGCGAGCCGGGCGAGGCGCCGGAGCGGCTCGGCCGCTTCGCCGAGGAGATGCGCCGCGTCGATCGGGAAGAGCGGCAGGCTGCCCTCCTCGATCTTCTCCCTCACCTCCTCGAGCCGGCCGATCCCCACGAGCGAGTTCCCGCGCACGAGATTGTGGTCGAGGAGCGAGAGCGGGAGCCCCGGCACGAAGGTGTGGATCCAGACCGACAGGCGCGCGAGCTGCACCGCCGTCGGGTTCAGGTCCACGCCGTAGATCGAGCGGCGCGCGATGAGCCGGCGCAGGAGCTGGGTGTCCTCGATCTCGACCTGGTCGGCGAGCGGCCCCAGCGCATCGAGCGCCGCGGCGCGCAGGCTCGAAAGTTCCGCCGCGACGGCTGGCATCCGCCGGCGCGAGAGGCAGCCCGTGAGCGCGCGCTCGATCCGGTCGATCGCGGCGACGAGGAAGTGCCCCGAGCCCATCGCGAGGTCCGCGACGCGGAAGTCGAAGAAGCGCTCGCCCGCCTCGTCCTCGCCGAGCGCGTCGAGCCGCGCCAGGTGCTCTTTGAGCGCGGGTTCGAGCGAGCGTTCGAGCAGGTGCTCCACAGCAAACGACTTCGTGAAGTAGGAACCCGTGGACTTGCGGGCGCCCGAGGCGTCGTGCAGGTAGACATCGCCGCGCCGGACGAGCGGTTCCTCGCCCTTCTTACACGGCCGCCAGGCGCCGCTCTTGTCCACGGCGAGGTCGCTCTCGGCGACCGACAGGTCGCTTTCGAGGAGCCCCTCGTAAATCGTCCCGAACTCGCGCACGCCGAGGCTGCGGAAGTCCACGGGGCCGAGCCCTTCGGAACCCTCGACGAGGAGGAGGCCCGCGAGCGCCGGGCCGAAGACCGTGTTTGGGAGCGTGACCCCGGCCAGGTGCGCGCCGGCGGGCGAGATCTCCCGTTCTTCCGAGAAGAGCTCGCCGTCGTAGGCCGGCACGCCCCACTCGCGGTTGCCGCGGTCCACGGCGCGACAGAGACGCGCGACCTCCTCCCAGAGCGTGTCGCCGGCGTCGAAGGCGGCGCCGCCGCGGGCCAGCTCGGCCAGCTCCTGGGCCTTGGTCTTGAGCGAGCGGCGCTGGTAGAGGCCGTTCCAGCGGTAGGGCAGGAGGTCCTTGTCCTCGGCGTAGGCGATGAAGAGGAGCCGGAAGAGGACGGTGAGCGCCATCTCGTAGGTGTCGGCGAGATCCTGCGCGCTCGGCTTGGTGAGGCCGCGCGCCGCGACGATCCCCTGGGCCAGGCTCGGCACGACCGACTGGTAGATGCGCTCTCGCAGGCGCTCGGCGAGGCCCCCGGCGAAGCGGCCCGAGGCCTCCAGGATCTGCTCGAGGCTTCCGCCCGGGGCGAGCGCCTCCGCCGAGCAGAGAAGCCACAGGTACGCGGCGTCGGCGTCGGGCAGGAGCCCCGCGTGGCACTCGACGAAGGTCTCGGTGCGGCCGCGCCGGCCCACGCCCACCCCGACCCGCGCCGGATACACACGCACCTTCGCGCCATGCTGGACGACCACCCAAGGAAGGTTCTCGCGGTCGGCCACGGTGAGCGCGTATGTGATCGGCGAGAGGCCAGAGAAGCGCTCGCCCGAAAGCTCGGGCGACTCGTCGCGCGCGAGGAGGACCGCGACCGCGACCTTGCGGTCGCCGGCGCGCAGGATCGAGGTCACGCGATCGTGGGGCTCGATGCCGAAGCCGAGGGCGTGGAGGAGGTCGCTCCCGCGCTTCGCGAGCGCTGGGCGGGCCTTGCGGCTCGAGGCCTCCCAGTCGGCGCGCTGCCGGGCGCCGGCGAGAAGCTCGTGAGTGGCGAGAAAGCCTTCGTTGCGGAGTCCCGCGAGGTCCGATTCGAGCGACGGGAGAACGTCGCGCAGCGCGCGCAACGCCGCGTGGCGGTCGGGTTGCTCGAGCGCCTCGCGGCAGAGGCGCTCGACCTGGCCGCGGTCGAGCGCAAGATACGCGGGCGGATCGTCGCCCGCCGGACCGCAGAGCGAGGCGCGATCGCCGTGCAGCACGACCAGCAGCAGGGGCGCCGCGCGGCCCGCATTGCGCGCCTTCCATGCCGAGCGGAGCGCCGTCGGGTTCGGCGTGGTCGCGATCGAGGCTACGACCACCTCCAGGGGGGACGTGCCCTGGCCGAGGGCCAGGCCGACGGCACTGAAGGGGACCCCGGAAGGCAGCGCTACTGGTCGGAGCGCGACCCCGTCGAGGAAGCGCGCCTCGTGACCGGCCTCCTCTGTGCTACGTGCGTTCCCGTGCGGCATTCGTCCTCATCCAAGTCCGTCGTCATGTGTCACTCCGACCCGACCGCTCGCTCCGTGCGTGCCGCCATCGCGTGCGACCTGCCGCTGTCGTGTTGCTGCCCAACGCCGCGGCCAACCCGCGGCCCGCAGAGCTGGATCCCGCGGCGAGCATACCCCCGAACCTCAACGGTAGCGTGCCCCGGCATTGAACGCGGCAAGGGCGCTCTCGAGCAATCCGCCACTGCGGCAAGAACGTCGTGACCGGCCGCGCGCAGAGCCCGGATGCTCGCGAGCGGGATGCTCTCGTCGGCCAGGAGCCGCACTAGACGGCTCGGCGCCGCAGCGGATGGAACACGTCCTCGCCGAGAGTCTCGGCCGCGAAGGCGAATACCGCCCGGAGGGATTCAGGCGTGAGCTGGGGGTAGTTCTCCCGGACCTGGGCCTCCGTCCATCCGGCGGCGAACAGGCCGAGAAGAAAGTCAACCGCCAGTCTGGTCCCACGGACCACCGGCTTGCCGGCGAGGACTTCGGGGTCGCCCACGATGTGCTCACGCCAGTCCATCTGTCCTCCGACTTCCCGCGGCAGTCTCCGCGTGCGGCACACGCGCCCGGGAGAATACGACAAGAGGGGACCGGGTGCAGAGACGATTCGGCGGACCGCTGGCGGGAGCCGTCCGGCGGAATCTCGCGGCTCTGCGCCTCGCTACTTCTTCGCTTCCGCCGCCGCCGCCCGGCCGCTCTCGAGGTACGCGCGCTTGAGCTTCTCCATCAGCTCGCCGCGGCGGTCGTAGAGGCGCTTGAGCTTCCGCGGCGCGTGGCGCGCCAGCGCGTAGGCGGTGAGCAGCGGCAGCCCGATGGTCGCGTCGGCGTAGCAGATCACGGTGCCGGGGAGCTGCTCGGGATCGATCTTGCCCCAGCTCACCGCCTCGGACGGCGTGGCGCCGGAGAGCCCGCCGGTGTCGGGGCGCGCGTCGGTCACCGCCAGGAAGTAGTCGTGACCCTTCTCGCTGATGCCGAGCACCTCCTGGATCTGGGGCTCGGTCTGGAGCAGGAAGTTCTTGGGGCTGCCGCCGCCCAGGATCCACACCGCGCTCCTGCCGCCGTGCGCCTTGGCGTCCCACACGATGGCCGCGGTCTCGTTGACGTCGGCGTTCACGTCGAGCAGCAGCCGGTTGCCCTCGAGCGCCTTCGCCGCGACGTTCATGCCGATCGAGGAGTCGCCGGGCGACGAGGTGTAGACGGGCACGCCGAACTCCCACGCGGCCGCGAGCAGCGAGCGGCGCGTGAGCCCGAGCGCCTGCTCGCTCGCGCGCACGTACTTCCCGCACAGGTGGTGGAACTCGGCGCTGCTCATGGCGCGCTGGAACTCGGGCCCGGCGATGATCCCGCGGAAGAACGCGTCGGTGTCGAGCAGCACGTGGTAGTCGAAGAAGATGTCGTAGATGCGCACCACCCCGTCCTCGCGCAGCTCCACGTCGTCGGCCTGGAAGGTGCCGCGGTGCATCGCGAGCCCCAGCCCGAAGTGGACGTCGTGGTAGAGGTTCGCGCCGGTCGAGACGATCCAGTCCACGAATCCCGCCTCCATGAGCGGGATGATGGCGCTCATGCCGAGCCCGGCGGGGGTGAGGGCGCCGGTGAGCGAGAGCGCCACGGTGACGTCGTCCTCGAGCATGCGCTCGGCCAGCAGCCGCGCGCCCTCGCGCAGGCGCGCGCCGTTGTAGGCGAGGAACGCGCGGTCCACCAGCTCGGCCGCGGTCTCGCGGCCGGTGATGGGCGGCGGCTCGATGCGCGGGCCGCTCAGGTGGCGCTGGCTCTTGTCGGCGGTCATGGCTCCTTCGAAGGACGGCGCAGACGGAGTGGAGGCGGCACTGTAGCGCGGGCGGTCCGGGACTGTCGAGAAGGGCGCTCCAGGTGGGTTTCGTGTGGAGGTGCCCCTGGTGGATCGGGTCATGCGTCTCAACCAGACGCCGCGGTGCAGCGTTAGCGCGACACGATCCCTTTGGCGAGCAGACGACGACCCGCCTGCGCGAGGCGCACCCAGTAGACACCCGGATTCAGCCCGGTGGCGTCGTCCAGCCGCAGCACGTGATTCCCGGCGCCGAGCGTGCCCACCTCGCGTGTGACGATCCGCCGGCCGCTCACGTCCAGTAGCTCGAGCGTGGCCGGCTCCGCGCCGGGCAGCGCGAAGCCCACCCGGAGCGCGCCGCCCGGCGCCGGGTTGGGCTGGAACCCCGCCAGCGCCAGGCGAACTGCCGCCGGCACCTCGACCCAGCTTTCGGCGCTGAATTGTTCGGTCGCACCAGCGCCGTAGCCCAGCCGGTAGGCGTAGCGCTCGCCGGGGGTGACGTCGCGATCCTCGTAGCGCAGGCGGTCCGCTCCGTCGGCAGTCGGGGCGCCGAGCCGCGTCCACTCGCCGGTCGCGCTGCGGCGGTAGACGGCAGCGACCAGGCTGCCCGCTCCCGGCCCCTGCCAGGTGAGGCTCACGCGATCAGGTTGGGCATCCGCGCTCACCAGCGACACCAGCACCGGCACGGGCCCGTCCGGCACGAAGCGCTGGGCGAAGAGGCCGAGCCGGCTGCAGGTGCCATCCCGCTCCTCCCAGACCGCAATCGCACCGCCGGCGGCGTCCGGGACGAGTTGGGGCGTGAACTGGGCGCAGGTCGAGGCGAGCCGGACCCCGTACTGTCTCCAGCCTGACGCAATCGATCCGCCAGGCGCGATGTGCTGTACGAATGAAGGGTAGTCTACCTGCCAGGCGAAGTACGCTCCGCCAATGCCGTCGGGGGCGATCGATGCGTCGTAGACATAGGGTTGGCTGGGATCACTTACCAACAGGCCGCCGGCAGGCCAGCCGGGCGCCAGCGTGCCTGCCGGGAGCACGCGCGCCCCGTACTCGTTGCAGCCGGCGCCGCAGCCCGCCCAGGCCACCAGTACCCCACCCATGCCGTCCCCCACCGCGTGGAAGTCGTAGCTCACCGGGCCTGAGAACAACTCCGGACCGCCCCACACCTGCACCCCGCCGGCGGGCCAGCCGGGCGCCGGCATTCCGTCCAGCGTGAAGCGCTGCACGTAGAGATTGCCGTCGGTCGCCGAGGCCGTCGGGCTGGCCGAGACCAGGTAGAATCTCCCGGCGCTGTCGGGCAGCAGGATCGGCGTCCACTGCCCCGGCACCAGCAACGAGCCGTTCTCGCTCCAGCCCGCCGCGCGGGTCCCATCCGGGCTGAGCCGCACCCCGTAGATGTCGAAGCCGTCGGGGGCGATCCCGCCGCGCCGGAAGTCCCGCCAGGCGACCACCGCTCCTCCGGTCGAGTCAGGAATGATACTCATCTCTACGCCGGAGGTCTGGGTGCACACCGTGTTCCCGTAAGGGGACCAGCCCGGAGCGGGCACGCCCGCTGCGGTCAGGTGCTGGGTCAGCACCAGGCCGAAGACGATCTCCCAGACCAGGAACACCCCGCCGACACCATCGGCCGCCAGCCTCACGCTGCCCTCGGGAGCGGGGTTGAGCGAAACCGGCACGCCATTCACGGGCCAGCCGGGGGCCAGGCTCCCGTCGGCCAGGACGTGCTGGGCGTAGATGTCGGCGTAGCTGGTGGCGTTGTTCCGAAAGTCCTGCCAGGCGGTGAAGAAACCGCCCGCGCCGTCGGCGACGATGGCCGGGTGGCCTTGGTCCGATGGGTGGGTGCAGATCGGGAACTCGTCTATAGGCCACCCGGGAGCAAGGTCGCCGCTTGCGCTGAGATGCTGCGCATAGATGTCAGCGTAGTTCGTCGTGGGGACGCTTCTACTGTCCTCCCAGACCACAAAGACGCCCCCCGCCCGATCGGGCGCGATGACGGGATTCCCCTCCTGGCAAGGCGGATAAGTGCACACCGGCGAGCCGTCGGGGAGCCACTCCGCCAGCGCTCGACTGCACAGGGTTGACAGGATGATCAGAGCCGCAACGAGGGGACGCAGCACGGAACGAACTCCGGCGGCCGGATCATGCCCTGGGGTCGCGGCGACAATCTGGACCCGGGCTTTCATGCTGACTCGACTGAAACATGTTGACGCCTTCGGGAGAGCAGAGCAAGGTCCTTTTCGGGCCGCCATCTCCCTGGGCGGCAGCTCCCCCAGCGACCGCCGCTCTCTTCGTCCTCGCCCCTCCTGAGGAGGTCGCCATGGCTCCCCGGCCCCGGCGGCGCGCGCCGCGCGTCGCATTCCCATCCGTTCTGCACCAGCCCTTCCTCACGTTGGTCCTCGCGCTCGCGATTCTCGGTGGACCTCGTCCGGCCCTGGCCACGGGTGACGTCACCGGCCAGTGGAGCCCGAATGCGGATTCCAGCCGGGGCCAGCCGGGCCGCTACGCCATCCACCTGGTGCTGCTGCGCGGCGACGCCCAGCCCTATCACAGCCGCATCCTGTGGTGGTCCGGGGACAGGTTCGGCAGCTTCAGCGGCAGTGAATGGGGCTGGCGGCCGGCGAGCCCCGGCTGCGATGCCTTCCCGGACACCAGCAGCCTGAGCGCGATCTACGTGCCGCCCTCGGGGATCAACGAGTTCTGCGCCGGCCACGTTCCCATCAACGGGAGGCTGTTCGTGGCCGGCGGGACCGACTCGCTCACCGGGGCC
>JACRPT010000064.1 GCA_016223045.1 Candidatus Eiseniibacteriota bacterium
ACCCGCAACCACCGCTGCCGCACGATCGACGAGCTGCTGGCCGCCGCGCTGCGCTGGCTGGAGGCCCGCTTCACGCAGTCCCAGGAGTATGCTCATGCAGCTTGATATCGACTTCTCCGAATCACGCGAAATGATTTAGCTCCGGCTCGCTCTCAGCTCCCCAGCCGCCGTTCCACCGAGGCCAGCGAGTCGCCCGCCTCCGCGTTGCCGGGGTCGCGGCGCAGCTCGCGCCGGTAGAGGTCGCGCGCCTTCCGCAGGTCGCCCTCGGCCTGGGCCACCTGGCCCCTCCTCAGGTCCAGCCCGCGGGTCCAGCCGTTCAGCCGCCACTCGTCCTCGAACTGGCGCAGCGCCTCCCGCGGCCGGCCCCGGGCGAGCGCGACCAGGCCCAGCCGCTCGCGCGCCCGCGGCAGGAACGGGTCCACCGCGAGCGCCCGCTCGAGCAGCGACCGCCCGTCGTCCAGGCGGCCCTCGATGAGCGCGATGTTCGCGAGCAGGCCGAGCGATCCGGCGTGCCACGGCGAGCCCGCCACCTGGCGCGCCAGCTCGCGCGCGGCGGCGGCGCGCAGCGCCGAGTCCGCGGCGGCGCGCGCCCCGAGCCGGCGCACGTTCCCGGGGTCGGCGGGGACCACCCGGTAGGCCGAGTCGCGGGCGAGCGCGGGGAAGGAGCTTCGCCGCACGAACAGCACCGCGGCGTCGTCGCTGAAGACCTGGGCCCAGGCGCTGTCCGCGTCGAGCGAGGCCAGGAGCGGATCGTCGTGCACCGCGCGGCGCAGCAGGCACCAGTCGAAGCGGTACCTCCTGTCGAGGTGCGGCCAGATCCCGGGTCGCGTCATCGCCGCGGCGTAGAGGTCGCGCTCCACCCGCGTGCCCTCCAGGTGGATCCCCATGAACGGCAGCCGGTCGTGCTGCGGCCAGAAGCGGTAGAGCAGGTAGCCGCCGAAGTCGAAGGGATTGAACGCCCGACCGCGCACGCCGGTGCGCTCGACGAAGTCGCAGCCCGCGACCGGAAGCCAGCGGGACTCCATGCGCACCCCGACAGGCAGCTCCGGCCGCGACCACTCAAGCAGCCCGACGGCCACGCACGCCGCGGCGGCGAGCCCCGCTCGCGTCCACGCGCCCGCGGCCCACGACGGCGCGCGCCGGGCCCGCATCCACTCGTCCAGGTCGCGCGACAGGTAGGCGGCCGCCGCGAGCGACCAGGTGCCGAGGAAGCGCTGCGTGGAGAGCGCCTGCGCGGTGAGCAGCGCGCAGGTGGCGAGCTCGATCCGGTCCGGGCGAGCGCCGCGTCGCAGCCCGCGTGTCAGCGCCAGCGCGGGCCACAGCGCGAGCAGCACCGGCAGCCCGCTCTTCCAGTTGACGCTCCAGGCGATGGCTCGCAGCTCGCCGATGAGCGCGTAGGCCGGCTCGTGGCGCCACACCAGGAAGTACTCGAAGGGCTGCCACAGCGCGCGCCATCCGAAGGGGTTGACGAACGACACGGCGAGGCAGGCGAGCGCCACCATCCAGAGCCGGCCCGGAGCGGCGGCCGGGCGCGGCCGGGCGAGGTGGGCCGCGACGGCGTGGATGCCGACGAGCACGAAGAGGAGGTAGTAGGAGATGTGCACGTTCGCCCACGCCAGCGCGATGGCGACCAGCCACGCGCTCCGATCCGGTCCTCCGTGCCGCCGCGTCTCGAGGATCCAGAGCGTGGCCGCGAAGAGGATGGCCGCGATGGACTCGGGGCGGACCTGCAGCCGCTGCCGCAGCACGAGCGAGCAGGCGACGACCACCACCAGCGGGGTGAGCCCGCGCGCCCCCATGCGCCGCGCGGCGGCCCACGCCAGCCCGAGCGACACCAGCGCGGCGGCCCAGCGCCACGCGAACAGGCCCCACGCGCCGCCCGCCCGCCACACCGGCCACAGCAGCGCCTCGAAGCCCCAGGCGTAGTCCACGTCGGGAGTGCCGTACGTGGGCCACGCCCAGACCTGGCGGGTGGGGAAGCGGTGCAGCTCCCAGATCGAGCGGCCCACCGTGAGGTGCTGCCACAGGTCGGTGTCGTAGAGCGTGTAGCTCACCGAGAGCGCGACGCACGCCGCGGCGACGAGGAGCGCGGCCAGCGCCGCGGGGTGCGCGGGCGGGAGCGGCGGGGGGGCGGCAGGCGCCGGTGGCCGCGCCGGCCGCGCTCGCCCGGCCTTCGCCGGAGGGCGGCTCACGCGGGGTCCCCGGGCCAGCGCAGGAGCAGCGCCCGGGCGCTGGCGCCGGGCTCCAGCCGCTCGACCTCCTCGGGGACGATCACGAGCGCGTGCGCCCGCGCCTGCGGCGTGAGGTGGCCGGAGACCTGCTCACCCGCGGGCGCGGCCCACCACGCGCCGCCGCGCCACTCGAGCGTGGCGCGCACGAAGTCGGTGCGGCCGGAGCGCGAGGCGATCGCCACCCGGCAGCGCACCTCGAGGCTCGGCCGGTCGAGCGCGGCGAAGCCCTGCCACTTGCGGAGCGCGGGCCGCACCAGGGTCTCGAACACGCAGGCGACGGAGCCGGGGTTGCCGGGGAGCCCGAAGAAGAGCTTCCCGCCGCGGGCGCCGAACGCCTGCGGGCGTCCCGGCTTCATCGCCACGCGCCACAGCTCGGCGCCACCCGCGGCCTCCAGGCTCAGCCTGACCGGGTCGAAGTCGCCGGCCGAGACCCCGCCGATGGTGAGCGCCACGTCCGCCGCGGCGAGCGCCGCGCGCACCCCGGCCGCGACCGTGCCCGGGTCGTCGCCCACGCGGGTGGCCGAGACCACGCGCGCGCCGCACTCCTCGAGCAGCAGGGCGAGCATCGGCAGGTTGCTGTCGCGGAACGCGCCGGGGCGGAGCGGCTCGCCCACGCCGAGCAGCTCGTCGCCGGTCGAGAGCAGCGCCGCGCGCGGGCGCGGGCCGACCTCCACCTCCGGGAAGCCCAGCGAGGCGATCAGCGCCAGGTCGTGCGCCGAGAGCTCGCGGCCGGCGGCGAGCGCGCCCGCGCCGGCCGCCAGGTCTGCGCCCGCGGCGCGCACGTTCTCGCCCGGCTTCACCGGGCGCGGGATGCGCACGCGCTCGGGGCCGCCCGGGGGCTCGAGCCGCTCGACGTCCTCGAACGGGAGCACGGCGTCGGCGTCCCCGGGCACCATCGCTCCGGTCATGATGCGCATGGCCTCGCCGGGTCCGAGGGCGCGCGGGGCCACGCGGCCGGCCGGGATCACGCCGGCCACCGGGAGCGTGACCGGCGCCGAGGCCGACGCCCCGGCGCAGTCGGCGGCCCGCACGGCGTATCCGTCCATCGAGGCGTTGTCGAAGGGGGGGAGAGGGTGGGGCGCGACCACCGCGCGGCGGAGCGCGCGGCCGCGCGCCTCCATGAGCGGCACGCGTTCGGGCGGCGCGGGCGCCACCGCGGCGAGCACGCGCACCTGCATCACCCACCGCCCGCTGCCGGGAGCGCGGCCGGTGAGCGGCGCAGGCCCCGCGGCTCAGCGGCGGCGGAAGACGCCACTGCGCCCCCCGCGCTTCTCCCAGAGCGCGAACTCGCCCATCACCATGCCGCGGTCCACCGCCTTGAGCATGTCGTAGAGAGTGAGCGCGGCGACCGTCACCGCGGTGAGGGCCTCCATCTCCACGCCGGTGCGCCCCCGCGTGCGCACGCGCGCCTCGATCCCGACCGAAGAGCTGTCGCCGTCGAGGTCGAAGGCGAGCTCGATGCCCTCGAGCGGGACGGGATGCGCGAGCGGGATGATCTCGCTGGTGCGCTTGGCGGCCATCACGCCCGCCAGGTGCGCGGTGGCGATGACGTCGCCCTTGGGGGCGGCGCCGCTGCGCAGCAGCTCGAGCGTGGCGCGGTGCATATACACGCGGCCGCGGGCCACGGCGACCCGCGCCGTGACGCGCTTGCCGCTCACGTCCACCATGCGCACACGTCCGGAGGCGTCGAGATGCGAGAGTCGGCGGGGCACGGCTTGACACTAGGAATGGGCCTGCCTAGTGTCAACCGCCCGAACCGAACGCACATGCCCTCCGACCTGCACGCCCGCCGCCCGATCTCCACGCGTCACGCCTTCGCCCTGGCGTTCGACCTGGCGCTGCGCCGGGACCCGCTCCACTCCGTCGTCGTGCCCCTGCTGGTGCGGGCCCCGTGGATCCTGGCGCTGGTCGTGCTGTCCTCGCCCGGGGACTCGGAACCGTCCTCGACCACGATCCTGCTGTGGAGCGGCGCCGCGCTCGGGGCCGCCGTGAGCTGGTGGGCGGTGGACGCGATGCTGCGCTTCCGGGCCCGCTCGGTGTTCAACGCACCGGCCACCGCCGCGCCCGCGCCGGTCCTCGAGTGCTACGAGCTGGGTCTGCGGCGGCTGCCCTGGCTCTACCTCACCGAGTGCGTCCGCAACGTCGCCGTGAGCTTCGCCTCCACGTTCCTCATCCTGCCCGGGATCTTCCTCTCGTACCGGCTCGCCTTCAGCACCGAGGCGGTGGTGCTGACCGAGCCGCACCTGGCCGGCGCGTTCCGCCGCTCCTTCCGCCTGAGCCGCCGCCGCTTCGAGCGCTGGCTCGAGATGATCGTGGTGTCGGTGCTGCTGGTGCTGGCGACCTGGTTCGTGGGGGCCGTGCTCTCGCTCGCCATCGGGCGGGTGTCGCTCCGCGCCTGGGGCGTGGTCGGGCTCATGCTCGCCGCGTCCCTGTGGCCGGTCCTCCAGTACGCCTGGACCTTCTTCTACCTGCGGCTGGCCGAGGTCGAGGAACAGGAGGCCGAGGAGGCGGAGCCGGCGGACGACGAGCGGATCCCGCCCGCGCCGTCCTGGCCCCCCGCGGGCGGCCCGCCCGCCCTCACCCTGGTCGAGCCCCCGCGGACCGAACGCGAGGGCGACGGGCGGGCCTGACCGGGGCCGTCGGCTCCGCACGACCTCCGCGATGCCCGGGCCGGGACGCCCGGGCTTGACCCCCCGCCCGGGGCGTGGCAATTTGAAACAGCGGCAGGCCACCCACGCCAGAACGCAGGATCCAGCCCATGTCCCTCAGCACCCGACCGGCCCGCCCGGAAGCCCGGTCCCCACGGCCCGGGTCCGGACGCGACCCCTTCCTCCGCGACATCGTCGGCGCGAGCCCGAAGATGCAGCGCATCTTCCGGCTGGTCTCCAAGATCGCACCCACGGACTCGAGCGTCCTCCTGCTCGGTGAGAGCGGGACGGGCAAGGAGCTGGTCGCGCGCTCCATCCACCTCCAGTCGCGGCGCGCGCAGGGGCCGTTCGTGGCGGTGAACGTGGCCGCGCTTCCCGAGTCCCTCATCGAGAGCGAGCTGTTCGGCTACGTGCGCGGGGCCTTCACCGGCGCCACCGCCGACCGGGCGGGCCTGGTCGAGAGCGCCGACGGCGGGACCCTGTTCCTCGATGAGATCGGCGACATGCCGCTCACCACCCAGGCCAAGCTCCTGCGCACGCTCGAGAGCAACGAGGTGCGGCGGCTCGGCGACAACACGCTGCGCGTGGTGGACGTGCGCGTGATCGCGGCGACCCACCGCGACCTGCACGCGGAGGCGGCGGCGGGGCGCTTCCGCGAAGACCTCTACTACCGGCTCAACGTGGTCCAGGTGGACCTGCCCCCGCTGCGCGAGCGGCGCGAGGATATCGGGCTGCTGGCCTCCTACTTCCTCGAGCGCATCGCGGCCCGCGAAGGGCGCGGGCGGCTCTCGTTCTCACCCGGGGCCGGGGCCCTGCTCGAGCGCTACGACTACCCGGGCAACGTGCGCGAGCTGGAGAACGCCGTCGCGCACGCCGTGGCGGTGGCCGACGGCGACGTGATCGTGCCGGCGGACCTCCCGACCGCGATCCGCTCGCCGCGGCTGCTCCCGCGCCGCAGCGGGGCGGAGGCGGAGGCCGCCGGGGCGAGCGCCCCGGACAGCGACGCCTGGTCGCTCGCCGAGGTCGAGAAGGAGCACATCCGGCGGGTGCTGGAGCGCCATCGCGGCAACGCCACCAGCGCTGCCCGGCAGCTCGGGATCTCGCGCACCACCCTGTGGCGGAAGCTGCGCCAGTACGGGCTCAGGCGCGCGGCATCGCGGGCAGGCGGGGAGGACGCATGAACTCGAACCGCCTCTACTACGACGATCCCTACACGACCCGCTTCAGTGCCCGGGTGGTGGACGCCTCCGTGCTCGCGGGCCGGTCCGCCGTCGAGCTGGAGGCCACCTACTTCTATCCCGAGAGCGGCGGGCAGGAGGCCGACCGCGGGCGGATCGGCGAGGCCGCGGTGCTGGACGTGCAGGCCGCCGACGACGGCCGGGTGTGGCACGTGGTGGACGCGCCGGCCCCGGGCGGGGGCGCGCTCGACGCCGAGGTGGACTGGGTGCGGCGCTTCGACCACATGCAGCAGCACACCGGCCAGCACGTGCTCTCCGCCGCCTTCGAGCGCGTGATGGACGCGCCCACGCTCTCCTCGTCGCTCGGCACCGAGAAGAGCGTCATCGAGGTGGCGCTCGCCGACGTGGACTGGCGCGCGATCGAGCGCGTCGAGGAGGCCGCGAACCGCGTGGTGTGGGACGACCGCCCGGTCCGGCTCCACTGGGTGGACGAGCAGGGCGTGAAGCGCTTCCGGCTGCGCAGGCCGCCGGCCGTGAGCGGCCGCATCCGCATCGTCGAGATCCCCGACTGGGACGCCTCGGCGTGCGGCGGCACGCACACGCGCCGCACCGGCGAGGTCGGCGCCATCAAGGTGGTGCGCTGGGAGAAGGTGCGCGGCAACCTGCGCTTCGAGTTCCTGTGCGGGGCGCGCGCGCTGCGCGATCACGCCTGGCGCACCGAGGCGCTGCTCGAGGCGGCGCGGCGCCGCACGCTCAAGGACCGCGAGCTGATCGCGCACCTGGAGCGGGCGGCGGCCGAGCGCGACGAGCTCAGGAAGCGGCTCGACCTGATCACGCTGCGCCTCATCGAGTCCGAGGCGCGCGAGCGCGTCGGCGATCCGCCCCGCGGCGTCGCGCACTTCGATGCCGAGCGGCCGCGCGACGAGGCGCGGCGCTTCGCCCTGAAGCTGCTCGAGGCGGGCGCGCCCTGGATCGCGACCGGCGCGACCGCGCCCGAGCCTGTGGTGCTCATCGGGCGCGCGACGGGCGGCGGCGCCGACCTGAAGGCGCTGCTTCCCGGGCTGCTCGAGCGCGCGCGCGGCATGGGCCGGAGACGCGGTGCGCGCCGCGGTGGAGGGCGCGTGAGACGCATCCTGCTCGTGGCCGCGGCGCTCGCGCTGGCCGCGGCGCCGGCGCGCTCCGAGCCCTGGAGCCGGGCGTTCGCGGCCGACGGCGACACCGTGGTGTTCTTCGGCGCGGACGGCTCGCTCCTGCGCGCGCCGTTCAGCCTCGCCTCGCGCGAGACGCTGTGGCGCGCCACCGGCGCCGAGCACGTGGTGCGCGCGCGCGTGAGCCCCGACGGGCGCCGCGTGGCGTGGCTCACGCGCGTGCACGACGCGGACACCACGCGCCTGTGGACCGACGGCTCGCCGCGCGCGCGCGCGCGCTACTTCGCGCTCCAGCCGCGCCGCTACGACCGCCTCGCGTACGAAGCCGACGTGCCGTCGCTCGAGGACGGCGGCATCCGCGGCGGGCGCTTCGTCCAGCCCACGCCGCTCATGCGCCGGCTCTGCAGCAACACGCTCGAGTGGACGCCGGACTCCCGCGCCGTGGTGTTCGGCTACGACGACGGCATCGCGGCCGCGCCGGCCGACGGCGGCCCGGCCTTCGCCGTGAGCGGCGCGTTCGCGGTGGGCCTGCGGCTGCTCGAGCCCGCGCCCATCTACCTGGTGGACGCCCTGGTGCTGCGCGAGCGCCGGACGACCCTGGACGAGGGCGGGCTCGGCGGGCTCGGTCGCGGGTCGGGCGCCGCGCCGACCATGGAGGGGCTGCCGGACCCGCGGCTCTTCGAAGCCGGCGGCGGGCGGCTGGTCGAGGAGCGGCGACCCGAGCCGGGCGCCTACCTGCTCTACCCGCTCCCGCACCGCTGGCGGGTGTTCACGACCTCGGGGCTCGACCCGGGGCGGCGCTGGACCGCCAGCCCGGGCACGGTGTGGTGGGCCGAGGGCCGGACCATCAAGGCGGTGCGCGCGCACGACCCCGACGCCACGGTCGAGGCGCAGGCGGCGGGGACGGTGGCGTGGATCGGCTACGACGACGCGCGCCGGGCCGTCACCTGGGCCGCGGAGCGCGAGCTGCGACGGCGTGCGGAGGACGAGGGCGGCGCTCCCGAGAGCGTGGTGCTGCGGACCGCGGCGCCCATCCGCGCCGTGCTCGAGGCGCGCGGTGCGCGCCTGCGGGGTGTCCTCGCGGGCGACAGCCTGCTGCTGTGGGACCCGGCGACGGACGTGGTGCGCGCGCTCGCGACCGGCGGGCTCGAGCCCTCCGCGCTGTTCGCCGGGTCCGCGGGGGAGGTGCTGGTCGCCGCCACCGCCGGCCGCGGCC
>JACRPT010000054.1 GCA_016223045.1 Candidatus Eiseniibacteriota bacterium
CCGCGACGGAATTCCTCGAGCGCGTGCCGGTCACGCGCACCACGCTGGCCGAGAGCCTGCTCGAGCAGCTCCACTTCCTGAACCTGCCGGAGCGCGAGCTGGCGCTGGCCGAGTTCATCGTCGGGTCGCTCGACGACCGCGGCTACCTGGCGACCCCGCTCGAGGAGGTCGCGCAGGCCACCGGGGCGGACCCGGGACTGTGCGAACGCGTGCTCCGGGTCATCCAGGCGCTCGAGCCGGTGGGGGTGGGGGCGCGTGACCTGCGCGAGTGCCTGCTCATCCAGCTCGACGCGCGCAACGAGCGCGACACGCTGCCGTGGCGCCTCATCCACGACCAGTTCGACAACCTGGTGAACCGGCGCTTCCCCGAGATCGCCCGCCAGCTCAGGTGCTCGGTCGAGGAGGTCCAGCACGCGGCCGACGCGATCGCCACGCTGAACCCGAAGCCGGGATTCCAGGTGTCGAGCGAGGACCCCAAGTACGTGGTGCCCGACCTGGTCGTGGAACGCGTGGACGAGGAGTACGTCGTGATGCTCAACGACCGCCACCTGCCGCGCCTGCGCATCTCGTCGGCCTACGAGAGCGTGCTGCGCGACCGGAAGAAATCGGAGTGCAACGCGGGACAGGCGAAGACCCGCGAGTACATCCAGAGCAAGCTGAACTCGGCGCGCTGGCTGATCCAGACCATCGAGCAGCGCCGGCGCACCATGATCAAGGTGATGAACTGCATTATCCGCGAGCAGCGCGAGTTCTTCGACAAGGGGATCGCGTTCCTGCGGCCCCTCACGCTCCAGCAGGTCGCCCGCCAGATCGACATGCACGAGTCCACGGTCAGCCGCGTGTGCAGCGGGAAGTACGTGCAGACCCCGCGCGGCGTCTTCGAGCTCAAGTTCTTCTTCTCCAGCGGGCTCGAGACCGACGACGGCGAGGATGTGTCGGCCCGGACGGCCCGGGACATCATCAAGACCCTCATCGAGGAGGAGGACAAGAAGGACCCGCTGTCCGACCAGCGCATCGCCGAGCTGCTGCACGAGCGCGGCCTGCGCATCGCGCGCCGGACGGTGGCCAAGTACCGCGAGCAGCTCAGCATCCTGCCGGCGCGCTTCCGCAGGCGCGTCGCCTGATCGGGCCTTTCCGCGCGCGCCCGCCCCGTGCGGCGCGCCGGGCCGCAGAGGTTGGGACCATGCTGATCAGCACCACCGCACGTCACTGCGACCTCGATCCGGAAGTCCGTCTGTTCGCCCAGCAGAGACTCGAGAAGCTCCAGCGCTTCGCCCGGGACATCCAGGAGGCCCGGCTGATCGTCTCCACCGAGAAGTACCGTCACACCGCCGAGATCACCCTGCGGCTCAAGCACCACGAGATGGTGAGCCGCGAGCAGTCCAACGACTCCCGCGTGGCCATCGACCTGGCCGCCGGGCGGCTCGAGCAGCAGCTCCGCCGCCTCAAGGAGAAGCGCATCGAGCGCAAGCGCGCCGGGCGCGGAGCGGCGGAGCGCGCCGGGAATGGTGCGGACGCCGGAAGCGGAGCCGGGGCCGGCGACGAGGACCTCGACCTGGCCCCGGACGCGGAGGAGTAGAGCCCCGTGCAGACCCTGAGCGTGGCGCGGCTCTTCGAGGACCAGCGGCACGAGCTCGAGCTCGAGCAGCTCACCGAGTCGCTGGCCTCGCGCCGCGAGATCGCCGTGAGCGACATCCACCGGCCGGGGATGGCGCTCATGGGGTTCGTGGAGAACTTCCTCCCCGAGCGCATCCAGATCATCGCGCAGACCGAGATGACCTACCTCGCCACGCTCTCCGAGGAGGAGGTGCGCGCCGCGGTGGACCGGCTGTTCCAGTTCAGCATGCCGCTCATCGTGGTGTGCAAGGGGCTGGAGGTGCCGCCCTGCCTGGTCCAGCGGGCCAACGAGTGCCAGGTGCCGGTGTTGCGCACCCCGCAGAGCACGACGCCGTTCATCCACCAGCTCACGCTCTACCTCGACCACATGTTCGCGCCGCAGACCACCGTCCACGGGTCGCTGGTGGACGTCTACGGCTGCGGGCTGCTGTTCACCGGGCGCAGCGGGATCGGCAAGTCGGAGACCGCGCTCGACCTGGTCGAGCGCGGCCACCGGCTGGTGGCCGACGACGCGGTCACCATCACGCGCCGGCACGGCGACGTCCTGATCGGGATGGGGAACCAGCTGCTGCGGCACCACATGGAGATCCGCGGCATCGGCATCATCGACGTGCAGTCCATCTTCGGGGTGCGCGCGATCCGGCTGCAGAAGCGCGTCGAGGTCGAGGTGCACCTCAAGGAGTGGTCGCGCGACGAGGACTACGAGCGCGTCGGCCTCGACGACCGCCGGGTCGAGCTGCTGGGCGTCGAGATCCCGCGGGTCGAGGTGCCGATCTTCCCCGGCAAGAACGTCACCGTGATCGCCGAGGTGGTGGCGCTCAACTACCTGGTCAAGGCGTACGGCGGCTACTCGCCCGCGGAGCGCCTGAACAAGCACCTCATCGAGCTGATGAAGCGCAAGAGCGCGGCGCGCGCCTGGGTGCGCGAGGACACCGAGTGAGCCGGGTCCCCGCCCTGCTGGTGATGCACGCCGACCTGGGAGCCGCGTTGCTCCACGCCGCGCGCCAGGTCTACGGCCCCTGCGAGGACCTGCCGGTGCTGTCGAACGAGGGGCTGTCGCGCGTGGCGCTCGAGCACGCCATCGCCGGGAAGGTCGCCGGCTGGAGTGCGGGCGGCCTGGTGCTGACCGACTTCTGGGGCGGCTCGTGCCACCTGTGCGGGATCGCGGCGGCGCGCGCGTGCGGTGGCGCGGGGACCGCCGGCGAGATCGTGGTGGTCACCGGCCTCAACCTGCCGATGCTCCTCGACTACCTCCACAACCGCGACCGCTGCGCGGTGGTCGAGCTGGCCGAGCGCCTGCAGTTGAAGGGGCAGGAGAGCGTCCGGCTCCAGCGTTGCCAGCCGGCATGAGCTGGCAGATGCACCGCGTGGACGACCGCCTGATCCACGGGCAGGTGGTGGTCGCCTGGGGCGCGCGGCTCCGCCCGGCGCGCATCTGGGTGGTGGACGACGCCGCGGCCGCCAATCCCTGGGAGCGCGAGCTGCTGGCTTCGGCCGCCGCCGGCGCCGAGGTGCGCGTGGTCCCGGTCGCCGAGGCCGCCGCGGCCTGGGCCGCGGAGGCCGCCGCGCCGGGCGGCGCGTTCCTGATCGTGCCCGACCTGGCCACCGCGCGCGCGCTGGTCGAGGCCGGCGCCCCGGTGCCCGCCTTCACGCTGGGCGGCCTGCACTACGCGCCCGGGAAGACCAAGGTGAATGAGTACGTGTACCTGGACGCGGACGACCGCGCCGACGCCCGCGCGCTGCTGGCGCGCGGTGTGGCGCTCGAGGTGCAGGACGTCCCGGCCTCGCGCCCGCAGTCCCTGGCCTCACTCGACCCCGGGTCCGCGCCGTGAGGCGGGCTCCCTGAAGCCTCCCCGCTCCCCCTGCCGCCCATGCCCCCCATCACGCTGGTCCTGATCGTCCACGACCACCAGCCCGTCGGCAACTTCGACGGGGTGTTCGAGCAGTCCTACGCCGACGCCTACCTGCCCTTCCTCGGATTCCTCGAGCGCCGGCCGGCGATGCGGCTCGCGCTCCACACCAGCGGGCCGCTGCTGCAATGGCTCGCGCTGCACCGCCGCGAGTACCTCCAGCGCCTGCGCGCGCTGGTCGAGCGCGGCCAGGTGGAGCTGTGGGGCGGCGGCTTCTTCGAGCCCGTGCTGGTGTCCATCCCCGAGGACGACCGCCGCGGCCAGATCCAGGCGATGGCCGACTGGCTCGAGCTGGAGCTGGGCCGCCGCCCGCGCGGGCTGTGGCTCACCGAGCGCGTGTGGGAGCCCGGCCTGGCCGGCAGCCTCGCCGCGGCGGGCGTCGAGTACACCGCGGTGGACGACGCGCACTTCGTGGCGGCCGGGCTCGGGCGCGACCAGCTGTGGGGCACCTGGCTGACCGAGGACCAGGGGCTGCCGGTGCGCGTGTTCCCGATCCATCGCGAGCTGCGCTACGGCATCCCGTTCGGCGAGCCCGAAGCGGTGGTGGAGCTGCTGAAGCGCGTGGCCGAGGGCGGCGAGCGGCGGCTGGCGGTGCTGGGCGACGACGGCGAGAAGTTCGGCGTGTGGCCCGGCACGCACCGGCTGTGCTACGAGCAGGGCTGGCTCGAGCGCTTCGCCGACGCGCTCGAGGCGAACCCGTGGATCGAGATCCGCACGCCGGCCGAGGCCATCGCCGCGCACGAGCCGCTCGGGCTCGTCTACCTGCCGACCGCGTCGTACCACGAGATGCAGGAGTGGGCGCTGCCGCCCGCGATGCAGGCGCGCTACCACCAGGCCGCCGCGCGGCTCCAGGACCTCTACGGAGACGAGACCCACGACCTGCTGCGCGGCGGCCTGTGGCGCAACTTCCAGGCGCGCTACCCCGAGGCGAACCGCGCGCACAAGCGCGTGCTGCGCGCCTCGCGCCTGCTGTGGGCGCGCGAGGACCGCGACACGCCGGAGTGGCGGACCGCGCGCACCCACCTGTGGCGCGCCGAGTGCAACGACATCTACTGGCACGGCATCTTCGGCGGGCTCTACCTGCCGCACCTGCGCTCGGCGGTCTACAGCGAGCTGATCGCGGCCGAGGCGTTCCTGGCGGACGGCAGGACCAGCGTCGAGCGCGGCGACCTCGACCTGGACGGCGCCGAGGACGCGCTGCTCGAGACCCCGGCGTGGGCCGCCTGGGTGAGCGCGCGCGGCGGCATGCTGTGGGCGTTCGACGACCGGCGCGTCCCGTGGAACTACGGCGACACGCTGGCGCGGCGGCCCGAGCACTACCACGCGCGGCTCAAGGAGGCGACGGTGGGCGGCGGCGACGGCGAGAGCATCCACGGCGCGCTGCGGCTGAAGGAGCCCGGCCTGGCCGCGCTGGTCGAGCACTACGACACGCGCGGGCGCGAGTCCTTCCTCGACCGCTGGAGCGAGGGCGGGGTGTCGGCCGACCTGGCGCACGCGCGCTTCGCGCTCGCCGCGGACGGCGGGGCGGAAGTGACCGTCGCGCTGGCCGAGGGCGCGGCCCCGTCGCTGCGCAAGCGGTTCCGCGCGGGCCAGGACG
The DNA here is from genome assembly GCA_016223045.1 of Candidatus Eiseniibacteriota bacterium. GTDB lineage: Bacteria > Eisenbacteria > RBG-16-71-46 > RBG-16-71-46 > RBG-16-71-46 > JACRPT01. The sequence continues at coordinate 5,125 of JACRPT010000054.1, forward strand.
GCGCGCTCGAAGTCGAGTACACGCTCACGGCGGCCAGGCCGCGCCGCGGCACGCTCGAGGTCGAGCTGAACCTCGGTTTCCACGTACCGCGGGCCGATGACCGCCGGGTCGAGGTGGACGGCCGCCGCGCGGAGCCCGCGCACTTCGCGGCGCGGGCGCGCCACGAACGCATGAAGCGCGTGGTCTTCACCGACGGCTGGGCCGACCGCCGGCTCGAGGTGACGCTCGACCGCGAGGCCGCGCTCGCGCGCGCGCCGATCGAGACCGTGTCGCTCTCCGAGGCCGGCGCCGAGCGGGTGTTCCAGGGCATCGAGGCGCGCTTCAGCTTCGCGGTCGAGGTCGCACCCGACGCGCCGTGGTCGGTGCGCTTCCGGCTCGTCGCGGGGAGGGCCGGCGCCTGAACCTGCCCGTGCTCGGCACCCTGCTGCTGGGCGGCGTGGCGGCGCTCGACGCCGCGCCGGTGGCCCAGACGCTGCTCTCGCAGCCGCTGGTCACCGCGACCCTGCTGGGGGCGCTGTGGGGTGACTGGCGGGTCGCGCTCGAGATCGGCGTGGTGCTGCAGATCCTGGCGGCGAGCACGTTGCCGGTCGGGGCGCGCACGCCCGAGGACTACGCCGCGGGCGGCGTGGTGGGGGCGGGGCTCGGCCTGGCGCTGGCCGCGCGCCAGCCGTTCGCCATGGCGCGCGAGTCCGCGGTGCTGGTGGGCGTGCTGGCCGGGCTGGTGGCGGCCACCCTGGGGGTGCCGCTGCTCAAGTGGCAGCGCCGCCGCAACGAGGGCCTGGCGCGCTGGTGCGAGGCCGAGGTGCGCGCCGGGCGGGAAGGGGCGCTCGGGGAGGCCCACGGCGCGGCCGTTGCCCTGGCGTTCGCGGTCGGTGTAGGTTACTGCGCCGTTTGCCTGGGGCTGGGGCTGTGGGCGCTGGACCCGCTGGTGACGCGCCATTCGCTGCGGCTGTCGCGCGCGTGGGCGCTGGCCCAGCCGCTGTGGCTCGGCCTCGGCCTGGCGCAGCTGCTGAGCGCGTTCGTCCAGCGGCGCCTGGCGCGGGCGGCGGTGTTCGGCGCGGCGCTGATCGGCGCGTGGATCGCCCTGATGGTGGGCACGCCGTGAGCGCCCGCATCACACGCGGCGACCTCCGGCGCATGGCGGCGCGCACGTTCCTGCTGCAGGCGACGTTCAACTACGAGCGCCAGCAGGGACTGGGGTGGGCGTGGGCGATGCAGCCGGCGCTGGATCGGCTCTACGCCGACCCGGGGGAGCGCCGGGAGCGGCTGGCGGAGCACACGGCATACTTCAACACCCAGCCCACGCTGGCCTCGCTGGCGCTGGGCGCGGCGGCGGGGCTCGAGGAGCGGCGCGCGGCCGGCGAGGGGCCGGACGCCGCGGGGGCGAGCCGGGTCAGGAGCGTGCTGGGCTCGGCCCTCGCGGCGCTGGGCGACCGGTTCTTCTGGTTCACGCTGCGGCCCTTCGCCGCCTGCCTGGGGGTGCTGCTGGCGCTCTCCGGCTCGTGGGTCGGGGCGCCGGCGCTCCTGCTGTGTTACAACGTGGCGCACCTGGGGGTGCGCTGGCGGGGGGTGGGCTGGGGCTATCGTGCGGGTCCCGAGGTGATGTCGGGGGTCGTGCGGCGGCGCTTCGAGCGGCTGACCGCGGCGCTCGGCGTGCTGGGCGCGGCGCTGGTCGGGGTCACCACCGCGTTCCTGCTGGCGCCCGGGGGGGACCCGCGACCGCTGGTGTTCCAGGTCGGGCTGGCCGCGGGGCTGGGGCTCGGGCTGGTGGCGGCGCAGCGGCCGCGGCCCTCGCCGACCGAGTGGGCGCTGGGCGTGGGGGCGCTGTGCCTGGCCGCGACCTGGCTCCGCTGAGCCGGGGCGTGGTGTCCGCGACCGTCCGTGGGGAGCGCATCCTTGACCGAGGCTGAACTGGTGATCCGCAACCAGCTGGGGCTGCACGCGCGCGCGTGCGCGCTGTTCGTCAAGGCCGCGGCGAAGTTCCAGGCGGACATCTTCGTCAGCCGCGACGACCTCGAGGTGAATGGCAAGAGCATCATGGGCGTCATGATGCTGGCCGCCGAGGAGGGCAGCACCATCCGCGTCCGCGCGAGCGGCGCGGACGAACGGGCGGCCGTCGTGGCGCTGCGTGAGCTGGTGGACGGCAAGTTCGGAGCCGCCGTGCCCGAGGACGGGGTCGAGCGCGAGATCGGGCGATTCCATGCCGCGCTCGCGGCCGCGCACGCCGACCTGTCCAGCATCCGCGACCGGATCGCGCGCGAGCTGTCCGAGAACGAGGCGGAGATCTACGAGGCGCACCTCATGATCCTCGACGACCCCGAGCTCAAGCGCGCGGTCGAGCGCCGCATCCGCCGCGAGCGCAAGAACGCCGCCTGGGCGTTCCGCACCCACATGGCGCGGGTCGCGGCGCGGCTCAACAGCGTCGAGGCCGAGCACCTGAGGCGGAGCAGCGCCGACATCCTCGACGTCGAGCGCCGGGTGCTGCGGCACCTGCTGGGCGAGCACCGCACCCCGCAGGCGCCCGACCAGGCGTGTGTGCTGGTGGCGCACGATATCGCGCCGAGCGACGTCGCCCTGCTGGACCGCGACCGCGTGGTGGGCTTCGTCACCGAAGTGGGCTCGCGCAGCTCGCACTGCGCGATCGTGGCGCGCGGGCGCGGCATCCAGGCGGTGGTGAGCTGCCGCGGGATCCTGCAGCAGGCGCGCAACGGCGCGATCGGCGCGGTGGACGGCTTCCTCGGCACGGTCGAGCTGGACCCCGACGAGGAGACCGCCACCTTCTTCGCGGCGCGCCGCCGGCGCATCGAGGAGGAGGATCGCTCGCTCCTCACCATCCAGGCCGAGCCGGCGGTCACGCTCGACGGTCACCGCATCGAGCTGGGCGCGAACATCGAGCTGCCCGGCGAGGTGGACCGCGCGCTCAGCGTGGGCGCCGACGGCGTCGGGCTGTTCCGCACCGAGTTCTTCTACCTGAACCGCCTCCAGCTGCCGAGCGAGGAGGAGCAGTACCAGGCCTACCGCGACGTGCTCGAGCGCATGAACCCGCGCCCGGTGATCCTGCGCACCATGGACCTGGGCGGCGACAAGGTGGCCTCGTATCTCGGCGCGGTCCAGGAGAACAACCCGTTCCTCGGCCGGCGCGGCATCCGCTTCGCGCTCGAGTTCCCCGAGGTGTTCCGCGCCCAGCTGCGCGCCATCTACCGCGCCAGCGTCCACGGCCGCGCGCGCATGATGTTCCCGATGGTGTCGAACCGCGACGAGCTCACGCGCGCCATCGAGCTGTGCGGCGCGGCGCGGGCGGAGCTGCGCGCGGCCGGGGTGCCGCACGACCCCGACCTCGAGATCGGGCTCATGATCGAGACCCCGAGCGCGGTGTGGATGGCCGACGTGCTGGCCCGGGACGCCAGCTTCTTCTCGATCGGCACCAACGACCTCACCCAGTACACGCTCGCCATGGACCGCGACAACGAACGGCTGGCGCACCTCTACGAGCCGCTCGACCCGGCGGTGCTGCGCAGCATCCGCCACACCATCGAGACCGGGCGCGCCGCCGGCCGCTGGGTTGGCGTGTGCGGCGAGATGGCGGGCGACCCGAAGCACGCCATCCTGCTGCTCGGCATGGGCGTGGACGAGCTCTCGATGGCCTGCTTCGACCTGCCGCGCGTCAAGTCGGCGATCCGCAGCGTGCGCTTCGACGCCGCGCAGGCGATGGCGCGCGAGGCGCTCGAGCAGCCCACCGCCGACGAGGTGAAACGGGTGCTCCACCGCTACGTGGACACCCTGCTGCCGAGCTACCTGGTGGCCCGGAAGGCGAACCCGGCGTGAGCGCGCTCGAGCCGCCCTACGGGGCGCGCGACAGCGGCGAGATGGCCGCGCGCATCGCCGGACTCTCCGCGCAGATCGAAGAGGCGCTCCAGCGGCTGGCGCGCGACCCGTGGCACCCGCCGCTCGCCGGCCCCGCGCTGCTCGCGGTGGGCGGGCTCGGCGGCTCGGCGATCGCCGGCGACCTGACCGCCGGGCTCTACGGCGACCGCATGCCGCGCCCGCTCGTCGTGGTGCGCGACTACCGCTGGCCGGCGTGGGTGGGGAAGGACGCGCTGGCGCTGCTCTCGTCGTACTCCGGCGGCACCGAGGAGACGCTGGCGCTCTACCGCGAGGCCGGCGGGCGCGGCATCCCCCGGCTGGCCATGACCAGCGGCGGGATGCTCGGCCGCCTGTGCACCCGCGACGGCGTGGGCGTGCACCTGCTGCCCGGCGGCGCGCCGCCGCGCGCCGCGCTGTTCTCCTCCTGGGTGGCGCTCACCGCGCTGATCCACGCGCTGGGCTGGGCCGACGATCCCGCGCCGCTGTGGCGCGAGGCCGCCGCGCTGCTGCGCTCACTCGACGGCGAGCTCGCGCCCGGCGCGCCCGAAGAGCGCAACCCGGCCAAGCGGCTGGCGCGCTCTCTCCACGGGAAGCTGGTGCTGGTCTACTCGGGCACCGAGCGCATCGCCCCGGTTGCCCTGCGGGTGCGGCAGCAGCTCAACGAGAATGCTAAGCTGCCCGGCCACTCGGCGGCGG
>JACRPT010000055.1 GCA_016223045.1 Candidatus Eiseniibacteriota bacterium
TGTGCCCCGACGAGGAGCACGCGTCGGCCGGGATGCTGGCCGCGGTCGGCGAGCTGGCGCGGCTGCGCGAGAGCGAAGGACTCGAGCTGGCCGGCGCGCTCAACCTCGACTACGCGAGCGAGCCGGTCGCCCACGCCGGCGTGATGGGCAAGGCGCTCGCCGGCATCTACGTGATCGGCAGGCCCACGCACGCCGGCACGCCGTTCGAAGGCGTGGACGCCGCGCAGCTCGCCGCCGCCATCGTCTCGCGCGCCACCGCGAGCCGAAACCTGGTGGACCAGTGGCAGGGCGTCGCCGGCGTGCCGCCGGTGGCGCTGCGGCTGCGCGACCTCAAGGCCGGCTACAACGTGCAGACCGCGGTCGAGGCCGAGGTCGAGCTGAACCTGCTCGCCTTCGCGCGCCCGCTGGCCGAGACCCTGGAGGCGCTGCGCGCCGAGGCGCTCGCGGCGCTCGAGGACCTGGTGCGCGCGATGCGCGAGCTGCGCGCCTGGGTCGAGCCCGGCCACACCGCGCCCGGCGAGCCGGAGCTGCGCTCGCGCGTGCTGCTGTGGCCCGAGCTGGTGGCGCGCGCCGGGGAGCCCGGCGAGCTGTTCGACGCGGAAGGCCGGTTGGACCCGCGCGCTGCCTCGCTCATGCGGGTGCGGAAGCTCGCGCGCGCGGCGCGGCTCGCGGGGCCCGCGGTCGTGATCTACCTGCTGCCGCCCTTTCACCCCCATGCCGCGCCCGGCGACGGCCCGCTGGTGCGCGCGGCGCGGCGCGTGCTCGCGGGCGAAGGGATCGAGGTCAGGCCCTTTTACCCGTACATCACCGACGCTTCGTACGTGGCGTGGCGCGGCGAGCCGCCCGAGGCGCTCGCCACGTTCATGCCCTCGTACGGGCAGGAGTACCGGCTCCCGATCGAGGCGATGCGCGCGCTCGACCTGGACGTGGTGAACCTGGGCCCGTGGGGCCGCGACGCGCACGGCCTGTTCGAGCGCGTGCGCGCCGACTGGGCGTTCGGCAAGCTGCCGGGCGTGCTGGCGGAGGTGGTGAAGGCGGCGCTGACGAGCACGGCGCCATGACGACTCGGACCGGGACCGCGTTGGCAGCAGTCCTCCTGGGGGAATCCAAGCGGAAGGCTGCCACCGAGCGCGCTCAACCCGATCCGCGATCTGGGTTCATGCGTCAGTGGCGGTTGTGCGAGCTGGACGCGCACTGGCGGAGACCCAGGGGATTCGGTGCAGCTCGTTCGACCATGTCCCATCTCTCCGGGGAGGACGAAGGGACGTGGGGAAGCCAGGCTCCCTCGCGTTGCCAAGCCCTCCGCCGCCCCAGCCTCGCTGCGGCTTTCGCGGAAAGCGGGAGGACCCAGAGACGTGACAACGGAGTTGACACAGCTAGTGGTTGATGACCCGGTCGGGCCGCGGCCGAGCCAAACCCAACCACGCTTGGCAGTTGGCCGCTGTCTGCGCGGAACTCGAGAACACCGGGAGCCGCACGGGGAGAAAAGCGGCCGGCGCGAAGCCATGCCGTGCAGGCCTCCCTGCTTGGGGGGCGGTCGTCGGGCTCACGGCAACGCTGCTAGTGCGGCGAGGGCTCCACACGCCGGGCACCAGCTCGGGGATGCCCTCGCGCGTGCTATTCTGTTGCCGGGCTGATAGGGGGTTTCACCGGCAGCCAGCGTTGGCCGAGGACTTGCTTGATTCAACCGCGTGAAAGGAGGGGCACCATGGAACAGCGGCCGAGTGCGATGGACCCCATCCGCTTCACGTTCGACGAGCGGAAGGCGACGGCGGCTGCGGCCGTCTTTCTCGTCGAACATGGCGGGCGCATGCCCTACATGAAGCTCGTCAAGCTCCTCTACATGGCCGAACGGGAGAGCCTCCGAAGACATGGACGGCCTGTGTTTGGCGACAAGTACTTCTCGCTCCCACTTGGCCCAGTGGTCAGCACAGTGCTCGATCTCATCAAGCGGGAAGCGGACCCCTTCGACGAGCACAGGAACGTGTGGAGTGCCCACGTGCAACGACAGGGCTGGGACGTGGCCCTCGCCACGCAGCCGGACCTCGGCTGCCTCAGCGACGCTGAGTTGGAGATGCTGCGCGAGATTGCGAGCGTTTTTCGTGCCCTCGACCAGTGGCAACTGAGCGACCTCACTCACGCGCTCCCGGAGTTCAGGGACCCGAGCGGCTCCCACCTGCCGATTTCCCCAGAGGACATTCTGCGCGCTCTCTCCAAGACCGACGAGGAGGTCGAGGAAGTCCGGGAGGACGCCATCGAGCGGAAGCACTTCGACTCCATCTTCGGGGCGTAGAGGTGCTTCGCCAAGGGCAAGCGTTCTTCACTCCGGAGGCCGAGGACGCGGGAGTTGGTCGGCATCTGTGGGTCGTTCTCTCGGACCCAGCGAAGCACGTCCAAGTTGTCATCGCGAACTTGAGCACCCTTCGCCCGACGAACAGCCACCTCGGATGCACTGTCGACAAGGGCGAGCACCCCGGCCTCTCGCGCCCCTCGGTGCTTCGCTGCGACAGGGCTCGGCTTGCCGAGGGCAAGGACATCGAAGCCCTGATCCAGCGCCGCGCGGTTCAGGGCACAACCGAAGCGAGCGACGACCTCGTCAGGAAACTCCAGAGGTCGTTGTGTCAATCCCCACACACCCCGAACGAAGTGAAGTCGCATCTGCGCACACAGGGCCTCTGATAGTCGGAACGGAACAAGACCAACGCTGGCCTCAGAGCGACAGCAGCGCCTTCACGGCCTCGTCGATTCGCTCCACCGTGGCCTTCGTCGCCTGCCGCACGAGCGCGCGACGGCGGGCGAGCGAAGCCGGGAGTTCGCCGGCCGCAACCACCTTCGCCGCCTGCGCTCGCGCCTCAGCGCCGAGGCGCGCAAGCTTCGCATGCGCCGGCTTGCTCGACTCGAAGAACGGAATCGGTGCCTCCAGGACCTTCTTGTGAATGTCGCGCTCGCCGATGAGGCCCATGCTCTGAAAGGGCTTGATGAGCCTGTCGAGCGAAGGCGCGTTCAGCACCGCGGCCAGGTAGTCCGCTTCCTCACGTGACCGGCAGGCCGCCCAATAGGTCTTGTGGTCCACGACGAACGATTCGGGCAGTTCTTGGCAGTCGACCGCGGCCGCGCTCAGGTTCGAGCCAGCCGCGTTGTAGAGCACGAAGAACCGGGAGCGCAGGCTCTGGTCGCTCAGCTTGTGCCCGTAGTCGAGCCACTGGTAGACGTTCTGCTTGCTCGCCTTCCCTCGACGCTTCTCCGCCCAGATGCGCTCGGCCTCCGCCATCCACTTCGCTGACTCGCGATACCCGCCGGCGCGTAGCTCCTCCGCCGTGAACACCCGGACGCCTTCGTCTGTGCCCTCAATGGGCAGGAATACGATGGGCGGCTCGACGAGCGCGAAGGGTAGCAGGTGCTTCGAGAGCGCAGACGTGAACAGGAACCGACCCTCGATGCGCCCCGTGAGCCGCACGTCGTCGTAGGGCGGTTTCGCCGACTCTGCCTGCTCCGGGTCCGTCTCGGCCCAGTAGACGCGCTCGGGGTCCACCTTGCCGGCGAGGTCCTTCACGCGCACGAAGTAGAAGCTGCGCGGAACGATCGTCGCACCCTGGCGAAACAGCTTCGCGTAGGGGCTGGCCGGCGCAGCCGCCGCCGACTTCGCGGTGGTCGAGTATGCGGTTCGTGAGCCGAGATTGACGAGCTTTGCCGTTCGAGAGGTCTCCGAGAGCTGTGGCCTGGCCTCCGAGAGCGGGGCGTCGCGCACGAGGAGCTTCCCCTCGAACTCGACCGCCGGGAGGATCGAGTAGCTCGTCGGTCGCTCACCGCCGCCCTTCGGGTCAATCGCCACGTGTGTCGCCAGCACTACGCACGACGGCACGTTGAACAGGGGCGAGACACCGAACAGGTCCCAATAGGCGTCGAGCCGGATGGGCGCCGCGTGAGAGCCGTCGCGGAAGCTCGCGTGCTGGTCCGCGCTGAGCACGCTCCTCGGCATCACGAATCCGAGCCTCGCGCCCGGTCGCCCGAACGTGGACAGCGTGTGGACGAGGAACACGGTGGCAAGCTCCATCTGCGTCATGAGCTTCTGCGACTTCGGGGCGACCTTGTATTCCACGAGCGCCCGGCGCTTCACCTCCGCCTGGTAGTCGGGATCTGCGATGTAGCGGTACGAGAGCCACGGCGGATTGCCGACGACGAAGTCGAAGCGCGCTCGAAGCATGGCCGGCCGGTAGGCGTTCCGGATGATGAACGCCCAGATGGAGTTCTTCTGCCTGCGGATGAGGTCCGCCAGCTCGCTCGTGAACCGCCAGAGCGCGCGCACCATCATGTCGAAGTCGGCGCGCTCAGCCAGACTCGGAACCGAGCGTCGCAAGTAGACGCGCAGCGTCTTGTCCGATTCCTTGCTGCCAGCGGCGAACTCGGTCGCGACCTTCGTCGCCGCTTCGATGGCCGGGTCGAACAGGTCGGGGTCCTTGACGAGTTCTCCTGGAATCGAGACGGACCGGTCGCCGCCGAAGCGAATCTCGTAGCCCGGCGCGTCCCACATCGTCGTCTGCTTCACCTCGCTGGGGAGGAACAACGAGTCCGCGAGGTAGACGGGAATCTGTACGGGCCGCTTGGCCTGCCGAACCAGAGGGCTCACGGCGAGCACGTAGGTCGCCCGGGCGATGATGACGGCGAGCGGGTGGATGTCGATGCCGACGACGTGTTCCAGCACGTTGCGAAGCTGCCCCGTCTCCCCGCGGTTGGCGTGAAGCAGGTGGGCGATGGAAGCGCGAAGGAAGCTGCCCGAACCGCACGTCGGGTCGAGAACGCTCACCCAGCCGCGCCCGGGCAGAAGCTCACGAACCACGCGCTCGCAGAGCCACTCGGGGGTGTAGTACTCGCCCAGGTCGTGACGGTCCTTCGGGTCGACCAGCTCCTGGTACACGCCCTTGAGCACGTCCTCGTCGAGTCGGTCGAGACTGTAGGTGAGCACCTGCGCGAGCAGGCGCTCCCAGACGGGCGCGAGCAACTGCGCCGCCTCTCGACGCCGGACCCACTGGAAGAAGTCGTCCTCGGTCAGGTTCTCGATGTTCCGCGCGCGAAAGAAGTCGCCGGCGAGGATGCTCCGTGCCTCGTCCTGCAGCGTGCCATCGAACTGGCCGCGAGAGAGTGCGCCCCACACGAGGAAACGGGCGATCGTCGCAAGGTACGTGTGCTTGAGGAACAACTCCTCGAGTTGCGTCCGCTGGCCGTTGTCGCCCAACTGGCCGTAGGTGACCGCGAGGTACCGCTGCCACGTCTCGAACGCGAGCTGCGGCTCGGGCAGCTTGCGCGCGATGCCCCACACTTCCCGCAGTGCAGCCATCGCGTCCGCGAACGCCGGGCTCGTCGCACCGAAGTCGTTCTTGAATCGGTCGGCCGTAGGGTTCTTGCCGCCGCCACCGAAAAGGACGCTCGTGAGCCACAACCAGAACTCCCTGACGGCGTCGTCCGACAGGTTGAGCGTGTGCAGGTGCTCCAACTCGATGTCGCTTGGTCGGGGTCGGGCCGCAGAAGCGCTGCGGAGCTGCGGTCTGTAGACCTCCCACACCGCACCATCGGCGGCGATGCACACGAGCGGGCGGTGAGGCAGCTTCTCCTCGCTCCAGATGGCCGCGGCGTACTCGCGAAGCTGGCCGAGCGCGATCTCCCCGGTCGCCTTGAGAGAGTTCTCGAACTCGAAGATGGCGTTGCCGTGGTAGGCGTCAATCTTCCGCCGCGCCCGTCCGCCATCGCCCGACTCAACGTGGACGAGCTTCTCGATTCCCTCGGCCACCTTGGCGACGGCATCCGGGAACAGCTCGCCGACGAGCCCCATGAACAGGTGCGTCTTGGCGCTCTCGTTGGGGAGGTCGCGAACGGCGCGGGCGAAGCGAAGCAACGCCGTGCGGGTCTTGGCATCCAGTCCGTCGGTCTGTTTCGGTCGAGTTCCGGCGTCCATGCGGCCTCCGCTTCAACCCGTGGTCCGTCGAGAGTGTGCCCGCGACACTACCAGAGTGCGGCGATCATCGGTGCCTGGAATCAGCGGCTCGCCTTCCGGCTTCTCGGTGTTGCTGCGGCCCGGTGGCCACGCAGATGTTCGCCGTCCACGGCGCCGGGGCACCTCCAGTGCAGTCAGAGTCGCCGGCGCGGGCCATCAAGCGCCCGCCACCCGCCTCAGTTCGTGCGGTAGTTGCCGAACTTGAGCTCGACGCCGAGGTCCTGCTGTTTCAGCAGCGCGATCACGGCCTGCAGCGCGTCCTTGTCGGGCGCCGAGATGCGCACGGTGTCGCCCTGGATCGCGGCCTGCACCCTCCTGAGCTTCGCGTCCTTGATGACGCGCACCACCTCGCGCGCCATGTCCGACGTGAGGCCGTCCTGGATCTCGATCGTCTGGCGCACGCTGGCGCCGGCGGCGGGCTCGATCTCGCCGGGCTTCAGGTTCTGGAGCGGCACCTGGCGGCGCACCATCTTGCCCTGGAGCGAGTCCCACATCGCCTTGAGCTTGAACTCGTCGGGCGCGGCGAGGGTGATCCTCTTCTCCTTCTGATCGAGCTCGATGCTCACCTTGAGGCCCTTGAAGTCGTAGCGCTGGGTGATCTCCTTCACGGCCTGCTCCACGGCGTTCCTGACCTCCATGAAGTCCACGCCGGTGGTGACGTCGAACGAGCTGGTGCTGGCCAAGACTGCCTCCTCTCAGGATGTCGCGGTGCTCTGCCGCTGCTGGATGACGCGCTGGTAGACCTGCTCGAGCCGTACCACCACGGCCTCGCGGCCGTAGCGCTCGAGGCACCGCGCGCGGATCTTCGCGGCGTCGTAGCCGCGGGCGTTGCGGAGCATGAAGTCGAGCGCGCCGGCGATGCCCTCGATGTCGGCGACCTCGACCAGCACGCCGTTCTCGGGGGTCACGATGACCTCAGGCCCGCCGCAGCGCGTGGCGATGACGGGCTTGCCGGACGCGGTGGCCTCGACGTAGACGATGCCGAACGACTCGTGCCAGCTGGTGAGCGCGAAGGCGTCGCAGCGGCTGAACTCCTCGCGCGCGCGTTCGTGCGGCACCTGCCCGAGCCACGTGACGTTGCCGTCGAGCCCGAGCCGCGTGGCCTCCCGCCGCAGCGCCTTCCACTGCGGGCCGTCGCCGCCGAGCCGGAAGCTCACCAGCGCCCGGTCCGCGGGCCGCAGCCCGGAGAGGAAGCGCGCCGCCCCCTTCAGGAGGTCGCTCACGCCCTTGCCCGCGTCCATGACGCAGAGCGTGAAGAACGTGAATCGCTCGGGGTCGGCGGGCGGGCCGGGCCCGTAGAGCCGCTCGTCCACGAGGTTGGGGATGAACTCGGGCTCCTCGATGCCGAAGCCGGCGATGGTGCGCGCGAGCATCGGGCTCACCGCGATGCGCGCGCCGGCGCGCTCGAGCGGCTCGCGCAGCACGCCCTTGAGCCTGCCGTCGCGCCGCGCGTAGACCGGGAGCGGGAACGGGCCCATGTGCTCGGTGATGACGTAGGGGATGCCGGTCTCGTCCGCGAGCTTCATCGCCAGCCAGCCGGCGGGGTAGCTGACGTGCGCGTGGATCAGGTCCACGCTGCCGAAGCGCGCGACGGCGCGGCGCAGGCTCTCGCGGTTCGCGGCGAGCAGCGCCGGCTTGTTGCCGCCGAAGGTGCGCTCGGGCCACCACAGTGCGGGCGTGACGAACTCGACCAGGTTCGGGAGCAGTACCCGCTCCTCGCGCTTCATGGCCTGCGCGTCCAGCAGGCAGCGCGGCGACTTGACGAGGTGTGCGCTCGAGAGGAAGCCCTCGCCCTGTCCCCACAGGGAGAGCCCCACGTTCCAGCCGGGCCGCCGCTCGGCGATGGCGCGCGCCTGCTCCTGCAGGAAGACGCCTTCCCAGGGCAAGCAGCGGTGGGGATACCAGGACGGAATGATGAAGAGATTCATGCGGAACGCCTCGCGCGGCGCGCGGCGCGGCGCGGACGGGTGGCTCGGGTCCCGCCGCGGCGTGGGAGCCGGGCGGCGCGCCGGGGCGCCGGCCGCGGGCGCGGCGCCGCGCGCGCGCCGCGCGCGGCCAGGTCCGTCACCTCGAGCACCGCGGCGAGCGCACCGCCCGCCAGCACCTCGCGCCGCACCGCCGCGAGCCCGAGCTTCTGCGCCAGCCACAGGTAGCGCCGCGCCGCGGCCGTGGCCGGCAGGAAAGCGTGCGCGTCGTGCTCGGGCGAGAGCTTCACCTCGTCGCCAAGCCCGATCTCGGCGGCGAACAGCGGCAGCAGGTGGACGGTATCGCTCGCCGGGTCGAACCAGGTGGTCATGCTCTCGAGCGCCCACCAGCGCCGGGGCGAGAGCCCGGTCTCCTCGCGCAGCTCGCGCACCGCCGCGGCGAGCGCGGCCTCGCCCCGGCGCAGCCGGCCCGTCACCGGCTGCCAGACCCCGCGCAGGCGCCGGCCGGGGGCGCGGCGCAGGGCGAGGAACTCGACGCGGCGGGCGCGGCGGAACACGTAGACCTCGACCTGGTCGCAGCGGATCGCGGGCACGGGACGGCAGGATAGGCGAGGCGCCGGCCATCGGCCAGCGGGCACGGGGGCGGACGACGCAGCGGACGACAAGCCGTTGCTGCTCGTCACGCAGGTCGTCTCGGCTTGGCGAGTCCGGCTGCGCCGGCGCGCTGCCCTTATCGCACCACCACGGCCTTCTGCGTCCGCACCACGCCGCCGGCCTCGAGCCGGTAGAAGTAGCAGCCTATTGGCAGGTGCTCGGCGCTCACGCTGAGCTGGTGTTCTCCGGCCGCCTGGACCTGCTTCTCGAGCAGGCTCTCGACCCGCCGGCCCTGCAGGTCGTAGATTGCAAGGCTCACCGATGTCGCGCTCGGCAACGCGTATCGGATCACCGCGGTCGACTGGATCGGGTTCGGACGAATCGGCGCCATCGCCACCGTCGGCCCGGGCGGGAGGGAATCGCCCGGGACCGGCGGCTCGGCGCCCGGGAACGTCACCCCCATCAACGCCAGGTGCGGCAGCCCCGAGGCCGCTTGGAAGTATCCCCCCGCGTACAGCCGGTCGCCGCTCACTTCCAGCGCATGCACCGACTGGTCGGGATTCGGATCCCAGTCGAGCAGTTCTCCGGTCACGCCGTCCAGCGCGGCCAGGCTCGCGCGCTGCTGGCCGGCGATCGTGGTGAAGTCGCCGCCCACGAACACCGTGTTCCCCCGAGTCGCCAGCACGGCGACGCTCGCGGTGTAGTAGTCCTCCCGAGGACCGTTCGGCGACGGCGCCCAGTCCTCGAGCGTGCCGTCCGTAGCGTCGAAGGCCAGCAAGTTGAGACGATTCTCGCCGTTGACGTGCTGGAACACGCCGCCCGCATAGACGGTGCTGTCACCGGCCGCGAGCGTGTTCACGACCCCGTCGGTGTCCAACTGCCACGGCAGCACCGCGCCGCTCACGGCATCCACTGCCGCCAGCGAGCGGTGAATCTGTCCCCCCATCTGCCAGAACCAGCCCCCCGTGTAGAGCGTGTTGCCGCGCGCCGCAAGCGCGGTCACCCAGTCGCCAGCGTCCGGGTTCCAGTCGCGCACCGCACCGGTCACCGCATCGACCGCGGCGAGATAGCGTTGGGCCTGGCCGCCGATCCGCTGGAACAGGCCGCCCGCGTACACCGTGCTGTCTCTGACGAGGAGTGTGGCTACCACCTGGTCGGCGCCCGGGTTCCACCCGGTCGCGAGCCCGGTTCGCGCATCGAGGGCGGCGAGATCCGCGCGCGGCTGGCCGCCGATCTGGCTGAAGTCCCCGCCCACGTAGAGCTTCCCCTCGCTCGCCGCCAGCGCGTAGACGATCAGCCCGTCGGGGTTCGGGTTCCAGTCCGTCACCCTACCCGTCCTCAGGTCGAACGCCGCCAGGTTGCGGCGCGCCACCATGCCCAGGCTCTGGAACCAGCCGCCGAGATAGACCGTGCTGTCATCCACGGCCACCGCCCAGACGTTGTTGAGCGGATCGGGATTCCAGTCCGTCGCCTCCCCCGTCAGCGCGTCGAGCTCGGCGACGAAGTTGCGCGGCTTGCCGCCGACCGAATTGAAGAAACCGCAAACGTAGACCGAACGTCCATCCGGGAGAAGACTCGTGACGAGCGGGATCCCCCTCGCGGTTCCGGGTTGTGGATCCCAGGCCGTTGGCCGGCCGCTCGTCAGGTCGAACGAGGCAAGACACCGGCGAGGCTGGCCGCTCAAGGTGTCGAATTCCCCCCCCACATAAAGTTGATCGCCGAGGATGCACATCGCATCGATCTCTGCATACCCCGGACCTGGGCTGGGATTCCAGTTGGTTGCGAGGCCCGTCTCGAGATCCAGCTCGGCCAGGCCCGCGCGCTGCTGGCCGCCGATGTGGGCGAACTGCCCGCCAACATAGGCGCTGCTGTCGCGCAGAATGAGCGACCCTACGCCCCCATCCGCATCGGGATTCCACGGCGTCGCATCGCCCGTCGTCGCGTCGAGGGCGGCGATGTTGTTGCGCAACTGGCCACCTATCTCGCTGAAGTATCCTCCGACGTAGAGGGTGTTCCCGCGGATCGCCAGTGGCGCCACGAGCCCGTTCGAGTGAGCATCCCAGTCGAGCGCCTCGCCGGTCGTGGCATCCAGAGCGGCGATATACTGGCGTGGCTTGCCCGAGATGGTGGCGAACCCGCCAGACACATAGACCGTGTTGCCCGAGACGAGCAACCCGCCGCCAGCGCCGTAAGGGACGTGGTTCGGGTTTGGGTTCCACGGTGCCACGGTCCCATCCGCCAACACGTGCGCAAGCGAGTAGCGCGGCACCCCTCCCACCACCGTGAAGTTCCCGGAGAGAAACCAGCCCCCGTGGCCATCGGAAGCGATCGAGTACACGTACCCCGCCACCTTGGGGAACGGCTTGCGCCGATCCGCGCAGTGATCCGCGCAGTGCTTGGGCAGCGCGACCGCGCTGCCCGTACTCGGCCCGGCTCCTCGAAACGCCCCGCCCGCGTACAGCGTGTCTCCGATGCGCGCGAGCGCGAACACGCGGTTGTCCGTGCCCCACAGGGCCGCGTCGATCGTCTGGGCACACAATCGGCTCGGCCCGGAAGCTCCGGCGAGGGTCGCGAGACACCACAGGACCATGCAGGACCGGCGTGCGCCGGACCTCGCGACCACGGACCACGCGGCTTCGCGACGGATGATGGGTCCCATCTCCCGCACGCGCGCCTCAGCGAAGCAAGGGGATCCGGACCACGGACCGCCCGCCTGGGCCGGTCGCACGCGCGAAATAGATCCCGCTGCTCGCGACCGCGCCCTGGTCTCCGCGGCCATCCCAGGCCAGCGTCGTCATACCCGCGGGCAGCCATCCGTCCGCGAGTGTCCTCAACCGGCGCCCGAACAGGTCGTAGATCGCGACATGCACCCGGCCGCCACTGTGGAGCGCCAGGCGCAACGGTGCCGCTCCGCGAGCAGGACACGGACCTGCCAGCATCAGGACGACGGGCGCGGCGGCGCCCGTTCCGAAGCCCTGCTCCACGCCCGTCCACACGTCCGGGCAGTCCAGCCGGATGCTGTCCGTGGGGCACGTGCCGTCCGGCGGCTGGATCTGCGTGAACTGGATGACGCCGCCACCGAACAGGTTGTCGGCGAACGCGGCCAGGTACTCGTGGCCCACCACGTCACGAACGTACTCGGTGGCGTGCCACTGGTTGAGCGAGGTCGGGAAGTCGTGCTCGCCGCAGGTGATCGCCTTGAGCGAATCCGGCCGGCTCCAGGTCGAGGAGTCGGTCGGGCTGGTGGCGTTCAGGGAGTACGTGATCTGGTCGCCCCAGTAGTGGTTCGAGGTGTAGAGCAGCCACCAGTTCCCGTTGCGGAACAGCACGTGCGGCGATTCGTCGCGGTCGGCATTCATGAACGCGGCGGAGGTGCGCCGCAGCGGCCAGACGTCCTGCCAGGCGCGGAGATCCGTCCCGGCCGTTCGTGCGACCCCGACCACGTACTTGTTGAGCGTGGAGTCGATGGTCACGAAGTACATCAGCCACTTGCCGGCGTTCTCAGGATCCGGCATCACGAACGGATCGCGGAACTGCCAGGCGTCCGAGTAGAACTGGCCTCCGCCTATAGGTACGACATTGCGGCTCGAGTCCTGAAACGTCCATGACGCCTTCTTGTTGAAGTACACCGCCACCGCATCCTGCGTCCACGTGTTCAGGTCCACGGACGTCGCGATACCGATCCGCTGGATCTCGGAGGTCTTGAGATTTGGGGGTGGCGTGAGCGTGTCCAGCTGCACGCCGGTGTAGAACATGAAGTAGGTGATGTCGCCGGGCTTGCGCACGATGGTCGGCGCCCACACGTGCAGGTTGTCCCAGATCCGGCCGTCGCGCACCTGGATGGCGTTGCGATCCACCACCGTCCACGAGCTCAGGTGCTGGTCGGTCGAGACCGCGTGCCCGATCCGGCGCGTGTTCGTCCGGTCCGTGTAGTTCGTGGTCTGGTACTGCCGCGTGTAGAAGATGTGCCACGAGTCCCCGGCGTTCACGAACTCGAAGTCCTTGGGCTGCATCCCGCTCGTATCCTGCGCGCCGCTGAAGGTCGAGAAGCAGCTCTGCGGCGAGAGCGGCGGGAAGCTGTCCGCAGGCACCGAGGCGGCGCCCAGGCCGCCGCTCCCGTCGGCCGCGCCGACCACGATCTCGGGCAGCGGCGCGGCCAGCACCGCCTGCGCTGTGATCCGCTCGTTCGACTTGGAGACCAGGGTGAGCGGGTAGCTCCACGAAGAATCGGGCGCCGAGATCGGGACCGCGCTGACGCCGTCGAGGTTCGCCCCGACGAGTCGGACGTCGAGTTGCCCGAGGCGGTGTGTGGAGGCGGCGCGGAAGATGACTGGCGGGTAGGCCTCGGCGCAGCCGCCGTTCAACGTGATCCCCGAGGAGCGCAGGGTCGTCCCCTCCATCGAATCCGTCCCCGCTGACACGAAGGTGACGACCTGGAGCCTGGCCTTCGCTCCGGCCGGCGCCTCCAGAATCAGCCGGGCACTCGTGGCGGCGCCCGGCATCGCGGAGCAGAATCTGGCGCTCACTGCCCTCGACGCCACGGCGGCCGGGTCGGCAGGCTCGACCATCTCGCACGCCGCGGCCGGATCGCCGCCGGCACCGGATTCAGCCTGGAATACCAGCGGTGGAGGGGGCCCGGAGTCACTGGCGCTGACCCACAGCAATCGCCAGTCGGCCGGCAGCGCCCCGCCGGGCTCCGCTTCGACCAGCAGCGTGCACCGGCGGGCTTCGGTGAAACTCAGGTCGGATGCGCCGGAACTCCATCGCAACTGGATCGCTCCCGAGGGGCGTGGCATGAGCGCGAACAGCACGATCAACGAAACGAGGACGATTCTACCAGGCGGAATCGGGTGGGCGGACATGATGGCGACCTCCTTGGACAGCATGCGGTGGCGGCGGAACCGCTGATTCCGGCTCGCCCGGCACTGCGGGCGTGGTCAGCCGTCGCGGCGTTGGCCTTGGCGGATCCTGCTCCTCCCCCCTATGCAGCGCAACGGGTCAGGGCGGCGGGGTGACGAGATCGCCGCGGCGCCGGGAGACGAGATGGTCGCCGGGCGCGGGCGGACTGCAGGCGGGCGCGTCATCCCCCCGGCGAAGATGCGCCGCGCACGCGGCACCCGGCGCCGCCGCGCCGCCTCTAATGTGGTGGCGTCGGCCCGCCCTCCGCAGCCCGCTATCCCCGCACGGGCCGGGGAGACTTGTCATCATCCGAACAGTTTCCGATTGACCGCTCCGGACGCCATTGACTAGAGTGCTCCGTCCGCTTGTCGCAGGTGTTGCGACATCGGCACTTGGCGGTTCTTGTGAAAGCTTTACCGAGGCCGGGCTGATGGCGACACCGCCGGACAAGGACTCCTACTCGGCGCTGCGCTCGGCCGGCCTCCTGCTGGCCATTCCCACGCTGTTGATCGTTTCACCCCTCGTCGGGTTCTTCGTCGGCACCTGGGTGGACCGCTGGCTGGGCTCGAAGCCCTGGTTCACCATCATCGGCCTGATCCTGGGCTTCGTGGCTGCCGGACGTGAGACCTGGGTGATCTACCGTCGTTCGCTGAAGGAAGAGGAGAACGCCCGGCGCCGCTGATGGCGCACGCCGCCCCATGGGTCTCGAGTTCCTCGCACGGATCCGCCGCACCACCTTCTGGCTCGCCGCGATCGGCGCGCTGGTGACGTCCACGTACGTCGCCCCGGCCTTCGCGGTCGGCCTCGCCGCGGGCGCGCTGTGGTCGCTCGCCAACCTGTTCCTGATCGAGAAGCTGGTGGTCGGGCTCACCGGGGCGGACCGCGGCACCGCGCCGGCGCTGCGCCGCGTGGCGCTCGGGGCGGGCGGGATGCCGCCGCTCCTCGGCCTCGGCGCGCTGCTGCTCGCCCGGCTGCCGATCCCGGCGCTCATGATCGGCTTCCTCGTCCCCTTCGCGGTGCTGACGCTGAAGGCCGCGTCGCTGCTGCTCATCCCGACCGCGCTGTGGCGGCGCGTGACGCGCGACCCGAAGATCGCGGCGCTGCTCGTGATCGCGGCGATCGGGTTGATCTGGGCGGCGCTCCCCGCGCGACACCTGGGCGGCGCGACCGGGGCCATCGCCGCCGCCGAACACGCCACGTCCGCGCCGGCGGAGGCCGGCGGCGGGCACGCGGCCGGCACCGGGGGCGAGGAGTCGGGCCCGCAGAAGTTCCCGAACTTCATCACCGTGCTCCACCGCGCCTTCCCCGGCGCGGCGTGGGTGACGTTCCTGCACCACTACGAGGTGATCTTCTTCTCGCTGCTGGTCGCGCTCATCCTGTGCGTGCTGGCGTGGGCGGCGAGCCGGGACGCCCGGCTCATCCCGCGGCCGTTCCAGAACGCGGTCGAGGCGATGGTCGAGGCGCTGCACGACTTCATCGTCGGCATCCTGGGGCCCAGGCACGGCCCGCGCTTCGTGCCGTTCCTGGGGAGCCTGTTCCTCTACATCCTGTTCATGAACCTGTTCGGCCTGATCCCGTTCATGGAGTCGCCGACCTCGAACCTCAACGTCACGGTGGCGCTCGCGGTCACGGTGTTCCTCTACGCGCAGTTCATCGGCCTGCGGGAACTCGGCCCGGTCGGCTACGTGGACCACCTGCTCGGCTCGCCGCGCGACGTCACCGGCTGGATCCTCGCGCCGCTCATGCTGCCCATCCACATCCTGGGCGAGCTGGCCAAGCCGATCTCGCTCTCGTGCCGACTCTTCGGCAACGTGTTCGGCGAGGACATGCTGCTGGTCGCGTTCGTGTCGCTCGGCATCACCACGCTGGCGTTCACGCACCTGCCGATCGGGATCCCCCTGCAGCTGCCGTTCCTGTTCCTCGCGCTGCTCACCAGCACGCTGCAGGCGCTGGTGTTCACCGTGCTCAGCACGATCTACTTCCTCCTCATGCTCCCGCACGACGATCACGGGCACGAGGAGGCAGTGCAACACGCTCACTAGACCCAAGGAGGAAACGCCATGGATTTCCACGCAGCACTCGCGCTTGGTCTTCCCCTCGGCATCGGCATCGCCGCGATCGGCTCGGGCATCGGCCTGGGCCTGATCGGCCAGGGCGCCATGCAGGCGATCGGCCGCCAGCCGGAGGCGACCGCGAAGATCCAGCTCGCCATGATCATCATCGCGGCACTCGCCGAGGCGCTCACGATCTACGCGTTCGTGACCATGTTCCTCCTGAATTCCCGGATCTGAAACGCAGATGAGCGGCGTGCGGGCCCCGGGCCCGCGCGCGGGGAGTACGCATGAACCTGATCGACGTCCGGCAGGTCCTCACCCAGATCCTCGGCTTCCTGCTGATGCTGTGGATCCTGCGCAAGTACGCGTGGGGTCCGCTGCTCGCGGTGCTCGAGGCGCGGCGCGAGAAGATCGCCGGGGAGTTCGACGAGGCCGAGCGCCGCAAGGCCGAGGCCGACGCGACGCGCGCGAAGTACGAGCAGGAGCTCAGGAACATCGAGACCCAGGCGCGCCAGCGCATCAACGAAGCCGTGGTCGAGGGCCAGAAGGTGGCGGCCGAGATCAGGACGCAGGCCCAGGCCGACGCGGTCCAGCGCATGAAGCGGGCCGATGACGACATCGAGCGCGAGCGCGAGAAGGCGAAGGAGCTGCTCAAGGAGCAGGTCGTCGCGCTCTCGATCCGCACCGCCGAGAAGATCCTGCGGCAGAAGCTCGACGACCCGGCGCAGCGCAAGCTCGCGTCGGCGTTCATCGACGAGGTGGGGACCCTGCGTTGAGAGACACCACCGTCGCGGCGCGCTACGCCCGGGCGCTCTTCATCGCCACCGAGCGGCGCCAGGAGACCGAGCGCGCGCTCGAAGACCTGAAGGGCGTGCTCGAGGTGGTGCGGCCCGGCACCCGCGTGGCCTCCTTCCTGGCGACGCCCGAGGTGCGCCTGCCCGACAAGCGCCGGGCGCTCGACGGCGCGTTCCGCGGCCGCGCGCTCCCGATCGTGGCCGTCTTCCTCGACCTGCTGCTGCGCAAGAAGCGCCTGCCCGAGTTCCCGGTGGTGGTCACGGAGTTCGAGTCGCTGGTCGAGACCAAGCAGGGCATCCAGCGCGCAGAGGTCGTGAGCGCGGTGCCGCTCACACCGCCCGAGCTCGAGCGGCTGCACCGGGAGCTGGAGCGCACCACGCGGCATCACATCAGGCTCACCACCCGGGTGGAGCCGGAGCTGGTCGGCGGCGCCTACGTGCGCATCGGCGACCGTGTCCTGGACCGCTCGGTCCACACCCTGCTCGGGAGCATCGCCAGGCAACTCTACGAGGTCAGCGTCTAGCCGCCGCGGGCGGCCCGAACCCTTCACGAAGCGGAGCTGCGGTCCATGTCATTCCGACCGGAAGAAGTGAGCGCCGTGCTGGCGCAGGAGCTGGAACGCTACGAGGCGAAGCTCGAGACCAGGAGCGTCGGCACCGTGCTCTCGGTGGGCGACGGCATCGCGCGCCTGTGGGGCCTGGAGGACGCCATGGCCGGCGAGCTCCTCAAGTTCCCGGGCGACGTGATGGGCATGGTCCTGAACCTCGAGGAGGACAACGTCGGCGCCGTGCTGTTCGGCTCGGACAAGAACATCAAGGAAGGCGACCGCGTCGAGCGCACCGGGCGCATCGCCTCCGTGCCGGTCGGCAAGGCGATGATCGGGCGGGTGGTGAACGCGATCGGGCAGCCGGTGGACGGCAAGGGCCCGATCGGCTCGGACCACTTCCGCAACCTCGAGTTCACCGCCCCCAGCGTGGTCGAGCGCCAGCCGGTGAAGGAGCCGCTCCAGACCGGGATCAAGGCCATCGACTCGATGATCCCGATCGGGCGCGGGCAGCGCGAGCTCATCATCGGCGACCGCCAGACCGGCAAGACCGCGATCGCGCTCGATACCATCATCAACCAGAAGGGCGCCGACGTCGTCTGCATCTACGTCGCGATCGGGCAGAAGGAGTCCACGGTCGCCAACGTGGTGGCGACGCTGGAGAAGCACGGCGCGATGGCGTACACCATCGTGGTCACCGCGTCGGCCTCCGAGCCCGCGCCGCTCCAGTACATCGCCCCCTACGCCGGCGTGGCGATGGGCGAGGAGTTCACCTACAAGGGCGGCCACGTGCTGTGCGTGTACGACGACCTCTCCAAGCACGCACAGGCCTACCGCCAGCTCTCGCTGCTGCTGCGCCGCCCGCCGGGCCGCGAGGCGTACCCGGGCGACGTGTTCTACCTGCACTCGCGCCTGCTGGAGCGCGCCTGCAAGCTCTCGGACGAGAAGGGCGGCGGCTCGCTCACCGCGCTGCCGTTCATCGAGACCCAGGCCGGCGACGTGTCGGCGTACATCCCGACCAACGTCATCTCGATCACCGACGGGCAGATCTTCCTCGAAGGCGACCTGTTCTACGCCGGCGTGCGCCCGGCGATCAACGTCGGCATCTCGGTCTCCCGCGTGGGCGGCAACGCCCAGGTCAAGGCGATGCGCCAGGTCGCCGGCCGCCTGCGCCTCGACCTGGCGCAGTACCGCGCGCTGGCGGCGTTCGCGCAGTTCGGCTCCGACCTCGACAAGGCCACGCAGGCCCAGCTCACCCGCGGCGAGCGCATGGTCGAGCTGCTGAAGCAGGAGCAGTACGTGCCGATGCCGGTCGAGCAGCAGGTGATCTCGATCTTCACCGGCGTGAACGGGTTCCTCGACGACCTGCCGGTCGAGGCGGTGCGGCGCTTCGAGAAGGAGTTCCTGGCGTTCGTTCAGCAGGACTACCCCGAGATCCCGCACAACATCCGCACGAACAGGATCATCTCCGACGAGGACCTGAAGCGCCTCGGCGAGGCGGCGAAGCGGTTCAAGGCGACTTTCAAGGCGTGAGGCGATGAGCAACCTGCGAGTGCTGCGGCGGCGCATCCGCTCGGTCGAGAGCGCCCGGCAGATCACCAAGGCGATGGAGATGGTGGCCGCGGCCAGGCTGCGCCGCGCCCAGGCGCGCGCGCTGGCGGCGCGGCCCTACGCCGCGAAGATCACCGACATGCTCGGGAACCTCTCGAGCGCGGCGAGCGAGCTGGACCATCCGCTGTTCAAGGCGCGCGAGGCGAAGACCACGGCGCTGGTGCTGGTGACCTCGGACCGCGGGCTGTGCGGCGCCTACAACTCGAACCTGATCCGCGCGGCCGAGCAGCGGCTGCGCGCCGGCGCGCCGGGCGCGCACCCGCAGGCGGGCACCCGGCTGGTGCTGGTGGGAAAGAAGGCCCGCGACTACTTCAAGCGCCGCAAGGTCCCGGTGCTCGCCGTGCACACGCCGGTGCCGGCCGAGGCGAGCCTCGAGTTCGCGCGCGCGCTCACCGGGGACCTGATCGCGCGCTTCGTCGGCGGCGAGGTGGACCGGGTCGAGCTCATGTTCACCCAGTTCATCTCGGCGCTGCGGCGCCGGGTGGTGACGGAGGTGTTCCTGCCCATCGGCGCGGGGCGTGCCGAGGGCCGGGCGGCGGGCGGCGACGCCATCTTCGAGCCCGACGCCGAGAGCATCTTCGCCGAGCTGCTGCCGCGCTACGCCACCGCCAGGCTGTTCGCGGCGCTGGCCGACGCGCTGGCGTCCGAGCAGTCGTCGCGCATGATCGCGATGGGCTCGGCGCGCAAGAACGCGGGCGAGCTGATGGACCTGCTGGTGCTGCAGCGCAACCGGCTGCGCCAGGCGTCCATCACCAGGGAGCTGCTCGAGATCGTCGGCGGTGCCGAGGCGCTGAAGTAGGGATCCCCCTGCCGCGCGGCGGACCCGCCGGCGTGAAACCAGGAGTGACGCGATGGCTCAGAACGTCGGAAAGATCGTGCAGGTGATCGGGCCCACGGTGGACGTGGAGTTCGACGCAGACAAGCTCCCCCGGATCCTCGACGCGATCCGGATCGAGGACGCGGAGAAGGGCATCCGGCTCACCGTCGAGGCCGCGCTCCACATCGGCGACAACATCGTGCGCTGCGTGGCGATGAGCTCGACCGACGGGCTGGTGCGCGGCATGCCGGCGCAGGACACCGGCGCGCCGATCTCGGTGCCGGTGGGCGAGCAGGGCCTCGGGCGCATCTTCAACCTGCTGGGCGAGCCGATCGACGGCAAGGGCCCGGTCAAGGCCGAGAAGACCTACCCGATCCACCGCCCGCCGCCGTCGTTCGAGGACCAGGAGACCACCATCCAGATCTTCGAGACCGGGATCAAGGTGGTGGACCTGCTGGCGCCCTACCAGAAGGGCGGCAAGGTCGGGCTGTTCGGCGGCGCGGGCGTGGGCAAGACCGTCATCCTCCAGGAGTTGATCCGCAACATCGCCACCGAGCACGGCGGGGTCTCGGTGTTCTCCGGCGTGGGCGAGCGCACCCGCGAGGGCAACGACCTGTACCTCGAGATGCAGCACGCGAAGTTCAAGGACGCGCAGGGCGTGGAGCGCACCGTGCTCTCGAAGACGGTGATGGTGTTCGGCCAGATGAACGAGCCGCCGGGGGCGCGTCTGCGCGTGGGCCTGACCGGCGTGACCATGGCCGAGTACTTCCGCGACGAGCGCGGGCAGGACGTGCTGCTGTTCATCGACAACATCTTCCGCTTCACCCAGGCGGGCCCGGAGGTCTCCGCGCTGCTCGGACGCATGCCGAGCGCGGTGGGCTACCAGCCCACGCTCGGGACCGAGATGGGGGCGCTGCAGGAGCGCATCACCTCGACCCGGAAGGGCTCGATCACCTCGGTGCAGGCGATCTACGTGCCGGCCGACGACCTGACCGACCCGGCGCCCGCCACCGCGTTCGCGCACCTGGACGCCACCACCGTGCTGGACCGCGCCATCTCCGAGCGCGGCATCTACCCTGCGGTGGATCCGCTGGCCTCGACCTCGCGCATCCTCGACCCCAGGATCGTGGGCGAGGAGCACTACGCGGTGGCGCGCGCGGTGCAGAAGATCCTGCAGCGCTACAAGGACCTGCAGGACATCATCGCCATCCTCGGGATGGACGAACTCTCCGAGGAGGACAAGCTGATCGTGGCGCGCGCGCGCAAGATCGAGCGGTTCCTCTCGCAGCCGTTCTTCGTGGCCGAGGCGTTCACCGGGCGGGCGGGCAAGTTCGTGAAGCTCGAGGACTCGGTGAAGGGGTTCAAGATGCTGGTGAACGGCGAGCTGGACGAGCTGCCCGAGCAGGCGTTCTACATGTGCGGGCCGATCGAGGAAGCGATCGCCAACGCCGAGACCATGGCGGCGGAGGTCTGAGCGTGGCGCACGGGAACGCAGCGGCGGGTGAAAGGGCGCGGCGCGCGCAGCGGCCGACGATGGCGCGCGAGACCGGAGCGGTGCGCGCGGCGGCCCAGCGGGGACCGAGCTGACGATGGCGGCCACGTTCGAGCTCTCGATCCTGACCCCCGAGCGCGCGGTGTTCGAGGGCAAGGTGGAGTACGTGCAGGTGCCCGGGAGCGAAGGCTACCTGGGCGTGCTCGCCGACCACGCGGCGCTGGTCACGGCGCTGGCGTCGGGGACGCTGACCGTGCGGCGCCCCGCCGGGCGCGAGGAGAGCTGGCAGGTGAGCGGCGGGTTCTTCGAGGTGAGCCGCAACCGTGCCACCGTCCTCGCGGACGCGGCGAGCACCGTCGCGATGCCCCTTGCCTGATGCTCCAAGACATCGCAGATTGACATTGAGTGCGTCCGGCCCGGATGCAATCACAAACGCAGGTGGTCGGATGAATCCGCCGAGCGGTCGACGTGACAAGTCCGCCCTCAAGGACCTCTTGCTCGTCGAATACCGCCTTGATCCAGGGGCTGTCGAGTACCTCGTTGAGGTGTCTCGGAACCTCGGCATTGATGCCGGTGCATCCGTCGTGTGTGACGTCCTTCGTGCTGACAGGCTGAGGACGGAGGTGCAGCGACTCAACCTCGCGGATTTTGTTCGACGAGCGTGCCGTGATGACTCTGTTGCTCGTGTCTTTAGGAAGACCTTGGTCCACAAGGTCGGCCGTTGCGTAGGCCATGAGCGTCGGTGGCTGTCGGCGCAGATAGGCCCGAGAGGGAGTCAACGCACTGAGCCTCCGGCGTTTCTGGCGAAGCCTGCGCAACCCGGCGAACTCGAATTGACGGACCTGACGGGCAGCGTAGAGACACTTCCCGAGGTGCTCAATCGAACTGCTCGGGTTCCGTCAGATGTCCCCTCATTGGCCATTCGTCTCGGGGATTTCACCTACGCGACGACCTTGGCGATTCTCGCTCAGTTCATCCTGTCCCGGCACCTTCAGGGGCAGTACTCGGTCGAGTGCGGCGCCGAGATGCATGCGTACTTGGAGCGGATTGGATTCGAAGATGTGTTGCGAAACCGACCTCGGACGATTTCTCCGGATCCGATGGACTGGGCCGTCGGACTCACACGCATCTCGACTGGGAGTGCGACCGAGACGGTGAGCGAGAAGATCGTCGACATCATCGCGACGTTCGCCAATCTCGAAGCGCCTGAGCGGAGCTCGCTCTTCATTCTTGTGGCAGAGATGATCGAGAACATACACCGACATGCATGCGCGCCTGTCGATGGGTTCGCGGTGGCTCAGGTGTACCCGCGGAAACTGAAGATGGGCATCACGTTTGTGGACGGCGGGATCGGCATCCGAAAGAGCTTCGAGGAGGGCCAGCCTTCCGTCGACGTGAGTCAGTTGAAGGAAGATGCCGATTTCCTTGAGCGAGCATGTGATCTGCACGTGACAAGCAAGGCATCGGGACACAGCGGCTACGGGCTCTACCTCTTGAGCCGTGTGGTCGCAAACAACCGGGGAACGTTTGTTCTGACGTCCGGCAGCGCCACCGTGGTAGCCTACTTGCGACGTGGAGAAGTCAGTTTTGACCGCTACGTGCACAGGCCTTGGCAGGGAACCATCGTGAGCGTGATTCTCGACCTCAATGAGCGAATCTCTACGCGCGATGTGTACAAGACCATGCCAGTGCCTGAGGACTGGGAAATCGATGAACTTTTCGAGTGAGAGAAGCCTTGACCCTGTGACTATTCTCGGCGCCCGCGTTTTGGCAACACGCGACCAGGGCAAGAAGCTTCGCGAGTTGGCAATCGGGAGGCTTCGGCAACCTGGGGTGCTGGAGGTTAGTCTCGAGCGCGTTGAGGCTGTGTCGCCGTCGTTCGCTGATGAGTTCTTCGGCGGTCTGATGGAAGAGCTCGGTAGGGACGAGTTTCTTCGACGAATCCGTGTCGGGAACGCTTCAGAGGAGATTCGCCTGCTGATTCGGAAGGTGGTCTCACACCGAGAGCAATCGCCGCATACCAAGCGATCGGGGTCGGACTGACGGGGTGGCCCCCGACGCTCGCTTCCCGCGCCGCAGCGCGGCGCCCTCGTGCATGCCACGCGGCGTGGGTGATCGGGTGCTGCGCCCCAAATCTTGGACAGCGTTGACCCCCAGATTGTGTGGTCAGCGCCGCCGCGGCAACGCGGCGCTCCGTCCGTGCCGGCAGGAGCACCGAGATGAGCCGCCCTCGCACCGGCCACGCGCACGCCCCGCGCGCGGGATCGCGGGGGGCCCCGGGCGCCCCGGGACCCCGTCCCCCTCATGCCGCGACCAGGTCCTGCTGGAGCGCCTGGCTCCTCGCCCTCCCCGCGCTCCTCTGGCTCGCCGTCCGCTCGGGCAGCAAGCCGTCGCGCCTGAGCTACCCGTGCCAGCGGGCCGCGCTGGGGAGCGTCGCCCTCCTGCTCGCGCCCGCGCTCGCCCCGGCGCTCCTCGCCCTGGTCCGCCCGCTCCGGAAGCGGTGGGCTCGTGCCTCGGCCGCCGCGTGCGTCGCCGTCGCGGTCGCGATCGCGGCGGGCACGTCGCCGGGCCCGGCGGCGCCCGGACGTGGTCCCGCGCGCGACACGGCGCGCCCGGGCTCCGCGGCGCCCGGCCGGGCCGCCGCCTTGATCTCCGAGATCTTCGCGGTCCGGCAAGCGGGCGGGCCGTCGGGCGATCACCACCTGGGAGTGGACCAGCTCCTCGCCTGCATGGCGCTCGACTCGCTGTGCTTCTACCGGTCGGCGCAGGCCGGCTTCGAACGCGGCCCGGACGGGATCGTGAGGGCGGACGGCGTGGTCCTCATCAAGGTCAACGCCCAGTGGCCCGAGCGCGGCGGGACCAACACCGACGTGCTCAAGGGGCTGATCGCCCGGATCCTCGAGCATCCCGACGGCTTCACCGGCGAGGTCGTGGTGGTCGAGAACACCCAGGGGGCGGGCACGCTCGACTGGGCCCAGGCCAACGCCGAGGACCACGCCCAGTCCGCGCAGGACGTGGTGGATCACTTCGCGGCCCTGGGATGGCCGGTCTCGAGCTGCCTGTGGGACTCGCTGCGCACCCGGAGCGTGGGCGAGTACGCGGGCGGCGACCCGGACAACGGCTACGTGGTCGGCGACTGGCAGGCCGACGTCCAGATGAAGGTCTCCTATCCCAAGTTCCGCACCGTGCGCGGGCGCCGCGTGAGCCTGAAATACGGGCTCTGGGATCCGGCGGCGGGCGCGTACGACGACAGCCTGCTCACCTTCCTCAACCTGCCGGTGCTGAAGTGCCATGCGGGCTACGGGGTCACCGCGGCGGTCAAGCACCACGTCGGCACGATGACCACCGCGCTCTCCACCTACACCCACGGCGCGGTGCGCTACGGCGGGCTCGGCGCGTTCCTCGGCGAGGTGCGGCTGCCCGACCTCAACATCCTCGACGCCATCTACGTCCTGGCGATCCCGGGGGCCGGTCCCGCGGCGAGCTACGCGCAGGCCACGCCAGCGGACTGGCTGCTCGCGGGGCGCGACCCGGTGGCGCTGGACATGTGGGCGACCGCGAACGTCCTGGTCCCGGCCATCACCGCGAACGGGTACACGAGCTACCCGATGCAGGATCCCGGGAACCCGTCGAGCATCTTCCGCACCTATCTCGACGCCAGCATGTCGGAGCTGCTCGAGCGCGGCCGCACGGTGACGAACGACCTCTGCCAGATCGACGCCCACGTCTGCGACGGAGACTCCATCCGGGTGGATCCCCCGGGCGGGACGCCGCACGGCACGACCCTGAGCTTCCCGAACCCGACGGCCGCGGCCGTGACGATCCGCTTCGATCTCCCCGCATCGGGTGAAGTGAGGCTCGAAGTGTTCGATGCGGCCGGCGCGCTGCTGCGGACGGTCCGGCGGTCCCTCGGGGCGGGGCCCGGCCGCGAGCTGTCCTGGGACGGCCGGGACGACGCGGGGCGGGCCGTGGCCTGCGGCAGCTACTTCTATCGCGTGAGTGCCGCGGGCTTCGCCGCGACGGGGAAGATCGTCACGGTGAAGTGATGGGATCACTGCGACGAGGGCCGATCCCGAGGCCCGCTTCGATCACACCGCGATCCTCGACCCGATGTGCGACCGGATGGTCGTCCTCGGCTGCGACGGGGGGCAGCGGTCTGCGGCTGAACGACTGCTGGGCGCTGGACGCCGTTACGCCCGCGGATGCGCCGATGGGCTGATCCGCCGCCGCGGCCGCGCCCCCTGGCTGCTCCGGCGGCGAGCCACGAACCGGCGTGCGAGCGTCGTCCTGCCCATCTGGCGGGCGCCCAGGATCGCGACCACCGGGAACTGGCGGAGCAGCGCGCCGAGTCTCTGCAGGTGTCCGGGGCGCTCGATCACGCCCCGGACGGCACCATGAAATCCGAGCGGTTGCCGCTCAGATGTCATGGTCCGCGACTGGGCGCCGCGGCGGCTACCGCGCGCCAGGGCGGCCTCACTCGAGCAGGACGAGCGTCCGCACGCGGACCTCGCCGAGCGCGACCAGCCGCACGAAGAAGACCCCGGGCGCCAGGCGCCGGCCGCGGTCGTCCGTTCCGTCCCACCGGAGCGTGGCGGCCCCGGCGGCCAGCGGGCGATCCAGCAGCACGCGCAGGGTGCGGCCGGCCACGTCGCAGACGGCGAGGCGCACCGCTCCGGGCCGCGGCAGCGAGAACTCGAGCGACGCGCCACCCGTCGCGGGGTTCGGACGCGGCCGCCCGAGCCGGGGCGCTTCGGCGGTCGCGCGCGGCTCGACCCCGGCGGTACCGATCCAGGTCAGGATCTGCGCCGAGTTGGGGGGAAGCATCACGCTCCCGTGCACGGTCGCGCCGTCCAGGTCGCGATAGTACGAGGCCGAATCGAGCGTCGCGATGCGGCCCGTCGGCGTCGGGTTGACCAGCACGACCCCGTCCTCGTAGTCGCGGCGATACACTCCCTGCGCCAGCTCCATCGCGCCCGTCGGCGCGCCGAGATCGAGGTCGTAGAGAGGGTGGTAGACCGCGGTGTCCAGCGAAGCCGCGGTGGTGAAGGTGAACAGCGACGCATCGTCCGTGCGGCGCCCGAGCAGGTAGGAGGCCAGGGAGAAGCGGAGCCAGCGCGTCACGTCGGAGGTGTCGGTCGCGCCGCTCAGGATGAGAGCCGTGCGCCCCGCGAGCGAGGGATCGGCGAGCTTCTGGACATGGCCCAGCCACTGGCTCTCGAGGTAGTAGGGGAAGTCGCCCCAGAAGGACGGATGGAACATGTGCTCACCGAGCGCGCCGTCCATGACCGCGTTGAACGGGGCGTAGAGGAAATCGTTGCCCAGGACCAGCGCGCCGGTGAGCGCGGTGCGCAGCGCGGCGAGCGCCGGGACGTAGAGCGCGTCCCATGCGGGCTGCGAGCGGAACGCGACGGGACAGGAGTCCGGCACGCAGGACAGCGCGTGGGCACCATCCGGGACGCAGGGCTTCAGCGGGTCCGCCAGGCACGTGTCCGGGTAGCAGGGCAGGCAGGGCAGCGTGTAGCGGGCGAAGCCTTCGCCCTGCGGCCCCGGTGTGCCGTAGGCGGGCGGGCCGTCCAGGAAGAAGCCGTCGAGCCCGGGATGATCGTCCCGGATCTTCTGGTACTGGGTGATCTTGAACTGCATGTAGTCCGGGTTCGCGACGTCCATGTACCAGTACTTGAGCGGCACGCCGGGGAACCGGATGCGGTTGCCGGCCGCGTCGTGCAGGAACCACTCCTCGTGCTGGTTCACGGTCGGCCATTCGTAGAAGGGTCCGTTCTCCACGCAGAAGTCGAGCAGGTGGTAGTAGAGGACGATCGTGTCCTCGTCGATCCCCGGCAGCATGCCGGCGAGCTGCCAGTCCTGGTTCAGCACGACCAGCGCGTGCCGGTTGATGACGGGGAGGTCGGCAGGGTCGTTGCCCTGGTAGTAGAAGAGCGCCGGGCAGACCGTGCGCGTCGAGCAGGCGGGAGCGGGCTTGGACGCCGTGCTCGGCAGCCCAAGGAGCGTGGCGGCCAGCGCGGCCAGCACCCACGGCGCCGCCCGGGGGCAAGAGCCCCGGTCGCGACGGATCGGCAGCGATGTCCGGGTCGGCATGGAGGCGAAGCGGGCCCGGCCGGCATGGCCGGCGCCGCGTGCCCTGGAGTGTAGCCGCCGCGCGCGGCCCGGGCACGGAGAGATTGCGGAGACCGTGGAAGTGGCGGGCGCGGCGACCGTCTGACGCGGATCCGGGCGTCCCCTCGGGCGCGAGATCGTCGCGCAAGATTGTGGTGCAAGATTGTGGTTCCCACGCCTCGGCTGCGAGTCGTATCCTGCGGCCCAGCCAGAGGCACCGCAGCCCGCGCACCCAGTCATCGGTCGTCATGGAGGTCGCCATGATCATGCGCTGCGCAGTGGTCCCGCTTTCCCTCGCCTGTCTCCTCCCGCTGTTTCTCTGCTCACCCGCCCGCGCCCAGTGGACGAAGGACGGGGTCGCGGTCTGCACCGCCGCGGGATCGCAGTTCATGATGCAGATCGCGGAGGACGGCAGCGGCGGCGTCTTCGTGGTGTGGAGCGATCCCCGCGGCGGCGGCGGCACCAACGACATCTACGCCCAGCGCTTCGACGCCGCGGGCGTGCCGCAGTGGACCGCGAACGGCGTCGTGGTGTGCGCGGCCACCGGGATGCAGTGGTTCCCGCGCGTGGTCGCCGGCGGCTCGGGCAGCGCGATCGTCGCCTGGCAGGACAACCGTTCGGGCGGGGCGGACACGTACGCTCAGCGCCTGGACGCCGCGGGCGCGCCGCAGTGGACCGCCGACGGCGTCGCGGTGTGCACCGCGACCGGCACGCAGGCCGCGCCGCTCATGGTCCCCGACGGCGCCGGCGGCGCGGTGCTCGCGTGGGGCGACTTCCGCTCCGCCATCGCCGACGGCTACGCCCAGCGGATCAACTCCAGCGGCGTGCCCCAGTGGACGGCGGACGGCATCGTCTGGTGCCGGCACCCGGCGAGCCTGACCCTCAACGGCATGGTCTCCGACGGCGCGGGCGGCGCCATCGTGGTCTGGTACGACGATCGCGTACCGCTCGTCACCAGGGTGTACGCGCGGCGGATCGACGCTCTGGGCGACACGCTGTGGGACGGCAACGGCGTGGCGCTCGCCGGGACTTCCGGGTGGCAGGACGCGCCGGTGATCGTGCCCGACGGCGCGGGCGGCGCGCTGGTCGGCTGGGCGGACGACCGCACCGGGTCCTACAGCGAATACATGCAGCGCCTCACCTCGCTCGGCGCGGTCGCGCCCGGGTGGCCCGCGGACGGCCAGCTGGTCTCGGCCTCCGACGTGGACCACTACGACGACATGGCGCCGGACGGCGCGGGCGGCGCCGTGCTGGTGTGGAACGAGACCGGCTCCGGAGGCCCTGGCAAGGTCCACGCCGCGCACGTCACTTCCGCGGCGGTCGTGGACTGGAACCACGACATCGCCACGCCCGAGAACAACCCGGCCTTCCCGCGGGCGGTCTCCGACGGAGCGGGCGGCGCGATCGTGACCTGGAGCGACTCGCGGAACGGCGTGGACAACGACGTGTTCGCGGTGCGCTTCATCAGCACCGGGGTCGCGCCCGGCTGGGGAGCGGACGGCGACACGCTGTGCGGCGCGAGCGGCCAGCAGACCAGCGGCGTCATCGCCAGCGACGGCGCGGGCGGAGCGGTCGTGGCCTGGGGCGACACGCGGAACTACGGCGCCACGCAGAGCGACATCTACGCCGGGCGGGTGCAGAACGACGGCACGGTGGCCGCCCTGCTCGCGCTGGCGAGCGCGAGCGCGGAACCGGGGCGCGTGCGGCTCGAGTGGTACGCGGCGACCGGGGCCGGTCTGATCGCGACGGTCTATCGCCGCGCTCCCGGCGGCGCGTGGGAGGCGCGCGCGACGGCGAGCCCCGACGGCACCGGGCGCCTGCGCTACGAAGACCGCGCGGTCACGGCGGGCGCCCGCTACGGCTACCGGCTGGGCGTCGGCAGCGGACGGGACGAGCGCTTCTTCGGCGAAGTGTGGGTGGACGTGCCGGTCGATCTCGGCTTCGCACTCGGCGGCGTGCGGCCGAACCCGTCAGCGGGCGCGCTGTGGGTGTCGTTCTCGCTGCCGGACGGCGCGCCCACGGAGCTCGCGCTCTTCGATCTCGCCGGCCGCCGGCTCGCCGCGCGCCCGGTCGGGAGCTTCGGGTCCGGGAACCACGTGGCGCGCCTCGAGCCCGCTCTGCGCCCGCGGCCGGGCGTCTACATCGTGGCGCTCACGCGCGGCGCGAGGTCGCTCACCTCGAGGGCGACGATCGTGAGGTAGGACGCGGCCGGGCCACGGCACGCGCAGCATCGAGCGACCATCCTCGCGTCCCGGGGGTGGTCGCCGGCTATCCGGGCTCGATGAGGACGCGGCGAAGGAGCCCGGCCGCCTCGACGACGAGCCGCGCCGATGCCCGCCGGCCGTGCTGCGACCCGCCAGCCGCGCCGCAACCCGCCGGTCGCGCCGGCGTCCGGACCGGCCCGCTCTCATGTGACCGGCCGCGACTGCCGATAACGACCCCGATCCTCCGCGTCTCCACGCAGGCCCGCTCGCGGGAGGACGCCGCGTCCCGGGCGCCTCCGCCAAGGATGGCCGTCATGACGAGACCCGCTGCGCGCATCGGCTTCGGCCTCATCCTGGCGCTGCTCGTCGCTCCGGCGCCCGCCCACGCGCAGGACTCCATCTCCCCGGCCGCGCAGGAGGTCGTGGAGCGCTACCTCAAGGCCAGCGGCGGCCGCGCCGCCTTCGAGGCGGAGAGCACGCTCCACGTGAAGGGCCGGGTCGTCGCGGCGGGCCTCAAGGGTCGGTTCGAGGCGTGGCTCGGCTATCCGGACCGCCGGGTCACGAACCTGACGCTCGGCTCGCTCAAGCGGCGCACCGGGTGCGACGGGATCGCCGCCTGGCAGACCGATCTCAGCTCGCGCAAGGTCCGCCGGCTCGACGGCAAGGACCTCGAAGCCGCGCTCGCCGACGCCTGGTTCCAATGCGAGAGCTGGGCGCGCCGCGATCAGGGCGGGGGCCGCGTGACGCTCGGCAGCAAGTCGTTCGGCGCCGAAGGCACGCTCCAGTCGCTCGACGTCACGCCGCCGGTGGGCCAGTCGCGACGGCTCTGGTTCGGCACCCGCACCGGCCTCCTCGCCCGCGTGCGCGCACAGCGCGACCAGCACGCCTGGGACGAGCGGATCTCCGAGTACCGCAGGCTGGGCGGTCGCAAGCGGGCCACGGTGAACGAGGCGGGCAGCCCGGACTTCGCGGCTTCCTACGAGTGCACCACGCTCGACTCGGCATGGTCGGACGTGCCGCTGGCCGCGGAGTTCTTCGCGCCGCCGCCGTCGAAGGAGAGCCCGATCTCCTGGCTCGGGACGCCGCGAGTGGCCAGGCTCCCCATCCGCTACATCGGCCGGCACGTCTGGGTGCGCGCCTCCCTCGACGGCGCGCCTGCCGCCGACTTCCTCCTCGACACCGGGGCGAGCCTCACCGCTCTCGACGAGCGCTACGCCGCGGGCCTCGGCCTGGCGCGCGAGGGAGCGCTGCTGGCCGAGGGCGTGGGCGGGGTGGGAGGCGCGTCGTTCGCGAAGCTCAGGCGCATCCGCGTCGCCGGCCCGGGCGGCGACGGCGTCGAGGTCCACGATTTCAAGGTCGGCATCGTGGACCTCGGCGAGGGCCTGGAGGAGGCGATGTGGCGCCGCCCGGCGGGACTGCTCGGCTCCGACTTCATCAGCCGCTTCGTGGCGGAGATCGACTACGACCACGAGACCCTCACCCTGCGCGACCCGCAGGGCTTCGCGTACCAGGGGAAGGGAGCGGCCGTCCCGATGGGGCTCGCGGGCGGCATCCCGACCGTGAGCCTGGCGCTCGACGAGGCGTGCGCGGGCACGTTCCTGGTGGACGTGGGCAACGGATTCCACCTGAGCCTGCACGCGTCGCTGGCGCGTCGCTGCCGGCCGTTCCGGCTCGGACGCAGGGAGCTCGAGGTGTACGGCGGCGGCATCGGCGGCGGGTTCGTCTCGACGTTGTGCCGGCTCGACAGCCTGCGCATCGGTCCCTACGGCTGGAACGGGCCGCTGGTCGCGATCTCGCTCCACATCCGCGGCATGGTGGGAAGCCAGGACTACGCCGGCAACATCGGCAACGGCGTGCTCGAGCGCTTCAAGTGCACGTTCGACTACGCGCGCGGCCGGCTCTACCTGGAGCCCGGCGCGCGCTACGGCGAGCGCGACCACACCTCGCGGCTGGGCGCGTGGTTCGTCCGCCTGCAGGACCGCGTCGTGGTGGCCGACGTGGCGCGCGGGTCGCCGGCCGAGGAAGCCGGGCTCGAGCCCGGCGACGAGCTCCGGGAGATCGACGGCAAGCCGGTTCGCCGCCTCGCGCGCGAGGAGCTGAAGCGCGTGCTCGACGACGGCGAGCCCGGGAGCACGCTCACGCTCACGGTGGCGCGCGAGCTGCACGAGCGGCAGATCGAGGTCACGCTCGCGGACATCCTGTAGGTGCGCGGCGCCCGGGCCGGCCGGCCCGAGCGCCTCGAGATTGCGGCGAAGGGCGCTGAGATTCCGGGCGGGCGGTGCGGCCGCCGCGCGTCGTGCGGGGGCGTCCGCGGCGACCGCTCGTGCCGCTCAGCGGCGCGCGACGCCCGCGATCTTCCCCGGGTACGCGGCGAGCGCGGCGGTGAACACCTCCATCGCGCGCCGCAGCTTCGTCTCCTCGAGCACGTAGGCGATGCGCACCTCGTCCCGGCCCAGGCCCGGCGTGGCGTAGAAGCCGTCGAGCGGCGCCACCATCACGGTCTCGCCGTCGAGCGCGAAGTCCCTGAGCAGGAACTCGGCGAAGCCGTTCGCATCGTCCACCGGGAGCCGCGGGCTCAGGTAGAACGCGCCCTCGGGCCTCCGCGCCAGCACGCCGGGGACCCCGGCGAGCGCGTCGCACACGATGTCCCGGCGCTTCTGGTACTCGGCGATGACGCCCGCGGTGTAGCCCGGCGGCACCTCGGTGAGCGCGGCGCACGCGACCTGTCCGAGCGTCGGCGGGCAGAGCCGGGCCTGGCCGAAGCGCAGGACGGCGTCCATGAACGCGCGGTTGCGGCACACGATGTTCCCGATGCGCACGCCGCACAGCGAATAGCGCTTGGAGACCGAGTCCACCACCACGAGCTGCTGGTCGAGGTCGGGGAGCGTGAGCACCGAGCGGTGCTTCCGTCCGTCGTAGACGAACTCGCGGTACACCTCGTCGGCGACCAGCGTGAGCCCGCGCTCGCGGCAGATCGCGGCCAGCATCTCGATCTCGGCGTCCGAGTAGACCGTGCCGGTCGGATTGTTGGGCGAGCAGATGAGGATGGCCCGCGTGCGCGGTCCGATCCTGGCCTCGATCGCCGCGCGCGACGGCAGGTGATAGCCGTCCTCGGCGCGCGTCGTGACCGGCACCGGCTCGACGCCCATCATGGCGGCGAAGCCGTTGTAGTTCGTGTAGAAGGGCTCGAACACGATCACCTGGTCGCCGGGGTCGCACAGCGCACCGAGCGTGAACAGGATCGCCTCGCTGCCGGCGGTGGTGACGAAGATCTCCTCCGCCTTCACCTCCAGCCCGGCGCCCGCGTAGTACTTGCGCAGCGCCTCGA
This sequence comes from Candidatus Eiseniibacteriota bacterium, assembly GCA_016223045.1. GTDB lineage: Bacteria > Eisenbacteria > RBG-16-71-46 > RBG-16-71-46 > RBG-16-71-46 > JACRPT01. Next base: position 32,367 of record JACRPT010000055.1, read on the forward strand.
CGAACTCGGGCAGCCCCTGTGAGGGGCCGTACGGGATGTACTGCGCGTCGTAGGAGCGCAGACGGTCGAGGATGGCGCGCGGCGTGGGGATGTCCGGCTGCCCGATGTTGAGCGCGTAGATCGTCTTCCCCGCCCGGCGCGCCTCCGCGGCGAGCGGCGCCAGCCGCCGGATGGGCGAAGCCGGCATGACCTGCGCGCGCCGGGAGAGCCGGGATGAGTCGGACATCGGAGCCTCCAGGGGTGGTGAAGACCCGGGGAGTCTAGCGCATGCGGCGCGCGCCGCGGAAGCGGGCTGCGCGGCCGAACGGGCTGGAACGGACGTTGACCGACATGGACGGTCATATGACCGCGAAACGCGGTCGATCTCGACGACCAGGCGCCGGCGGTCTCGCGAGATGGCCCGCATCAGCGGGCGGACGAGCGCGATCCCCGGTCGCCGGCGCCGCGCCTGCTTGCGCCTCAGTGCGGGCGCCCGAACGCGTAGTAGACCGCGCACAGCAGCGCGAGCGCGACGCCGCCGCCCCTGACCTCGCGCGCGCGGCCGGTGAGGAGCTTCAGCACCGGGTGGAGCACCAGCCCGGCCGTGAGCCCGTTCGCGATGTTGTAGGTGAAGATCATCATCGCGATGGTGGCGAAGGCGGGGATGAGCTCGGTGAGGTCGCCGGTCTCGATCCTCGCGAGCGAGCCGACCATGAGCGCGCCCACCACCACCAGCGCCGGGCCGTAGGCGTACCTGGCGTGCTGCACCGCCTCGACCAGCGGCACGAAGAACAGCGACGCGGCGAACAGCAGCGCCACCACCACCGCGGCGAGCCCGGTGCGCGCACCCTCGCGGATGCCGGTCGCGGACTCGATGTAGGCGCCGCTCGTGGTGGTGCCGGCGAGCCCGGCGAACATGCAGGTGAGCGCGTCCACCAGCATCGGGCGCTCGACCTGCGGGAAGTCGCCCTTCTCGTCCAGCATCCCGCCCGCGGCGCCGACGCCGACCAGCGTCCCCAGCGTGTCGAGGAAGCTCATGAGGAAGAGCGTCAGCAGCACCGGGATGAAGGAGAGCCGCAGCACGCCGGGGAGGTCGAGCTTGAAGGCGATCGCTCCCCACTCGGAGAAGGCCGGCATCGCCAGCACGCCGCGCGGCGCCTGGCCGAGCCCGAGCATCCCGCCCGCGATGGCGGTGGCCGCCATGCCGAGCAGGATGGCGCCTCGCACGCGCCTGGCCATGAGCAGCGCGATGAGCGCGAAGCCGCCGATCGCGAGCAGCACCTCGGGCCGGTGCAGATCGCCGATCCGCACCGGCACGTCGGGCGCGCGCAGCGTCCGCGCGCCGGGCAGCAGCAGGGCGGCGGGCGGCAGGCCGGCCGCGGCGCTGGTCACGATGCCGGTCTCGTAGAGCCCGATGAAGGCGAGGAAGAGCCCGATGCCGACGGCGAAGCTGTGCTTGAGGCTCGTGGAGATCGATCTCGCCAGCCAGGCGCGGATCCCGAGCAGGGTGATCACCAGGAACACCGCGCCGCTCACGAACACCGCGCCCAGGCACTGGGTCCACGCCACGCCGAGGCCGGCGAGTCCGAAGGCGACGAATGCGTTCTCGCCCATGTAGGGCGCCACCGCGATCGGGCGGTTGGCGTGGAGGCCCATGAGCAGCGAGCCGAACACCGCGGTGAGGATGGTGGCGATGGTGCTCGGGCCGATCGGGACACCGGCGAAGCTCAGGATGGCGGGGTTCACCACGATGATGTAGGCCATGGTGAGGAAGGTGGTCGCCCCGCCCAGCACCTCGGTGCGGACGCTGGTGCCGCGTTCGCTCAGCCGGAAGAGCCGCTCGAACATGGGCGCGAGCATAGCGGAGGCGCCCCGCGAAGGCGACTGCCAAGGCGCGGGTGTGCGAAGGCGCGGGTGAGAAAGTGCGGGTACGCAAGCGCGGGGGTGTCGCGCGGGGGCGAACGTGCCGGTGCGAAGGTGCGGGGGCGTTGCGCTATGCTGCGCGGCCACGGAGGCCCCCATGCCCGATGCTCTGCACCTCACCGAGACGTTCCTGATCGAGCTCGCCCGCACGCGCGGCCTGGCGCTCGACCCGGCTCGCGCGGCCGCCCTGTGCCCGCAGGTCGAGAGCCTGCTCGGCCGCCTCGCGCGCTTCGCGGACCTGCTGCCTGCCGACACCGTCCCGGCTCCGCCGGCGCCGGTGCCGTCCGGGCCAAACTCCTTCGCGCCTGGCTCGTCCGCGCCGAACCCCTCCGCGCCCGGCTCCTCCGCGCCGCCCGCGCCGCACCCCGCACCTTGAGTGCCGGCGCGCTGGCGTTCCTTTCCGCGGCGGAGCTGGGGCGCCGCATCGCACGGGGCGAGGTTTCGCCTGTCGAAGTGGTGGGGGAGCTGCTCGGGCGCATCGAGCGGCTGGACCCGGGCCTCGGCAGCTACCTGCTGGTGACGGGCGCGCGCGCGCTCGACGAGGCGCGCGCCGCCGGGACCGAGATCGCGGCGCGCGGCGCGCGCGGTCCGCTCCACGGCGTGCCGGTGGCGCTCAAGGACCTCTTCGACACTGCCGGCGTGCGCACCACCGCGGGCTCGAAGATCCTCGCCGACCGCGTGCCGGCGCGCGACGCTGCCGTGGTCGAGCGCCTGCGCGCGGCGGGGGTGGTGCTCCTCGGCAAGCTGGCGATGCACGAGTTCGCCTATGGCACGACCACCACGAGCCCGCACCGGGGCGCTTGCCGCAACCCGTGGGACCGCGCCCGCGTGCCGGGCGGCTCGAGCGGCGGCAGCGGCGCGGCGCTCGCGGCGGGACTCGCGCATCTCTCGCTGGGCACCGACACCGGCGGCTCGATCCGCATCCCGGCGAGCGCCTGCGGCGTGGTCGGGCTCAAGCCCACGTTCGGGCGCGTCAGCCGGCGCGGCGTCATCCCGCTCGCCTGGTCGCTCGACCACGTCGGTCCGATGGCGCGCACCGTCGAGGACGCGGCGCTGCTGCTTAACGCCATCGCCGGGCCGGACCCCGAGGACCCGTGGTGCGCCGACGTTCCGGCCGGGGACTTCACGCGCGACCTCGAGCGGGGCGCGCGCGGGCTGACGATCGGTGTGCCGGAGCGGTACTTCTTCGAAGGGTTGGAGCCCGACGTCGCGGCCGCCGTGCGCGCCGCGGTCGCGACGCTCGGGCAGGAGGGGGCGCGCCGCACGGCGGCGGAGATGCCGCACGTGACCGAGGCGCACACCGCGCTGCACGCGATCCTGGCTGCGGAGGCGGGCGCTTACCACGCGCCCTGGCTCAGGACGCGCGCGGAGGACTACGGCGAGGACGTGCGGCGCGCGCTCGAGCTGGGGCATTTCATCCCGGCGGTGGAGTATGTCAACGCGCGCCGCATGCAGCAGATCGTCCGCGAGGAGTTCGTGGCCGCGCTGCGCGAGGCCGACGTGCTGGTGGCGCCGAGCCTGCCGCGCACGCCGCCCGCGATCGGCGAGCCGATGTCGCGCGAGCCCGGGCGGGCCTGGAACCGGCTGATGACGCCGGCGAACCTGACCGGGCTGCCCGCGATCTCGCTGCCGTGCGGCTTCGACCGCGCGGGGCTGCCGGTGGGCCTGCAGATCATCGGGCGGCCGTTCGACGAGGCCACCGTGCTGCGCGCGGCGCGCGCCTTCGAGCGCGCGACCGACTGGCACGAGCGGAGGCCGCCGGGGACGGGATGAGCGCGGCCGGGGCGCCCGCAGTGGCGCGGAGCGGGACGGCCGCCCGGCCTCCGGCGTCGAGACTTCGCAGCGGTGGGCCGGAGCGCCACGCGCCGCGCGTCCCTCAGCCCGCGCGCCTGCCCGCGAGCGCGCCGGGCTGCTCGCCCGCGAGCCCGTAGAGCGGCTGGTACTTGCCCCACAGGTAGGCGATGTAGGGCTCGATGGTCATCGGCGACCCGGTGGCGCGCTCGACCAGCTCGGCGGCGGTGAACCTGGCGCCGTGCTGGTAGACGTGCTCGCGCAGCCAGCCGTGCAGCGTGTCAAACTCGCCGCGCGCGATCTCGGCGCCGATCCCGGGATGCGCCGCGATCGCCGCGGCGAAGAACTGGGCGCTCAGGATGTTGCCGAGCGTGTAGCCCTGGAACGCGCCGCCGATCGGGCCGCTGAACCAGTGGACGTCCTGCAGCACGCCGTCGCGGTCGTCGGGCACCGGGATGCCGAGGTCGCTCTCGAAGCGCGCGCGCCACGCCTCGGGCAGGTCGCGGACCGCGAGGCGCCCCTCGAGCAGGTCGAGTTCGAGGTCGAAGCGCATCATGACATGCAGGTTGTAGGTGACCTCGTCGGCGTCGGTGCGGATGAGCGAGCGCTCGACCCGGTTGATGGCCCGGTAGAAGGTGTCGAGCGGCACGGGCCGGAGCTGCGCCGGGAACGCGGCCTGGAGCTTCGGGTAGAAGAACTCCCAGAAGCCGCGGCTCCGGCCCACCAGGTTCTCCCACAGCCGCGACTGGCTCTCGTGCACGCCGGCCGAGGCGCCGTCGGCGAGCGGCGTGCCCTCGTGGTCGCGGCGGATGCCCTGCTCGTACATCGCGTGACCGGCCTCGTGGAGCGTGCTGAACAGCGCGTCGGTGAGGTCCTGCTTGCGCACGCGCGTGGTGATGCGCACGTCGCCGAGCGAGAACTTGGTCATGAACGGGTGGTGCGTGAGGTCCTGCCGGCCGCGCTCGAAGTGGAAGCCGAACTTCCGGAGCACCTCGAGCCCGAAGGCGAGCTGATCGGCCTCGGGCGCGCTCTGCCTGAGGCAGCGGTCGTCGGGCGCGGGCCGCTCGGTGATGGCGCGCACCAGCGGCACCAGCCGCGCGCGCAGCTCGGCGAACACCGCGCGCACCGAGGAGGCCTTCATGCCGTAGTCGGAGTAGTCGATGAGCGGGTCGGCAATGCTCTCGTAGCCGGGGAAGAAGTCCGCGAGCCGCCGGCTCATCTCGAGCGTCTTCTCGAGCAGCGGGCGCACGCTCGCGAAGTCGTTCCGCGGCCGCGCCGTGGTCCACGTCTGGTAGGAGAGCGATGCGTGCTCGTCCAGCTCGGAGACGAATGCCGAGGGGACCTTGATCGCGCGGTCGTAGGCGCGGCGCGTGACCCGCACCAGGCACGCTTCGTCGGAGTCGTGCGGCAGCCCCGCGGTCCACGGCTCGAGCCGGTCGAGCAGGCGGCCCATCCCGGGCTCGGTGAGCCTCTCGTGCGCGATGCGGCTCAGCGTCGCCATCTGTCGCCCGCGCGCCCCGGCGCCGCCGGGCGGCATGTAGGTGGCCTGGTCCCAGCGCAGCACCGCGGCCGCCATGGAGAGGTCGTAGATCTCGAGCAGACGGCCCTTGAGCTCCTTCAGCGTCTCGTGCATCCGCATCCTCCGGCAAGCGGGGTCGTTCCGCAGCGATCCTCGGCGAGTGGTCGAGCCGCGGCGACGGTGTGCTCGCCGGGGGCTCGGCCGCCGCAGTATACAGGGCGCTCCAAGCGGAGCGCACGGTCCCGCCCAGGGAAGGAACGACTCAAGGAAGCAGCAGCGCGGGCACCGCCTCGCCGGCCGGGAGCGCGACGGAGACGTCGGCAGCCAGAGCGCTCCGGGCACCCGCCGAAGGCGGGTCCGGATTGACGTCCACGACCTTCGCCCCGTGTCGCCGCGCCACCTCGACGAAGCCGGCCGCGGGGTAGACCACGCCGCTGGTGCCGATGACCAGCGCCACGTCCGCCCGTTCGGCCCCGGTGATCGCCGCGGTGATCGCCTGCTCGGGCAGGCTCTCGCCGAACCAGACCACGCCGGGCCGTTCGGGTGCTCCGCAGCACGGCGAGCGCGGCAGCTCGGAGTACTCCAGCGCGTCGGCCGCGCGCTCGGCGCCGCAGCGCATGCAGCGATTGCGCCACAGCGAGCCGTGGACGTGGACCGCGCCGCGGTGCCCGGCGCGCTCGTGCAGGTCGTCCACGTTCTGCGTGACCAGCAGGCCGGCCCCGCGAACCGACCACTCCGCGAGCGCGCGGTGCGCCGCGTTCGGCTCGCAGGCGCGCACGGTGCGGCGCCGCTCCAGGTACCAGTCCCACACCAGCCGCGGGTCGCGCGCGAACGCCTCGGGGGTGGCCAGTTCGGTGAAGCTGCGGTTCCTCCAGTAGCCGCCCGCGCCGCGGAAGATGGGGACGCCGCTCTCGGCCGAGATGCCGGCGCCCGTGAGCACGAACAGGTAGCGCGCGCCCCTGAGCAGGGCGCGCGCGACCTCGAGCGGAGCTGGCATCACATGCGCGTGTAGGTGATCTCCATCATGAGCTGCTCCTGGCCGCCCATGATGCCGTACATGGAGAAGACGTGGGTGTTCTCGTCCACGATCTTGTTGACCATCCTCATGTCCATCGGCTTGCCGTCGGGCCCGGGCGCGGTGGCGGTCATGGTGAGCGTCTTCCCCGCATCGTCCATGGCGCCCGCGCTGGTCATCATGGATGTGCTCATGTTGTCCACCCAGAGGGACTGGTAGCGGTGGCTCGCGTTGTCGTAGCCGGTGAGGCCGTAGCCCTCGAACGGCATCTGCATCATCGTGCTCTGGAAGCGTTCCTCGAGGTAGCGCCCGCCGAGGATCATGCGGTTCTCGGCCGTGCCCTCGCTCACGCTGGGCTCGCCGGGCCCGTTCCAGGACTTCACCACCGCCTTCCACTTCCCCTCCATCGCCTTGAGCGTCGCGTGCGCGGGTCCGGGCGTGGCGAGCTTCATCATCTCGGCCATCATCGAGTCCGGGGCGGCAGGGGCGCTGGCCTCGGGCTTCGCCGCGGCCTTCGCGGCGGGTTTCGCCTTCACCGCATCGCGGGCCCACGCGGCCGCCGGCAGCGCGGCCAGCAGGCAGACCGAAAGGGCGAGCGCCGCCCGGTGGCGGCAGGAGCTGGGTCGGGGGTTCATGCGCTGACCTCCTCTGTTGAGGCGTGTGTGGGACGGGCGGCCATCTGCGTGCCTGCCCTCCGGCGCCGGACCCGCCGGCCGACCGCGGGGCGGCTCGGACACCGGGCTACCTGACCTCGATCGTCACCTTCTCCATGGCCAGCTTCTCGCTCGTGCGCCCGCTCTGCGAGCCCGCCGCCTCGAGCTGCTTCAGCACGTCCTTGCCCTCGACCACCTCGCCGAAGATGGTGTGCTTGCCGTCCAGCCACGGCGTCGGCACGAAGGTGAGGAAGAACTGGCTGCCGTCGGTCCCGGGGCCGGCATTCGCCATCGAGAGCAGGCCGGGCCGGTCGTGCTTCACGCCCGGCTTGAACTCGCCCGCGTAGGTGTAGCCCGGGCCGCCGGTGCCGGAGCCGAGCGGGCAGCCGCCCTGCGCCATGAAGCCGCTGATGACCCGGTGGAACGCGAGCCCGTCGTAGAAGCCGAGCCCCGCGAGGTAGGCGAAGCTCGTCACGTGCATGGGCGCGACGTCGGGGAGGAGCCGGATGACGAGCGGGCCCTTGCTGGTCTCCATGCGCGCGAACCACTGCTGCGCGGGGTCGAAGTCCGCCGGCTCCGGTTTCGAGAGCGTGGTACGCCAGCTCGGCTTCGATTTGTCCACCGCGGCCGCGGCGATCATCTGCTGGATTTGCTGCATCGCTCATCCTCTCGGGCTTGCGTCGGGTCGGGCCGGACTCCGTGGGGCGGTCCGGGGGGCGCGCTACGGTAGCACCGGACGCGGGTCGGAAGCGAGGCGGCGGATCGCGCCGGCGGGCTGCCGCCGTTTCGCTCCTGGAGGATGTCCGCATCGGGGCAAGTGGCCGGGTCTTACGTGCATGCCTCAGGTCAGGCGCGACCCTCTCCTGACTCTAACCGCGCGCGAGGTCGAAGCGCTCGAGCGCACGCACTGCCAGCGCGCGGCCCATGGCGATCGCGGCGGTGGCGGCGGGCGACGGGGCGTTCAGCACGTGGATCATGCGAGCGGCCTCGACGATGCGGAAGTCATCCACCAGCGTCCCGTCGGGCTCCACCGCCTGGGCGCGCACGCCAGCGCCGGCGCGTCGATCTCCGGGACCAGCTCCCCGCGCGGCGCCACGAACGCGGCCGTGCTCCACGAGCGCCACGACTCCATGAACCCCATGCGCCAGTTCCGCGCCGCCATGCGCCAGAAGCCCGGGAACGCCGCGAGCTGCGCCACGTCGCGAAGCGAGAAGCTCGCGCGGGCGTAGCCCTCGCGCTTCAGGGCGAGCACCGCGTTCGGGCCGGCCTCGATCCCGCCGCGGACCATGCGCGTGAAGTGGACGCCGAGGAACGGGAAGCGCGGGTCGGGGACCGGGTAGATCAGGTTCCGCACCAGGTGCGCGCGCTCCGGCGCCAGCTCGTAGTACTCGCCGCGGAAGGGCACGATGGCGAGCCCCGGCTCGACGCCGCACAGGCGTGCGACGCGGTCGGAGTGGAGCCCGGCGCAGTTGACCAGGCCGCGGCACTCGACCGCGCCGCGCGGGGTCTCGATCACGAGTGCGTCCGCCAGGCGGCGTACGCGCCGCACCCGCGCGCCGGTTTCGATCGCGCCGCCCGAGGCGCGCACGCGCGCCGCGAACGCCTCGGTCACCGCGGCGTAGTCCACGATGCCGGTCTCGGGCACCAGCAGCCCCGCGATCCCCGCGGCGTGCGGCTCGTGCTCGCGGATCTCGGCCGCGGAGAGCCGGCGCAATCCGCCGAGCCCGTTCGCGCGTCCGCGCCGCTCCAGCTCGTCCAGCGCCGCCAGCTCGCCCGGGTGCGTCGCCACCACCAGCTTGCCGCAGCGCTCGTGCGCGATGCCCTGCTCCGCGCAGAAGCGGTAGAGCGCTTCGCGGCCCGCGACGCAATTCCTGGCCTTGAGTGAGCCGGGCTTGTAGTAGAGGCCCGAGTGGATGACGCCGCTGTTGTGGCCGGTCTGGTGCGCGGCCAGGCGCTGCTCGGCCTCGAGCACGACGAGGCTGAGACGCGGCCGCTCCGCGAGCGCCATCGCGGTCGCCATGCCCACGATGCCGCCGCCGATGATCGCGACGTCGAGGCGGTGGGGGCTCAAGGACATGGGATCGGCGCGGCAGGGAGCGCGGTTCCCACGCTCAGTCGTCGCGCCTCGCAGTCGGTGTGACCGCAGCGTCGTCGGGGGCGCTCCGCACTTCCACGCCCTGGAGCGCCTCGAGGCGCCATCCCCCCGCCTCGGCCTCGGCGAGCCGCGCGGCGATGCCGCGCTCGATCGCACGCAGCGCGCCGGCGTCGGGCCGCGGTTGCGCCGCGTTCCGCAGCAGCGCGCGCAGCGACATCCACCACAACGTGCACTCGTAGGGCTCGCGCACGACGTACTGCACGCCCTCGTGCTCGTGGGCGCCGATGAGCCACAGCACGTCCGCGTCGTCGAGCCACGCGGGGCGCGCGGCGGCGTGCGCCACGGCAGGACCGGGTCCTGCGCCCGCCGCCGTCTCGTCCGCCCGGACGCCCACCACCGCGGAGCGGGCGGACTCCTCCTCGCGCGCCGCGGCCGAGGTCTCCTCCGCGCGGGGCGCCGCGCTCACGCCCGCCTCCTCATGCGCCGCGGCCGCGGCCGGCTGCCACTCGTGATGCGCGAACGACGCGCGTGCGCGGGCGGCGGCGCGCCAGCGCTCCTCGCCCCGGAGTCCCAGCACCTCGAACGCGCTGGCCAGCACGCCGCGCAGGTGGAGCGCGTCGAACAGCTCGACCGCGGCGCGCTCGGGCTGTTCGGGATCGCGCAGGCGGCCGAGCGCCAGCAGCGTGGCCCACGCCAGCAGCGCGCCCCACACCGCCTCGGCCGGGGCCGGGGCGAGGCTGCTGCTCGGCAGGACCGCGCGCGCCTCCTCGGACCACGGGGCCGCGCCCAGCGCTTCGAGCGCCGGCAACCGCAGCGCGGCCTGCAGCACGAGCCGCAGCGCGCGCGCCGCCACCGCCTCCTCGCCGTGCCACCCGGCCTCGCCTCCCAGCCCCGCGGCGAACGCGCCGCCGCACACCGAGAAGCGCCGCGCCTCGGCGCGCAGCGTGCGCGCGCGATCCTCGAGGTCGTCGAGCACCGCCTCGGCCGGCGCGGCCGGCTCGGGCGCCGCCGCGGTCTCGGCGAGCGCGCGCGCCGCGGCCGGCGCGAGCAGCAGGCGCAGCGCGCGGTGCACCGGCCGCAGCTCCAGCGAGAGCAGCGAGGCGTCGAGGCTCGGCACGCCGCGCCCGGCCAGCTCGTGAGCGAGCCTGGCCCACGGGCGGATCCCGTCGTCGCGCACCTCCTGCCAGTCAAGGAACACGAGGCAGCGGTAGGCGTCGAGTTCGAGGTGGAGTCCGCGCTCGGCCAGCTCGCTCGCGCTCCACAGGTGCTCGAGCCCGCTGACCGCGTCGCGGCAGCGCACGAACAGCGCGGGATCGGCCGCCAGCCCCAGCGCCTCGTCGAGCGCGCGCCGCTTCAGCGCCTTGCCGCCGCCCGGCGTCTTCTCCGCGTAGGCGCACGAGAGCCGGATCCAGCCGCGCGTGGTCGCGTAGCGGTTGTGGTAGGCCACCAGCGCGCGTTCGCCACCGCGGCCGTTGGAGTACGCGAACACGTCCTCGTTGACGTGGCCGCTCTCGGTGTGGAAGTCGTAGAGCAGGAAGTCGCGTGCCTCGGCGAACAGCGCGCGGCGATGGAGCAGCGGCGCGATCTGGCGTTCGTGGCGCTCGACCATCCACGGGTCGGGCCGCTCGTCATGGTAGGCGCGCCGGTACTCCATGCCGTACTTCTCGGCCAGCCCCTCCACCTGGCCGTGGCCGAACATCGGCAGTCCGGGCAGCGTGACCATCAGGGTGCAGATGCCGAAATACTTGTCGCCTCTCCCGAACTGGTCCACCGCGGTGCGCTCGTCCGGGTTGTTCATGAAGCTGACGTAGCGCTTCAGGACCTCGGGGTCGAACTCGAGCGTGTTGCGGATGACCAGGCGGTAGTTCGCGTTCTGCTCGTCGCGCAGCATGTTCATGAACGCGCTGTTGTAGACGCGGTGCATGCCGAGCGTGCGGACGAAGTAGCCCTCCATGAGCCAGAACGCCTCGGCCAGCAGCAGCGTGTCGGGCGCCTCCGCGGCCACGCGGTCCACCACCTCGCGCCAGAACTCGACCGGCATCGCGGCGTCGAACTGCGCCTTCGTCAGGCCGTGCTCGGCGCGCGTGGGGATCGCGCCGCCGCCGCCGGGCTCGGGGAACCACAGGCGCTGGTAGTGGCGCTTGGCCAGCGTCATCGCGGCGTCGAAGCGGATGATCGGGAAGCGCCGCGCCACGGCGAGGATGGTCTGGATCACCGCCTCGCGCACCGCGGGCTTCAGGTAGTCGAGCTGCGCGGTGTCGTTCCACGGCATGCTCGTGCCGTCGTTGCCGTGGTAGATCCAGCGCTGGTCCCCGGTCCAGCGGTCGGTGCGGCGGAACACCACCGCGGCGTCGCTGCGGTCGTAGTAGTGGTCCTCGATCTGGACCGCCACGCGCCCGTCGCTCGACAGGTCGGGCCCGTTGAACGAATAGGCCGGGAACGGACTGTGGTCGAGCGACAGGAACCAGTCGGGATGCTCGATCACCCAGCGCGAGTCCACCCCCATGTGGTTCGGCACCATGTCGCTCGCCAGCCGGATGCCGCGCGCCCAGGCGCGCTCGCGCAGGCCGGCGTACGCCGCCTCGCCGCCCAGATCGGCGGCGATGGCGTAGTCGAGCAGCGAGTAGGCCGAGGCCACCGCCTCGGGATTCCCGGTGAGCTGCTTGACGCGCTGCGAGGCGCGGCTGCGCTCCCACACGCCGATCAGCCACAGCCCGGTGAAGCCGCGGCGCCGCAGCGTGTCCAGCTCCTCGTCGGGGATCTGGTCGAGCCGCGTGATGGCCCGCTGGTGGCGGCGCGAGAGCTGGTCGAGCCACACGTAGACGCTCTTCGCGATCAGCACCACGTTCGGCATCCAGTCGAGGTCGGCGCTGAAGCGCTCGTGCTCGTGCTCGTGCGCGTCGAAGCGCAGGATCGCCCCCGGCCCCGAGTCGCCCACCGCGAGCGCGCCGGGCGCGTGGAAGGCCGGCGGGTGGTAGCGCAGCCACACCGCCAGCTCCTCCTCCTTGAGCACGTCGAGGGCGGTGAGGAAGCGCGCCATCAGGTCGCCGAGCAGGAGACCCCACCGCTCGCGGATGAAGGCGAGCTGGCCGGAGAGCGAGTCGGGCGCCGCGAGCGCGGGCGCGCGCAGCAGGTCCACCAGGTTCTGCTGGTCGGGGCCGAAGCGCGGGCGGGTCTCGAAGTAGTCGCGCAGCGCGCGCGTGATGCCCGGGTAGGCGGTGAGGCGCGCGAGATCCCGGTCGTCGAACAGCTCGGCGAACGGCTTGAATGCCGGATTCGCGTTCGCCAGCCACAGCATCATCAGCTCCTCGAGCGCCACCGCGCGGTGCGGCGTGCCGCCACTCTCGCCGGCGAGCCAGGCGCGCGCGGTGAGCCGCCCGCGGTGGACCGCCACGGTGGGGAAGCTCCCGGCGAAGCCGAGCAGCGTGCGGTCGAGCGCGTCGCGCCCCAGGCGGCGCTCGAACCAGGCCAGCGCGTCGGTGATGGCGCGCGGGTCGCGCTGCGCGCGGAAGGCGGCCACCACCAGGTGCAGCGCCTCGTCGATCAGCCCCATCGCGTTCAGGGCGCCCGCCTGCACCGCGCGCTCCGGCTGCTGCTCGAGATCGCGAGCGGCGTTCATCTTCTGCGCGAACGCGCGGGCCGCCGCCAGGTTCGCGAACACCACGTTGCCGGTGAGCGCGAACAGCGTGTCGTCGAAGCCGTAGCGCTCGCGCGCGGCGCGCGCGACGTGGAACTCGAACGAGGGCAGGCGGCTCATGAGGCGGCGAGGATAGCAGGGCGGGGGCGGGGCCGGAACCGCGGCCCGCCCCCGCACTGTCGGAGGCCGCGCCCTACTTCCCTTCGATCAGCCCGCGGGTCTTCTCGTCCACCGCCGCGGCGAGGTCCACGACGCGCGGCGTGATGGCGATGAAGGTCTGGGTGCGGGAGTGCTCCACGATCTCGCGCGAGAACAGGAACGGCAGCGCGTGACCCAGCACCGGGAAGCGGCGCTTCACCTTCCGGTCCGTGCTGCGCTGGAATCCGCCGAGGAGCACCGTCTCTCCGTCCTTGACCACGACCGTGTTCTCGACGATCTGCCCGTCCTTCACCGGGCTTCCCGAGATGTCGCCCCTGAGGGTCGTGAGCTCGGCGCGGATCTCGAGCGTCAGGTAGCCGCTCTCGCCCAGCGAGGGCAGCACGCTGAGCGTCAGCCCGGCGTCCATCGAGTCGGTCGCGAACACGTTCGCGTAGCTCGAGTACCGCGTGACGTAGGTGACGCGCTGGCCGTCGAGGATGGTCGCGCGACGGTTGTTCAGGGTGAGGATGCGCGGCGCGTCGCGCAGGGTCGCGGCGCCGGCCTCTTCGAGGAGCTTGAGGCTGTTGTAGAGGGCCGCCGAGGAGCTGACGTCGAGGCGGTCCTGCGTGGCCTCGTCGCGGTAGGGGCCCGATGGGCCGTAGGGAGTCCGCGTGCTCCGCTCGACGACGCTCCGGGCGTGTTCCTGCCGGAGCGCGGCGCTCGTGGACAGCGTGCTCCAGTCGATCCCGAGGTCGCGCGTGCGGCTCTCGTCCACCTCCACGATGCGGGCCTCGACGGCGATCTGGCGTGGCGCGACGTCCGCCGCCCGGACCATGGCCTCGACCGCCTCCACGTCCGCGGCGCCGCCCGAGAAGATCAGCAGGTTCGCCGCGTCGTTGCGCCGCACCTCGACCGCGTGCATCCCGTCGGGTGCCTGCCACTCGAGCACGCCGCGCGCGTCCACCTGTCGCACGCCGAGGACGCGCCCCAGCTCGGCGGGCGGGAGGTACTGCGGGCGGACGTAGACGACCCGCGAGGCCGCGACTCCGGCCGGCGCCGGGGCCTCCGCGGCCGCGACCGGCCGCGCGAGACAGCACAGCGTGAACAGCAGCGACATCGGCCTCGGAACGCGCATCGTGCCCCTCTCCGGATGGTGCGCCGCTGCGGTGCGGCCGGCGCGGTCGTGGGTGTGACTCGGTGGCGCGGGAGAGTGCCTCAGGGGCGCCGGGGGGCACAAGGCGGGCGCCCTCCCGTTTGCCACGCCTGGCAGGCGCGCCACCACCCCTGTCAGCATTCGCGGCGCCGCATGCATCGCGGGATCGAACCCGGCGCGCGGTCGGACAACGACCTCGCCATGCAGGGCCGCAACTCGGCCGGTGGTATGCTATTTGCCGACTTGCCAACCACCGGCCGTCCGGGATCGGACGCCGACCAGATTCGCGTGCAGGGGTTTCCTTCCCCGGGTCGCGGCCACCGCCGCGGCTGGCGGGATGCGGGACCGGCCTCCGGCGACGCACGCCAGAGCAGGCTGCTGAAGGCTCCGAGGACAAGGCGGCGAGGAAGCGACGAGTGAGTCGTATCCGCAGGATACGTCGCAACGAGGAGCGACCGAGCCAACGCAGTGATCGGGGCCTTGAGCAGCCTGCAGCGGGGAGGATGGGCACCACCATGGACCGCTCGAAGAAGACCCGCGTCATCATCATGGGCGCGGCCGGCCGGGACTTCCACGACTTCAACGTGTACTGGAAGCGCCTGCCCGGCGCCGAAGTGGTGTGCTTCACCGCCACGCAGATCCCGGACATCGCCGGGCGCACCTACCCGCCGGCGCTCGCCGGCCCCGACTATCCGGACGGCATCCCGATCTTCCCCGAAGAGCTGCTCGAACAGCTGATCGCGAGATACCGGGCGGACGTGGTCGCCTTCGCCTACTCCGACGTCTCGCACGAGCACGTGGTGCACCAGGCCTGCCGCGCGCACGCCGCGGGCGCGGAGTTCCGCCTGCTCGGCGCCGAACAGACCATGCTGCGCGGCACCAGGCCGGTCATCGCGGTGTGCGCGGTGCGCACCGGCTGCGGCAAGAGCCAGACCTCGCGGCGCGTGACCCGCATCCTCAGGGAGCAGGGCAGGAAGGTCGCGGTGGTCCGCCACCCCATGCCCTACGGCGACCTGGTGAAGCAGGCGGTGCAGCGCTTCGCCAGCCTGGCCGACCTGGACGCGCACGACTGCACCATCGAGGAGCGCGAGGAGTACGAGCCGCACCTGGCGATGGGGAACCTGGTGTTCGCCGGCATCGACTACGAGACCATCCTGCGCCAGGCCGAGCGCGAGGCCGACGTCATCCTGTGGGACGGCGGCAACAACGATCTGCCTTTCTACCGGCCCGACCTCCACATCACGGTGGCCGACCCGCACCGGCCGGGGCACGAGCTCTCCTACTACCCGGGCGAAACCAACCTGCGCATGGCGCACGTGGTGGTGATCAACAAGGTGGACACCGCGGACCCGGCGGGCGTCGCGGCGGTCGAGGCCAACGTCCGCCGCGTCAACCCGCGGGCCGTGATCGTGCGCGCGAACTCGCCGGTCACGGTCGGGGAGCCGGGGCTGGTGGAGGGCCGGCGCGTGCTGGTGGTCGAGGACGGCCCGACTCTCACGCACGGCGAGATGCGCTACGGCGCCGGCCTGGTGGCGGCGCGCCAGCTCGGGGCCGCCGAGATCGTGGACCCGCGGCCCTGGGCGCAGGGCTCGATCAAGGCGGTGTTCGAGAAGTACGCGCACCTGACCCAGGTGCTGCCGGCGATGGGCTACGGCGAGCGCCAGGTGGCCGAGCTGTCGGCGACCATCCGCGCGGTCCCGTGCGACACCGTGCTGATCGCCACACCCATAGACCTGGGGCACGTGCTCACGATCGACAAACCCTCGACGCGGGTCCGCTACGAGCTCGAGGAGCACGATCCGACGCTGCTGGAGCGGGCGGTCGCCGGGACCGACGGCGCCACGCCGGCGCCGCGGCGCTGAAGGGAGGACCGATGGACCGGACGGAGACCGCGGGGAACGCCCGCGCGCCGGGCGCCGAGACCGCGCGGCACGACGCGCTCGTCCAGCGCTACAGCGCGCGCAACTACGCGCCGCTCCCGGTGGTCATCGCGAAAGCGAGCGGCTGCTGGGTCGAGGACGTGGACGGGCACCGCTACCTGGACATGCTGAGCGCCTACTCGGCGCTCAACTTCGGGCACGGACACCCCGAGATCGTCGAGGCGTTCGTCGCCCAGGCGCGCGTGCTCGCGCTCACCTCGCGCGCGTTCCAGAACGACCAGTTCGGACCGTTCTGCGAGGAGATCACCCAGCTCGCCGGACAGGACCAGGTGCTGCCCATGAACAGCGGGGCCGAGGGCGTCGAGACCGCGCTCAAGACCGCGCGCAAGTGGGGCTACCAGGTGAAGGGCGTCGCCGCGGACCGGGCCGAGATCATCGTCTGCGCAGGCAACTTCCACGGGCGCACCATCACCATCGTGAGCTTCTCGGACGACCCGCAGTTCCGCGAGGGCTTCGGGCCGTTCACGCCCGGCTTCCGGCTGGTGCCCTACGGCGACGCGGCGGCGCTCGAGGCCGCGATCGGCCCGAACACGGTCGGCTTCCTGGTCGAGCCCATCCAGGGCGAGGGCGGCATCGTGGTGCCGCCGGCCGGCTACCTGAAGCAGGCGCGCGAGATCTGCGCGAGGCACCGCGTGCTCTTCATCGCTGACGAGATCCAGACCGGGCTCGGCCGCACCGGCCGGCTGTTCGCCTGCGATCACGAGGGCGTGAAGCCCGACGTGCTCATCCTCGGCAAGGCGCTCGGCGGCGGCCTGATGCCGGTCTCGGCGGTGCTGGCCTCGCGCGAGGTGCTCGGCGTGTTCCGGCCCGGCGACCACGGCAGTACCTTCGGCGGCAACCCGCTCGCCTGCGCGGTGGCGCGCGTGGCGATGAAGGTCCTCACGCGCGACCGGCTGGCCGAGCGCGCCGCGTCTCTGGGCGCGGCGTTCCTCGAGCGGCTGCGCGGCCTGCGCTCGAGTCGGGTGAAGGAAGTGCGCGGCAGGGGGCTGCTCATCGGCATCGAGCTCCTGCCCGACGCGGGGCCGGCGAAGGACTTCGCGAAGCGGCTGAAGCAGGAAGGCATCCTGTGCAAGGACACGGTGGAGAGTGTGCTGCGCATCGCGCCGCCGCTCGTGATCGAGCAGAAGGACCTCGACTGGGCGACCGAGCGGATCGCGAAGGTGCTGGGTTGACGATGGAGCCGCGCGGCGCAAATCCGTCCTCCGCGGCGGAGCGTGGCGCGCAGGACCGACGCGCGCGACCGGCCTGCACCGCGCCGCGCGAGGTCGCGGCGGGCCGCGGAGAGCGCGGGCGCATGAGGGAGGCGACATGGTGAGACTGGATGGCCGCAGCTACGTCTCGGTGAAGGACTTCAGCGCCGAGGAGACCCTGGAGGTCCTGCGCACCGCGGCGGCCTTGAAGCGCGAGCGGAAGGAGGGACGCGCGCGCCGCCTGCTCGCGGACCGGACGCTGGCGATGATCTTCCAGAAGCCCTCGCTCCGGACGCGCGTGTCGTTCGAGGCCGGCATGACCCAGCTCGGCGGCCACGCCATCTACCTCGGGCCTTCCGACATCCGGCTCGGCGAGCGCGAGACGGTCGAGGACATCGCGCTCACGCTGTCGCGCATGGCCGAC
This sequence comes from Candidatus Eiseniibacteriota bacterium, assembly GCA_016223045.1. Taxonomy (GTDB): domain Bacteria; phylum Eisenbacteria; class RBG-16-71-46; order RBG-16-71-46; family RBG-16-71-46; genus JACRPT01. Next base: position 49,824 of record JACRPT010000055.1, read on the forward strand.
CTCATCATGGCGCGCGTGTTCGGGCACGACCTGGTGGTGGACCTCGCGCGCCACGCCACCGTGCCGGTGATCAACGGGCTCTCCGACCGCGAGCACCCCTGCCAGATCCTGGCCGACCTGCAGACCATCCACGAGCGCAGGGGCCGCTTCGAGGGCCTCAAGGCGGTGTTCTGCGGCGACGGCAACAACGTCGCCCACTCGCTGCTCTACGGCGGCGCGCAGCTCGGCATGGGCGTCACCGTGGTGACGCCGCCCGGCTACGAGCCGGCGCCGGACATCGTCGCCGAGGCCGCGACGATGGGCCGCGCCACCGGCGCGGCGATCGCGGTGAGCAACGACCTGGCCGCGGCGTGCCGCGGGGCGGACGTCCTCTACACCGACGTGTGGGCGAGCATGGGGCAGGAGGCCGAGGCCGAGAGGCGCAAGCGGGACTTCCGCCCCTACCAGGTGAACGACGCGGTGATGGCGCTGGCGCGGCCCGACGCCGTCGTCCTCCACTGCCTGCCCGCGCACTACGGCGAGGAGATCGACTACGCCACCTCGCGCCGGCCGGGCTCCGCGATCTTCGACCAGGCGGAGAACCGGCTGCACGCGCAGAAGGCGCTCATGGTGCTCCTGGCCGGCGCGCTGCGCGCGAGCGGGGCATCGGCCACCGCCGCGGAGGCCCGATGACACCGGTGCGGCGCGGTCGCGATCGCGACCCGCGCGGCGGAGCCCCGATGAGGCCGGTGCGGCGCGCCGTCGGGACCGCGGCCCGCGCGGGGGTGACCCGATGAGCGGGACCCTGCGCGGCGCGTTCGCCATCGTGCTGATCGGCGCGGCGCGCGGGCGCGGCTACAACGCGCTCGGGCTCGCGAGCCGGCCGCCGCGCGGGTCGCGATCGCGACCGCGCCGCACCGGTGTCATCGGGCCTCCGCGGCGGTGGCCGATGCCCCGCTCGC
>JACRPT010000056.1 GCA_016223045.1 Candidatus Eiseniibacteriota bacterium
CACCCGCAACCATCGCCATCGGACGATGCACGCTCTGCTCGCGGCCGTGCTGCGCTGGCTCGAGGCCCGCTTCACCGCGACCGAGGAGTACGCTCATGCAGCTTGACCTCAACCTCGCCGATTCAGGCGAAACGATTTAGAACTTCGCCCGCACGGCGAGCCGGAGCGCCGTCGGGTCGGTGACGTCCACCGGAGCCAGCTCGAGGTTCCACGAGCGCGACCGCCCGGCCGGGCGGCCCGCCACGCGCGCGGCGTGCACGGCGCTCACGATGCGGTTCGCGATGGCGAGCGCCAGCGCGGTGTTGGCGCGCAGCGCCGCCCGCTGCGCGTCCTTGCGCTGGCCGCGGAAGCGCGTCTGGTCGCCGTCGCTGGCCCAGTTCCACGCGTCGCCGCCCCCCAGCCGGTGCGCCTCGATGTAGGCGCGGTAGCCGTCGTAGTCGGGATGCTGCGGGTCGCTCAGGTACAGGTTCGCCGCATCACGCGCCACCACCAGCCGGTTGTACTCCTCGCTGCTCGGAAACGCGCCCACGATGCGGCGGAATTCCTCGTCGCGGCGCGACAGGTCGATCCCGGCGAACAGCCGCGCGGTGCGCTCGTAGGTGTCGGTGCGCATCTGCTGCTGCAGGTGGAACGCGGCGAACGAGCCCCACACGCCGGCCTCGGCCAGCGCGAACACGGTGGCCGCGGTCGGATGGCCGAGCGTGGCCTGGCCCCAGCCCGGCACCGTGAGCGAGCGCAGCAGGATGCGCGCGCGCTCGGCGCCCAGCGCGGCGGGCGGCGCCGGCGGCGCCTTCGGCTTCCTTCCGCGCCGGCGACCGAACGAGATGGCGAGCGGCTCCTCCCCGGCCGCGGCGAGCGCCGGCGGCGTCTCGCGACCCGCGTCGTAGGCCAGCGCCGCGGCCTGGTATCCCGCGGCGGGCGCCGCGGACCCCGCAGCCGCCCCCGGGCACCCGAGTGCCGTCTCCGCTCCGGGCGCCGCCGCGGCGCCGAACGCGCGCTCCGCCCAGGCCGCCGCCGGGTCGGCGGGGAGGGCCTCGGCGCGGGCGCCCCAGGCCGCCAGCGCCGCCAGCGCGAGCAGCAGCGGACTCCTCATCAAAACCTCCTCACCAGCGTCGCCATGATGGCGGGGCTGCCGCCGCGCCAGGAGCTCTTGAGCTTGAGCTCGAGGTTCTGCTGGAGCGGCAGGTTGTGCAGGCGCGCCGCGTGGAGCGCGTCCACCGCGGCGACGACGTGGTTCAGCAGCAGGCCGAACGCGGCGTAGCGCGCGCGCCGGGAGTGGTCGTGCATGCGCCCGCGCAGGGCGTCGAAGCCGGCGCGCGTCGCGGCGGCGTTGCCCTCCCAGCCCGCCAGGTACTGGGAATCGTCCGCGATCAGGTCGTAGAAACCCTGCCGGTCGGCGGCCCAGACGCGCATGAGGTCGGCGGGGTCGCGCTGGGTGGCCGCCGCCCAGCGGGCGAACGACCAGGCGCTGGCGCTGTCGGTGGGTGCGCCGGCATAGCGTTCCGAGCGGCCGCGATAGTCGCGGGCCTTCCCGGCGAACACGCGGTTCGCGGTCCAGCCCGCAGCCTCGGCGAGCGCGAACCAGGCGGCGCCCCCCCCGCCGGCGTAGGCCTGGCCCGCCCCCGGCCGAATGACTCGTTGCGCCAGTCGGGGATGTCCGTTTCGACGTAGCTGCTGTCCGGCGAGAGCCCCCAGGTGCGCTCGATGGCGCGCTGGGCCAGCACCAGCGTCGGCCGCTCGGCGCCCGCCACCAGCGGCCGCGCGAGGCCGGCGCCCGCCGGGAGCGCCGCGTGCGCGCCCGCGGCGCCGAGCCCGCCCGCGAGCGCCAGGGTCAGGGCGAAGGCCCGCGTCATCGCAGCACCGCCACCGGCAGCACCTCGGAGCGCGTGCCGCGCGCGCCGCGGAAACGCAGATGCGCCAGGTAGAGTCCCGCCGGCAGGTGGCCCGGGTCCCACACCGTGACGTTGTCGGTCTGGAGCCCGGAGCGCGCGAACGACGCCACCTCGTGCCCCGACGTGTCGAGGATGCGCACCTCGACGTCGGCCGGCTCGCTGAGCGTGAAGGCGAAGGAGACGGGGTGGCGGCGCGCGGGGTTCGGGTACGCCTTGAGCGAGCCCGGCACCAGCGGCCCCGCCGCCTGCGCGCGCGCGGCCGGCGTGGCGGACGGCAGCAGCGCCGAGGTGCGGCCGGGGTCGCCACCCAGCATGATCCACGAGGTCGCCACCGGGTCGCTCGCCGGCGCCGGCAGCGTGTAGGCGTAGAGGATCCCGAAGCGGTCCGGCACCGCCAGGTCCAGCGAGCCGTCGCGGTTCAGGTCCGCGGCCACCGGTGCACCCGCCGCTCCGCTCCCGCTCGCCAGCGGCCAGCCCTCGGGCGTCCTGCCGTCCGCGCGCAACGCGGCCACGATCCCGCTGCCGTTCATGCCCACCACCTCGCTCCGGCCGTCGCGGTCCACGTCGAGCGCGAGCGCGGGGCTCGCCGTGCGCAGGTCCTCCGGCGTGCCGCGCCTGGGCCAGCCCGGCGAGGGATAGCCGCTGCGGTTCCAGAACGCCAGCTCGGAGCGCAGCGATTGCGTCAGCACCTCGGGCACGCCGTCGCCGTCGGGATCGCCGGCGCCGAGGCCCGCGACCAGCGTGTCGGAGAGCGTGCGCCCCCAGCCGGGAAGTGGGTCCCCGCCCGGGCAGAAGGCCCACAGGCGGTCGGCGTGGTGGACGATCAGCGCGGGGTCGCCACCGCAGCTGCGCGGCGCCCCGGCGGGCGGAGCCACGCCATCGAAGTCGAGCCACAGGAACTCCGGTGCGAAGTCACCGGAGGAGACCAGGCGCACCGGCCAGCCGGGGTCGGGCCCCGGATCGGCCGCCTCGGCATCACCAGGCCGCGTACCCGCCGGGGACCAGGTCCTGACACCGACCCAGCCCTCGCCGGTCCACACCGCGTAGGTCCCCGCCGCCACCATCCAGGCGCCCGCGGGTGCGGGCCAGGCCGCGAGCCGACCCCGGACCGGCGCAGGCGAGGGCATCCTGAACACGGATCGGCTCGCGCCATCCAGCCCGATCGCGTACACCCTCCCGTCCGCGCAGCCGACGAACACCCAGGCGTTCGGGTAGAGCCCCGCGAACACCGGCGGCGTGGTGACGATCGAAGGAAGGGATGCGGGCCAGCCTGGGAGCGGCGCGCCCTGCCGGTCCAGCAGCCACACGCGGCCGCCCGCCGTGCTGGTGTCGGGTCCATCCGCGTAGGTCGAGACCGCGAAGTACGAGGGGCCCTGCGCGGGCAGCCCGGGCAGGCCCGGCTCCCCGGTCGCGATCGCCGCCAGCACCGGGTAGGGCTTGCGGTCGAGATGCGCGAACGCGAAGTTCGTCAGATTGCCGCCGGTCGTGTCGAGCGGGGTGGCGTCCGGCCTGATGGCGAACAGGGCGCTGGCGTCGGGATTCGCGACGTGCGAGCCGTCGGAGAGCACCAGCGAGTCGGCACCACCCGCCCAGCACACCTCCAGGCCGCGGTCGCCGTCGGCGTCCACCGCGAGCAGGATGGGCCCGCCCGCCGGGAAGTCGCCGGCCACCGGCCAGCCGCGGAGCTGCCAGGTACGCCGCGCGCTGAAGTGCATGACGGGGGCCGGGTCGTCCACGAACAGGAGCTGCCGGTGCGTCACCGTGCCGATGTGGGGCCGCAGGTTCGGGAAGGTGGAATCCGCGAGCGCCGGGTTGTTGCTGCGGAAGAACGGGTCGCTGGGGGCGCCCAGCAGGTAGGGCGAGCCGGGGTCGCCGAGGTCGCCGAGCCCGTCGGCCTCGACGATAGAGATCGCCAGCCGCCGCGGGTCGGTGTTGAAGCCGTAGTCGGGATTGATGCGCAGCGAGCTCTCGAACGGGATCACGCTGCTGTCCACGTGCCACACCAGCAGGCCGCTGCCGGGCAGCAGCGCGTCGTACTCGAGGGCGTCGGGGTTCTTCGGTCCCAGCACCACGCGGCTCGTGGAGTCCTGGTCGAGCACCACCAGGCTCTCCGGGGCGACGTGGCGGTTCTCGAGCAGCAGGTACTCGTCGCTCGAAAGGGTCACGCGCCGCACGTCCGGATTGCGCTCGCTGTTGGCGAGCGCCGCGGTGTCGCCGATGCCGGCCTCCGGGAAGGCCAGCACGTCGGTGGTGTAGAAGCGGTGCCAGGGATCCACGCTCGGCGGCAAGAGCCCGGTGGCGAAGATCTCGCTGCCGTCGGCGAGCGCCACCCGCGAGCCCACCAGGTTGCCCGAATCCATCAGGCTCCAGAATCCCACCACCGGGTACCCGGTCTCGATGTCGTAGAGATCGGCGTAGCCGAAGAACAGGTGCCCGCACTCGTGCGCGATCACCCCGTTCAGCGCGCCGTAGTAGCCGTCCTGGTTCGCGGTCTCGGGCACGATGGTGGCGCGATCGATGGCCAGGTTGGTCGAGTCGGGGAAGATCACCACGTCGGTGTCGCCCACGCCGATGGTGAAGGACGGTATGTCCTCCTTGCTGTCGCGCCGCACGTCGCTCTGCAGGTCGCTGCCGGCGTGGATGATCACGATGCGATCGTAGCTGTCCCACGGGATGCGGTCGCCGCGCACGATGGACTGCGAGTCGGCCGCGAACAGCATGGTGCGGAACATGTGGACCGCGGCCTGGTAGATCGTCTGGCTGAAGGTCCACGGACCGAAGTCGGCCATGTCGCTCACCGAGTAGGCCGCGTCCGGGTCGTCGCGCGGCCAGACCTCACCCTGCACGACGACGCGCCCGTAGCTCTGCGCGGAGTAGTAGCGCGACAGCGCCTCCAGGTGATCCTGATAGAACTTGCGGTTGTGCGGCGGGCGGTCGATGGGCGCGACCGTGGTGTCGGGGCCCGAGAGATCGAAGTGCCCGTCCCCGGTCGAGGCGCCGCCGCCCCGGTCGGCGCGGAAGTCCACGCGCAGGAACGCCACCTTGATCACGATCGAAGGGGCGAGCGCCGGGCCCTCGGGCGCCAGCGCCGTGCGCGGCGAGGTCGCGCGGTGGAGCGGGCGCGCGAGCCGCGGCGACCAGTCCACGCCGGGGCGGCTCAGCAGGTCTGGGAAGCGGCGCCACGCCGCCGCGCGCGCCTCCTGCTGGACCAGCTCGGCGGGACGCATCGGCAGGAAGGCGGGCCGGCCCGGGCGCGCGAGCCGGGCGGTGTCCGCGGCGGGCGCCACGCGCTGCACCGAGAGCGGGACGCCCGCCCGCGCGACGCCCGCTCCGGCCACGAGGAGCGACAGCGTCAGGCCGACGGCAGGGAGAGCGCCGCGCAAGTGGATCGTTCCCGAATCCCGGGTCGAGTTAGAAGCGATAGCCGAGGCTGATCTTGTTGACGTTCGCCAGCCCGGAGTTCCTGGCCTGCGGGATGCTGCCCCAGTCGATCACCAGCGCGCCCCAGTTGATGCCCATCCCGAAGGTGAGGTCCCCGATGTCGCCCAGCGGGTCGGAGTAGTAGCCGATCCGCCCGGCGATGCCGATCTCGCTCAGGCCCTTGCCGCCTTCGTTCGCGTAGCGCACCTCGGCGCCGCCGTTGTAGGTGCGGAAGTCGTTGGTCACCAGTGACTGGTTGAAGTCCCCGACGAACACCACGCCGAGGGGATCGCCCTTGAGCGCCTCCCATGCGAAACCCGTCTTCACGTTGCGCGAGAGCGGGCTCGCCTGGTCCTCGTTGATGAAGGTCACGCTCGGCCCCAGGTTCTGCACGTTGACGCCGAGGCGCAGCCGCGCGGCCGGGATGCGGTAGAGGCCGGCCAGGTCGAGGCCGAAGGTCGAACCCACGCCCGACTGCGACTGCGGGGCGAGCTGGATGCGGATGTACTTGAGCGACGCGCCCACCGCGAAGTCGGGCAGGATGCGCGTGCCGTAGTAGAGCGCCGGGGAGAACTCGTTCGAGCCGAACACCCCGGTCGGATTGCCGGCCGGATCCACGCCCTCGCTCTGGCCGTAGTCGAGGAACACGATGCCGAGCCCGAAGGCGCCCCAGCCCTCCACCGGCTGGACGTAGGTGGCGTAGTTGTAGCTCACGTCCGTGGCCAGCCCCGGCACGAGCTGCGCGTAGGTGAGCTGCACGGCCGAGCGCTGCGCGAAGCCCAGCGCCGCCGGGTTCCACCAGGTGGCCCCGGTGGCGTCGTCGCCGAGCGCCACGCCGGCGGCGCCCATGCCGTTCTGCCGCGCCCCGGGCTGGATGTCGAGGGACCGGCCGGTCCCCTGCGGGAAGGCCGGCGCCGCCAGAAGCAGCCCGGCGAGAACGGCCAACGTCGTGGCATTCAAACGCATATCGAGAACTCCCTCCGTACGGACAATGATCCCCCGGCCGCGCATGCGGTGAGGCATACTACACCGAGGCGCCGGTCCCGGCTCCAACCTTTTTTGGCCGAGGCGGTTGGTGCGCCGGACCCGCGTCCGGAGCGGGTCCGATGGCCCACCGCTGCTCCCGGCCCGGTCCTCTGAGCGGCCCTTCCGCACGCCGGGCCCGGCTCACCGGTTCAAGATCACGAAGCGGCCCGCAGCGTCGGCCTGCTGCCGCGGGCTGCTCGCCCCCTCCTCGTCGCGGCCGTTCACGTGCACCTGGAAGAAGTACACCCCGTTCGCCAGCGCCGCCCCCTCGTCGTCCAGCCCGTCCCACGGGATCTGCACCTGGCCGAGGCCGCCGAACGCCCGGAGCGTGCGGATCAGCCGGCCCGAGACGGTGTACAGGCGGAGCAGCACGTTCACCGAGTCGCCGGGAGCGTCCACCACGAACTGCCCGCCGCCGCGCCACCCGCCGGACCCGGTGGGGTTCGGGAACAGGTAGGCACGCGCGATCCGCAGCGGCGGGTTATCCACCACCGTGAAGTCGAGGGACGCCTTCGAGCGGTGCGCCGGCGCGTTGAGCCCCGCGGCCAGGTTGTCGGCCGCCGAGACCGTGACGTTGTGCGCGCCCTTCGGCAGGCTCGGCAGCTCCCAGCTCGCGGTGCCGGACTGGTACGAGTCGGCGGCGTAGCGGAAGCTCGCGGTGATGTCCACGCGGTTCGTGGTGTTGCCGTCGAGCGTCACCACGATGCCGTTCTGCGGCGAGTGGGCGGTGATGAGGATCCCGCTCGGGTCGTAGAGGTTCACGTTGAGCGCGGCGTTCGGCCGCACGAAGGTCGAGCCGCCCGCGAACGCCAGCGCGATGCGCGGGCCCTCGGTGTCGCCGGTGACGCCGGCGCCCGGGGAGACCTGCGCCGCGATGCTGCCCACGCCGTCGGTGTCGAAGCCCTGGCCGGCCGCGCGGCCTTCGAGGTAGGCGCGCACCCGGCCGAGCGCGCCGTCCTTCGCCTCGATGGGCACGACGAAGCGGCCGTGGAACTCGCCGTTCGCGACGCCCACGTCGCCGCGGTAGATCGGGCCGGCCTTGTAGTAGTACTTGTAGCAGGAATACTGCGAGCAGTCGGGGGTCTGGTCGATCGGCGACGAGTCCTCGATGAGCAGGCTCGCCGTGCCGGTCAACGGCACCGGCGCGCCGCCCGGGCAGGTGAGCACCCGGCCGCGGAACGAGACGGTGGCGCCGCGCTTCACCTCGGTGATGGGGTTCACCCCCGCCGAGTCGGCGAGCGTGATCTCGGCCCACAGGCGCGGCAGGTTCACGCCGGTGCCCGAGTCGCCCAGGAGCTGGTACTTCTGGTTGTTGGTGCTCCCCGACTTGGCCACGAGCAGCGCCTCCGACAGCGACACGTGGTACTGGCAATCGGTGGTGTCGCGCCGGAAGATCTCGCGGTAGAGGATCTGGTTCAGCTCGGCGTTCTGGTTGCTGAACGCCAGCTCGGTCGCCGAGACCACGCCCACCGACCCGCCCACGGTGCTGATGATGAGCCGCTCGCCCAGGCTCTGCACCGTCGGGTCGTTGAACTTGCCCACGTCGCACGAAGCCGCCACGAAGATGTTGAAGCGCGGCGCGTTGGTGAGCGTGCCCACGTCGGTGTCGAGCAGCACGCTCTCGTCGGCGATCTTGAACGGGCTGCCGTGCCCGATGAAGTTGAACATCGCCACGCCGTCGTTGATGTTCTTCTTCACGTCCGCGCGCGCCCCCGGCTTGGTCGCGCCCGGGCCGTCGGGATACGTATGCAGGTACACGTAGGCGCGGTCGATGTGCCGCGGGGTGAAGAGCGAGTCGAGCGCGGCGGTCTGCGACAGGTGGGTCCAGCCGAGCGGGTCCACGTTGTCGCCCTGCTCGTTGTCGTCGGCGATGAACATGACGCGGTCGCGGTACTCGCCGAGCGGCACGCTGCGCTCGTAGGCGAGCACCTTCTTGCGCACCACGTCGAGCGCGGTGCCCGGGTCGTCCACCGGGATGCGGCCGCCGAAGAAGTCGGGAATGATGTTGGCCGCGTCGGTGGCGTCGAGCATCCAGTCGTCGCTCGCGAACTGGCGTCTCACCGCGGAGTCGAAGCCGCCCTCGTACGAAGGCACGAGGGTCCCCGGCTGTCCTGCCGGGGCACGCCCGGTCAGGTTCTTGAAGTCGTAGGAAGCGTCCCCGAGGAAGGTCACGAACGCGCAGTTGGGGCGGGACCGCGTCGCGTCGTTCCAGTTGAAGAACACCGCGCGCAGGAAATTGCGGATCGCGCCGGGGTCGGTGCGCCCGCCCGAGAACTGGTCGTAGAGCGCCGAGACCGGGACCGCGCGGGTCTGGAACGGGGTCGCCGCCCCCATGCTCGGCAGCCGCGCCGCGCGCCACGCCGCCAGCGAGTCCGCGGCGACCTTGAAGCCGTCCCAGTAGACCACCAGGTAGTCCACCGCCGGCTGGTTGCGCAGGTTGGTGAGGCTGGCGCCGGAGGCTTCCGTGATCTCGCCGCTTCCCGCGCGGCTCCCCACCTTGACGACGCCGGCGTCCTGGATGACGCGGTAGCGCCGGCGCGCGTCCTCGGTCACCTCGAAGCGGAGCAGCTTCGCCGTGCCGTCGTAGGACAGCGAGCCCAGCTCGAACGGGGTCGTGGCGTCGGTAACGTCGAAGACCCGTGGCGGCGTCGCGCCGCTGAACGGACCGACGGTGTAGATGACGTTGCCGTTGCCGCCGGCCGGGGAATCGAACAGCAGCGAGTCGCCCGCCGGCTCGAAGAACCGGGGATAGTAGAGGTCGATCCACGCCAGCCCGGTGCGGTCCACCCGGTACGGGTTGTTCGGGTCGTTGACGCTGGGGATGCGCATCGCGAACGGGTTGCCGTAGGTGTTGAGCGCGCCCAGCGTGGTGTCGAAGAGCGCGGGCCGCAGCTCGTCGAACGCCCGCTGCGGGAAGGTGACGTCGGCGAAGCTCGCGTCCAGGTAGTGGTCCACGATGCCCGGGGTCTTGTAGTAGGGATACGGCGGCGCGTTGTAGTTGAGCCCCCAGGTCAGGATGCGCGCGCGCGGCGGCGCGGCCGCGGGATCGCTGAGCGCGGTGTCCGCGCCCGGAGCGGGCACGCTGACGGTGAACTGGCCCCCCTGGGTGATGCTGCGCCAGTACCACTTCTCCCAGAACATGGCGCGGTACCGCGAGGCGAAACGCGACGAGGCGTCGGGCCAGTACTCGTTGTCCTGTTCGGCGTGCAGGCGCGCGCGGAAGGTGAGCGGGCGGACCTCGGTGCCGTCGTCCACCACCGGCGCCGGCACGACCCGGATGCGCTTCGCCTCGCCCCCCACCGGCGGCAGCTCCGGCAGCGTGCCGCCGCGGGTCAGGTAGTAGTAGTTCCGGGTCTCGTACGGGTTGTCCACGAACACCGTCTCGGGCCGGGCGGGATCGAAGTCGCTGGCCCAGCCGCTCGGGCCCATGGCGAAGAAGTAGAGGTAGTCGCTGTTGCGGTTGAAGCGCCCGTCCCCGTTGTCCGAGAACCCGATCGCGACCTCGCGGTAGTCGCACGAGTCGCAGTAGTTCTCCTCCGGCAGCACCGGGACCCCGGGCCAGGTGAAGAGCCGCAGGCTGTCGAGCGCGACCGTGGTGTCCTGGTCGAACAGCCCGAGGTTGCGGAGCTGCCCGAAGTCCACCTTGTAGAAGCCGGTCTGCTGGATCGCGATCTTCACCCACAGGCGCCCGGCGAACACGCTGGATTCCGGCACCGCCGCCTGGAGAGCCGCGCGCCCCGCGGCCCCGGCGCGGCCGAGCAGCTCGCGGGCCGCGGGACGGCGCCACGCCTTCCCCTGCTCGTAGTTGACCAGCGCGCGGCGGTAGACGCGCTCGAACGGGTCGGCCCCCTCGGCCGGCGCGCCCGGCTCGCCGGCGGGCTGCACCTGCAGCTCGACCTCGACGCGCCGCCACACGCTCACCCGCCGCGCCGCGGCGTCGTAGTCCGCCGGGCGCAACGCGACACGCGCCACGCGCTGGTTGCGCATCCACGACACGTCGAGCAGCTCGGCGCGCTGCGCCGGTCGCGGCCCGCGCGCCGCGTACGCCACCGCCGAGCGCGCGTAGACCGGACGGCCCTCGCGGTCACCGCGGTCCGCGCCGGGCTGGGAGGCCAGCAGCACGCCGTCGGTCGTCGCCGGGTCGGTGGCCGCCGCCGCGAGCCTCACCTCGCCGAGCGGCGGCACCGCCACCAGCACGACCCGCACCGGGAGCGCGGGTTCGCCCGCCGCGGCCTCGGCGTCGTAGCCCTCGAGCACGAGCCGCGACATGCGCTCGCCCGCCGCGGCCGGGACCCCGGTGAGCGGCTCGAAGCGCGGCTCCGGCACGTTCACTTCGAAGCGGATCGAGCCCGGGCCCGCGGCGAGCAGCCGGGTGGCGGCCGGCGCCGGGAAGGCCGCGCGCGCGCCCAGGCCGGCGGCGAGACACAGCAAGACCGCCGCGGCGGCGCCGCGCGGCCGGCGGGAGCGCTTCGGGAGGTGCATGCCCGGCGCCGTGCTAGAACTTCTCGGCTTCTTCGACCAGCATCACCGGGATGTCATCCACGATCCGATAGCGCAGGCGGCAGGCGTTGCAGATGAGGCGCTGGCCGGGCTCGTCGTAGACCAGGTCGCCCTTGCAGGCGGGGCAGACCAGGATGCTGAGCAGCTCGGGACTGAGGGACATGGACTCCTCGCTCAGACGCGTTGAGGTTGTGTGCGTCGTTGCACCGGGCGGCACCCCCCTGCCGGCAACCGCCGTGGCGCAGGGCGTAACCAGAGGCGTCGAGAAGTCCTCCTGCGTGGAGAGCGCATTCCGAGCCGCGCGAGTCTAACAACCCGCTTTTCGACGGGTCAAGCCGCGCCCTCCCGGTACACCCCCAGGCGGCGGTACCGCTGCAGCCGCCGCTCGACCCGCTCTGCCGGGAGTACACCGGAAAGCGCCCCCAGGTGCCGCAGAAGCGCGTCCTTCACCGCGGCCGCGGCCGCGGCCGGGTCGCGGTGGGCGCCGCCGACCGGCTCCGGCAGCAGGGCCTCCACCACGCCGAGCCGCTCCAGGTCGGCCGCGGTGAGCTTGAGCGCCTCGGCCGCCTGTGGGCCCTTCTTCCCGTCGCGCCACAGGATCGAGGCGCAGCCTTCGGGCGAGATCACCGAGTAGATGGAGTTCTCGAGCATGAGCACGACGTCGGCGATGGCGATGGCCAGCGCCCCGCCCGAGCCGCCCTCGCCGATCACCACGGTGACGATGGGCACTCCGAGCCGCGCCATCTCGCGCAGGTTGACCGCGATCGCCTCGGCCTGGCCGCGCTCCTCGGCGCCCAGCCCCGGGTAGGCGCCCGGCGTGTCCACCAGCGTCACCACCGGCACGTCGAAGCGCTCCGCGAGCTTCATCAGCCGGAGCGCCTTGCGGTAGCCCTCGGGGTTCGGCATGCCGAAGCGGCGGAGCAGGTTCTCCCGGGTATCGCGGCCCTTCTGCTGGCCGATCACCATGACCGGCTGCCCCTCGAGCAGCGCGAGGCCCGCGACGATGGCCGGGTCGTCGGCGAAGTGGCGGTCGCCGTGCAGCTCGGTGAACTCGGTGAAGCACGCGCCGATGTAGTCGAGCGCGTAGGGACGCTTCGGGTGGCGCGCCAGCTGCACGCGCTGGTAGGCCGTGAGACCGGCGTAGATCTCGCGGCGCAGCGCCTCGGCCTTCTGCTCCAGGTCGGCCAGCTCGGAGCCCGCATCGAGGCCGCGCTCGGCGGCCTGGAGCCGGAGTTCCTGGATCTTCTGCTCCAGCTCGAGCACCGGCCGCTCGAAATCCAGCCAGGTGGTCACGACATCCCCTTTCCCCACAGCGCGCGCACGCCGGGGAAGCGCTCCTTCAGGGCCGGCACCACGGCAGCGTCCTCCGCCACCCGGTAGCGCCGCGAGCGGCTGGCCCGGCGCGAGTGGTCGGGCATGATGATGTGCAGGAAGACCTCGGCCTCGCCCGGATACGCCGACAGCACCTGGTCCACCTGCTCCAGCCAGGACACCGAGAGCTCGTCGGCACGCACCTCGACGTGCAGGCACGGCCGGTACGCCGTGCGCGCCTCCTCGAAGCGCTTGATCTCCGAGACCAGCACCCGCGGACCGCGGTCGTCGCGGTCCTCCACCCGCCCCGAGACCACCACGATCTCCTCCCCCGCGAGCCAGGCCCGCACGCCCGCGTACTGCTCCTGGAACATCGTACACTCGACGCGCCCGCTCAGGTCCTCGAGCGTCATCACGCCCATCAGCTTCCCGGCCCGCGTGGTGATGCTGCGCACCTCTCCCACCAGCCCGGCCAGGCGCACCTCGGTGCCGGGCTCGAGCCCGAGCGCCTCGCCCACGCCGTGCGTGGCGAGCCGCGCCAGCTGTTCGCGCAGCGGCTCGAGCGGATGCTCGGAGAAGTAGAAGCCCAGCACCTCCTTCTCGCGCGCGCTGCGGTCGCGGCTGGTCCACGCCTCGGCCGGCGGCAGCTCCGGCACCGCCACCACCACCCCACCGCCGTGCCCGGGAGCGCCGAACAGCGAGGACTGCCCGCTCTGGCGCTCGCGGTGCAGCGAGGCCGCGTGCTCGAGCGCGCGACCCGCGCCGGCGAACATCCGCTCGCGCCCGGCACCCAGGACATCGCACGCGCCCGCGGCGATCAGGCACTCGAGCGCGCGGCGGTTCAGCGCGCGCGTGTCCACGCGGCACGCCAGATCGAAGAGGTCCCGGAACGGACCGCGGGACCCGGACTCGTCGGCGGCCGCCGCTCCGGCGCGTGCCTCTCCGGGTGCACCGGCGGGCGCCCCGCCGGTGCCCGCGCGCGCCGCCACCAGCGACTCGATCGCCGCCTGGCCCACGTTGCGCACCGCGCCCAGGCCCATGCGGATCTTCCCCTCCTCCAGGGAGAACTTCCAGTCGGAGCGGTTCACGTCCGGCGGCAGGACCTCGAGCTTCATCCGCCGGCACTCCTCGACCAGCGTGACGATGCGGCTCGAGTCCGACATCTCGCTGGTCAGCGTCGCCGCCATGAACTCCGCCGGCCAGTGCGCCTTGAGGTACGCGCACTGGTAGGCGAGCAGGGCGTAGGCGGCGCTGTGCGAGTTGTGGACGATGATCCCATCGGCGACGAAACTGTGGTCTTTCTCCACCGTGAGGTCATAGGTATCCTGGATCCCCCTCGATTCGATCGAGACGACGCGGTCCCAGAAGACGTCGGATTCCGCGATCCGGGCGAGACGGAGCGAGCCGAAGAACCGGGCGAGGCGCATCAGCGTCGAACGGCGGAAGCCACGCTTCCGGGCGGAGCCCTGGCCCGTGAACTCCCTGATCGAGACCTGAGACAGCGTCCCAAGCTCCCGCCACCGCAGACCGACCCTCTTGCGCTCTTCATCCACCCATCGGCTGACCGTCCTGGGGACAGTGTCCCTGCTGCACTGCCCGCGCTCGACACTCACCAACCGGGCCCGAAGCAATCCGACCTGACCCTCGCGGCCGATGACGTGTGGTGCGATTCGCTCGACGAAGGCCTCCAGGGAGCCCTCTCCCAGCAGATCGACCGTGTACCCGGTCTTCGTGGTCCCACGGTACTTGAACTCCTTGCGGTGGAGCCCCGCGAGGATGCCGAGCCGGAGCAGAACGGTCTGGACATCCCGGGCGAGCCGCTCGGAAGAGGTCGCGTAGAAGGGAACGAATCGCCTCTCGCACGCGATGAAGCCATCCCCCGCCCACAGGCGCCCCATGAACACTTCGAGGTCGGAGTCACGGAGCTCGAAGACCTCCTCGGGGATGAACTTCTCGGTCGCCCTGCAGCCCAGGATGCCGAGCCGCTCGGCCCAACGGAACGCACCGGAGCGACGGTCTGGCACATCCATGACGAGCGCCAGGTTCCCTTCGGTAGCCTCGTACCCATACACGGACTCGTCCTTCACGCGCCCGGGCAATCCGAGATTCGCGCTCACCTGGAGCGCGCCATTCCTGCGCTCGTAGAGCCGCGTCACCGTGTCAGGGAAGTTCGAGATGGCCGCCGCGAAGTCGTCGATGAGCAGCCGGTCCCGGTTGAAGTAGTAGAGCGTCGTGGGGTGGCAGGTGTTCCCCTCGGCCAGCAGCCCGGCGAGCGTGATGAGTTCATGCCTGGGCCACGACCGCGTGACCGCGACTTCGAGCCGTCGCGGCGCGGCGATCCGGTCGCCCGGCTTCAGGTCTTCCAGGTTCTTCCAGCCGTCGAGCGTACGGAACGGGTGATTCGCCGTAGCGGTGATGCGCTTGCCCTGCGCGGTGAGCAGCTCGAAGACCGGCTTCCGGCCGTTCCACACCACGTCGGTGACGCTGCGAGGATGCAGCTTCCAGTCCCCGCCCAGGGCATGGACCGTGAACGGGCGAGGGGCACGGAACAGCTCCCCGATGGTGGCGCGCTCTCCGGAGACCGCGTCTATCAGTTCGGTGCCGCCCACGAGGCAGCGATTGAAACCGTAGCCCGCGAACTTCACCATCGCCTCGAAGATGCGCTCGGCCTTCGCGGCGGGGATGCGGTTCTTCACGCAGCCCTCGACGAAGGCCTTCTCCTTCGCCTCCATCTCCTCGGGGAGCTTTTTCGCCATCGCGCGGCGCATCTCGTCGGCCTGGGCCAGCGAGAAGCCGGCGAGCCGGTGGGTGGCCGCCATCACCTGCTCCTGGTAGACGAACACGCCGTAGGTGCTCTTGAGGATGGGCTCGAGGTCCGGATGCTCGTAGCGGAGCACGATGCGCCCGTGCTTGCACTCGATGAAGGTCGGGATGTTCTCCATCGGGCCCGGGCGGTACAGCGCGTTCATCGCCACCAGGTCGTCGAAGACCGTGGGCCGCAGCTTGCGCAGGTGGTCGCGCATCGGGCTCGACTCGAACTGGAAGATGGCGACGGTCTCGGCGCCCTGGAAGATGCGGTAGGTGGCCTCGTCGTCCGTCGGCAGCTTCGCCAGGTCGAGCCGCGCGCCGGTGCGCAGCGCCACGAGCCGCACCGTCTCCTCGAGCACCGAGAGCGTGCGCAGGCCGAGGAAGTCCATCTTGAGCAGCCCGGCCTTCTCGACCGACTTCATGTCCCACTGCGTGGTGACCGATTCGTCCTTCTGCCGGTAGAGCGGCACGTAGTCCACCAGCGGCCCCGGCGTGATCAGCACGCCGGCGGCGTGGGTCGAGGCGTGGCGCGCCAGTCCTTCCAGCGTGCGCGCCGTCTTGAGGAGCCGGGCGTGGGTCTCGCCGCGCTGCGGCAGGTTGCGCAGGTCGGGCGACTGCTCGAGCGCCTTCTCGAGCGTCATGGCGATCCCCTCCGGCACCATCTTGGCGATCCGGTCGATCTCCGGCACCGGCAGCCCGAGCGCGCGGCCGACGTCGCGCATCACGCCCAGGGCGCCCATGGTGCCGAAGGTGATGATCTGGGTCACGCACTGCTCGCCATACTTCTGCTTCACGTACTCGATGACCTCGCCGCGCCGCAGGTCGTCGAAGTCGATGTCGATGTCCGGCATGGTGACGCGCTCGGGGTTGAGGAACCGCTCGAAGATGAGCCCGTGCTGCAGCGGATCGATGTCGGTGATGTGCAGCGCGTAGGCCACCAGCGAGCCGGCCACCGAGCCACGACCGGGGCCGACGCCGATCCCCTTCGAGCGGGCGAAGGCGATGAAGTCGCGCACGATCAGGAAGTACGGGGCGAAGCCCATGCGGCAGATGACGTCGAGCTCGTAGTCGAAGCGCTGCTTCACCTCGTCGGAGATGTGGTCGAAGCGGGTGCGCAGCTCCGACCACGCGAGCCCGCGCAGGTACTCCTCGGCGCTGGTCTCCCCCTGCGGCAGCGGGAACGCCGGCAGCAGGGGCTTGCCGAACTTCATCTCCAGGTTGCAGCGCTCCGCCACCGCGAGCGTGTTCGCGAGCGCTTCGGGGAAGTCGGGGAACGCGGCGCGCATCTCCTCCGGCGAGCGGAAGTGCAGCTCGGCGACCGCGCGCATGCGGTTCGCGTCGCTCACGGTCTTCCCGGTCTGGATGCAGATCAGGATGTCCTGCGCCTCGACGTGGTCCGGGGCCAGGTAGTGGCAGTCGTTGGTGGCCACGATCGGGATGCCGGTGCGCGACGAGAGCGCGCGGATCCGTTCCCTGATCTTCGTCTCGATCTCGAGCCCGTGGTTCTGGATCTCGAGGAAGTAGTTCTCGGCGCCGAAGATGTCGCGGTACATGAGCGCGGTGCGCGCCGCCGACTCCTCGTCGCCCGCCAGCAGGTCGCTCGCCACCTCGCCCTTGGGGCAGGCCGAGAGCGCCAGCAGCCCCTGCCCGTGCTGCGCGAGCACCTCGTGGTCCACGCGCGGCTTGTAGTAGAAGCCCTCGAGGAAGGCCAGCGAGGAGAGCCGCATCAGGTTGCGGAAGCCGGCTTCGTCGCGCGCCAGCAGCACCAGGTGGTGGGCGGTCTCGCGCGTGCGCTCCTGGCGCCGGCCGCGGGTGACGTAGGCCTCGATCCCGACGATGGGCTTGACCCCGGCCTTGCGCGCCTCCTGGTAGAACTCGACCGCCCCGAACAGGGAGCCGTGGTCGGTGAGCGCGAGCGCCGGCATCCTGAGCTCGGCGGCGCGCTTCACCATGCCCGGGATCGGGCTCGCGCCGTCCAGCAGCGAGTAGTCGCTGTGGTTGTGCAGGTGGACGAAGTCCGCGTGCTTCATGGCGTGCTGGATCCCATCCTGGATCGCCGGGCATCGGGGGCCGGCGCCGGACGCCGTCCGGGGAGCGCGGTCAGGTCGTTCGCCGGCTAATCTAGCACAAAGATCCCGGTGCGGCGGCCGACGTTGCCGGCGCGGTCCACGGCGACCACCTCGCAGCGGTGCCGGCCGCGCGCCGGAGCGTGGAGCGGGCGCCAGCGCAGCGTCGCGACCTCGGCATCCCACTCGCTCGGCACGCGCTCCCCGTCCACCATGAAGAACGTCGCGCCGGCGTCCACCCCGCTGCCGCGCTCGTCGAGCTTCGCCTCGAGCGCCCAGTGCGGATAGGGCCACCGGGGCGGCGTGCGCGGCGGCGGCAGCAACCCGATGCGCGGCGCCTCCAGGTCGCGCAGCAGCGCGAAGCGGCCGAGCCGGCGGGTCTCGGCGCTCAGCTCGCGCGTCGCGGAGTCGGCGCGCGCGCCGATCCACTCCCAGCCCCCGCCCGAATCGCGATAGAGGCCGACGCTGCGCGCGGGCGGCCACGGGACCGCCGCCGCGATGCGGAACGGCGTCCGCACGGGCAGCAGCACGGGGTGGAGCGCCACCGCGCCGCCGGCCCCTCGCAGTTCGCCCGACGACCGCAGCCGCCACAGGTCGCAGGAGCCGATCAGGGACGGCGCCTCGAAGAAGGTCCGCGGGCCGAAGTCCCAGCGGAAGGCGCCCAGGCGGCCCCCGCCCCGCTCCACCGCCTCGAGGCCGCTGCCGAGCTCCGCGCGCGCGCTCTGCTGCGCGTCCGCGGCCCAGGTGAGGTCGAGCGCCCGGAAGCGGCGCAGCCCGGCCCGTTCCCCCGGAGCTCGAGGTGCCCCGCGGTCCCGCGCCGCGGCCGGCGGGCCGGGCAGCAGCGACACTTCCCGCACGACCAGGTTGCCCGCCGCGTCCTCCACCTCCACCCGCAGGGTGCCCGCGCGGACCGTGCCCGCGGACAGGCCCGGCCCCGCGCTCGCGCCGAGCACGCGCGGGCGGAAGCCGGCGGGAGCCCAGAGCAGCGTCACGTTCTGCGATCCCGGCGAGCGGAGGCCCCGGTCGTAGACCCAGTCCACCTCCGACATCCCCTCCGCCCACGAAATGCTGTCGAAGCGGCATTCGACCTGGCCGCCCTCGCCCGAGACGCGCACGCGCCAGGGCGCCATCGCCAGGGCCCCGTTCGCCCGGACGTCCGCGGCGCCGACCAGCATGCGCGCGCTCCCGCCGATGGCGAAGGTGTCCGCCGCCCCGGTGGTGGCGCGCGTGACCGGGACGACGTCACCCTCGACCGTCGAGTCGAGGTCCAGGGGATCGACGACGATCTGCCGGATCATCGGCGGCGTCGTGTCCGCGACGCTCACTCCCGCGAGCAGCGGGTTGTAGGCGACGTCCCCGCGGCGGATCTCGAAGTGCAGGTGCGGCGGCCCGGTGCCGCTGCGGCCGCTCCAGCCCAGGCGCTGGCCCGCGACCACGCGGAACCGGGTCGAATCCGGCCACTGGTCCTGCTCGTAGCGCGCGGTCGTCGCCTGCACGCTGTCCATGTAGGAGGCCAGCGGCTCGTCGAACGCGTCGAGGTGGCCGTAGACCAGCAGCCGCCCGTCGTCGGCCGCGAGATAGATGGAGCGGCCGTAGCCCACGCCCGACGAGCGGACGCGCACGATGCGCCCGGGCAGCGCGGCGTAGACCGGATGTCCGATCTCCTCGTCGGTCGAGAGGTCGAGCCCGGCGTGGAAGTGCCCGCCCCGGTATTCGCCGAAGGTGCCCGAGAGCCCGAGCGGCGGATCGAGCGGCGGGTGGACGACCGGCGGGAAGTACTGCGGCGCGGGCTCCCGCTGCGCCAGTGCGGCGGCGAGAGCGAGGACGAGCAGCGGTCGGATCATCGCGTCACCTCATCGGGAACCTGCCGGTCGCGCGCGGCGGCGGATCGAGCGGCACGCGCACGCGGCGACGGCCGGTCGAGCGATGCCGCCGCGGGCGGGGCTCCCTGCGCGCGGTCACCCTGCGACTGCGCCGCGCACGGCGGTGCGCCGAGCCGAACGGCGACCACGATCGCGCGCCGCACGGGGCGCGCCCGTGCACGTTGCATTCCGCACGTCCCGCGCGTGCGCACGCCGCCGTTTGCAAGCCTTCCCGCGCCGCCGGCGGCGGTTGCGCAAGCACGCGGCGTTGCGGATGCGTGGACCGCACGGCTGGCATCGCGATTGCTCAGGCCAGAACCCTCCGTGGCAGGCAACCGGGTCGGATCCTTTCAGGGCGACCCTCTGTGAAACCCCCGAATCCGTGCAAGGAGGCCAAGCCGTGAAGTCTCTCCGACTCACGCTCCCGTCGCTCTCCGCGATCGCCGTCGCGGTGCTGCTGAGCGGCTGCGGCAACGACGCGACCCCGACCGGAGTGGCGCCGGTCGATTCTGCCCCGCCCGCGGCGCCGACCGCCCTCGGTGTCGACACCGACCAGGGCACCGGCGCGCAGAGCCTGGTCTGGGAGGCGAGCACCTCGCCCTCGGTCACAGGCTATCAGGTGTTCGTGTATTCGCCGAGCCCGGCGCGCGACAACGCCTACGTGCTGATGGGCGCGACGAGCGCCAGCACCACCAGCTTCCCGCTTCCCGGCGTGGCGATCACCGAGCTCCAGTTCTACCGTGTCCGCGCGCTGGCCGGCTCGGTCAACGGCACGCTCTCGAACGCCCTCGAGGCGACCCTGCAGCCCCCGAGCAACGACGGTGACGGCTCGCCGGGCGGCACGCCGGACCCGAAGCGCGAAGGATAGGCCTTCGGAGGACCACCTCCGCGTGCTTCAGGGAAGGAGCACGACGCGCGTTTGGGCGTGGATGGAGCCACAGGACAGGCGCGCGAAGTAGAGACCGGCCGGGACGAGGCTTCCGCTCTCGTCCCGGCCGTTCCATTGCGCGGTTCCGGCGGCGGCAAGCCCCGGCCGCAGGGTGCGCACCAGCCGCCCCGACAGGTCGTAGAGCCGCAGCACCGCGGCGCGCGCCACCCCGTCCTCCACCCCCCGCCAGTCGAGCAGCACCGGCAGCCGTGAAGGCTGCACCCGGCTCGCGACCGCGAGCCCGCCCGGACCCGCCGCGAGCCCCGCGGTGCGACCGGCCGCCAGGTTCGAGACCCGCACCGTCCCGTCCGCCCGGCGCGCCCGCAGCGCGAACCAGTAGCGCGTGCCGCGCGCCAGCCCGCCGAGCTCGAACGTGGCCGGCCGGCCCGGTGCGCCCGCCACGGCGCGCGCGAGCGGCGCGCTCTCGACCGCCTCCGCTCGCGGCCCCGCCGCCAGCTCGAGGCCGGCCCGCTCCGGCATGGTCCAGCGCAGCGTCACGCTGGAGTCGGAAGCCGCCACCACGCCGAGGTCGCTCACCAGCAGCGCGTTCCCCAGTGGCGTGGTGACCGCCGCCACGTTCGAGGGCGGCCCCGCATTCCCCACCTCGTCACGCGCCCGGATCACGAAGCTCGCCGAGGTGTTCGGCGCCAGCCCTCCCAGCACGAACCGCTCGGGGCTGCCGGCCGGCTGCGGCGCCGGCAGGCCGGCGACCGGGCTCCCGGACTCGAAGCTCCCCGCCGCGCTGCGCAGCATGGCGACGCGCAGCTCGTAGCTGGTGGCGCGGCCGCTCGCGCTGTCGTCGCCGGTGGCGCTCCAGGTCAGCGCCACGCTGTCGGGCGCGATCGGTTGCGCCTGGAGGTCGGTGATGGCGGCGGGCGCGACGGCGTCGAGCGCGGGCGCGTAGAGCCGGCTCCCGGTGCGCGCGAAGTTCCCGCGTGGCGTGGGCCAGCCCTGCGGCGCGCTCCCCCAGGTGGAGGGGCCCGCGTCGTAGACGTAGAGCGAGGAATCCGGGCCGGCGCCGGCCGCGACCTCGGTGGCGCCGTCGCCGTCCAGCTCGACCAGCGTGGGCGCGGTGCCGGCACCGCCCGGCTTGGGGAAGCTGGCGAGCGCGGCCGCGCTGTCGCTCAGCGCCAGCAGGCCGGCGCCCGTCATCACCAGCACGCCGGGCCGGCCCCCGGCGGCGACATGCCCGACCACCGGCGGACCGGCCGCGGCCGCGGCAAGCGCGAAGGGCCAGCCCAGCGCGACCAGGTTCGCGCCCGTCGAGTCCATCACCTGGATCTCGTTGAAGGAGGCGACCGCGATCACCACGTCGTCCGCGCCGTCGCCGTCGAAGTCGCCGAGCGCCAGGTCCTGCGCCACCGTGCCCTGCAGCGGCGCGGTGAGCCGCTGCGAGCCGTCCGGGCGCACCGCGAACAGCTGCCCGCCGGCGGCGATCAGCACCTCCGGCCCGCCGCCGTAGCGGGTGACCACCGGCGCCGTGGGCGAGGGACTCACCGCCACCGGCCAGCCGGCCAGCTCGGACCCGTCACCGCGCAGCGCGTGCAGCTCGCCGTCGCGCGTGGCGGCGACGATCTCGACGCCGGGCAGGCTGTCGAGGTCCGAGAGCGCGACCGGCGCCCCGATGCCTGCGCTGCTCGTCATCACCGGGAAACCCGCGAGCACAGTGCCGGCTGCGCTCCACGCCCACACGTTGCCGTCGTCCCCGCCGCACACCACCTCGAGCACGCCGTCGCCATCCAGGTCGCCAAGCGCGGGCCCGCCCCCGAGCGCGAAGATCCCGCCCGGTCCCGTGACCGGCCAGCCGGGAAGCGGCGCGCCGCCGGCGTCGAAGCCCGCGAGCTTGCCGTTCAGGGTGCCGGCGAACAGCCCCATGCCCCGGCCGCCGCCCAGGTCGGCGGCGGCGAGCTGTTTCGCCGGCAGGCCGGGCAGCGCCGCGCTCGCCAGCGTGTCGCCGGCGAGCGGGTCCACGATCACCAGCTTCGAGTCGTTGCTGAGGTAGGCGAGCGTGGGGCTCGCCGCCACCCGCGGCAGCACCACCGCGGGACCGACGGTGCGCGCGCCGCCGCGCCAGGCGGTCGAGGTCGGCGGGTCGCTGAGCGCGCGATAGACGTTGAGCCTTCCCGTGCCGTAGCCCGTGCCCGTGTTGTACGGGGCGATGTCGTCGGTGGTCTCGCGCAGCCGGAGCAGCGCCCCCATCGGCGTCAGGGGCCACAGTCCCTGCGCGCCGCGCCGCGCCTGCATCAGCGCCGCCGCGCCCGCGACCAGCGGCGCCGAGAACGAGGTGCCGTCCAGCTGGTAGCCCGGCAGCGGGTAGGCCGGCTGGCGGCGCCCCAGGCTGTCCATGGTGGTGCGCGTGATGTAGGTGGAGAAGATGTTCACGCCCGGCGCGGCCAGGTCCACGTACGCCCCGCGGTTCGAGAAGCTGGGCACCACGTCGCTGATGTTGGTCGCGGCCACCGAGATCACGTCCTCGCGGTCGCCGAGGTAGTGCGACTGCCCGCTGTTGCCGGCCGCCGCCACCACCACGATGCCGGCGTGCGTGGCCGCGGCCACCGCGGCGTCGAGTCCGCTCAGGTTGAGCGACGAGAACGAGCAGTTGATGACCTTCGCGCCCATGCGCGTGGCGTAGCGGATGGCTTGCGCCGCGAACGACATGTCCACCAGACCGAGCGGCGCCGAGCTGGTCGCCCAGCCGATCCTGAGCGGCATGATCCGCACCTTCCACGCCGTGCCCGCGGCGCCGATGGCGTTGTTGGTGAGCGCGCCCACCAGCCCGGCCACCGCGGTGCCGTGGCCCGCGTAGTCGTTCGGGTCGTTGTCCGGGACGTGATAGTCCTCGTAGGCGAGCGAGTCGGCCCCCACCGCTCCGGCGAGGTTCACGAAGTCCCAGCCCCAGGTGTCGTGGGCGTAGCCGTTGCCGTCGAGGTCCTGGGACGCCGTCCCTGGCTTCTCCACCCAGTTGGTCCAGACGTTTCCGGCGAGCCCGGCGACGCGCCCCCCCAGGTCCGGGTGGTACGGGATCAAGCCGGTGTCCACCACGCCGACCACGATCGAGGTGTCGCCGGTGGTGACGTCCCACGCCTCCACCGCGTGGATGTCGTGACGCGCCGGCGTGTAGTACCAGTACGAGACGCTCCACAGCGAGTCGTCGGGCACCGCCTCGACCGGCAGGATGGCGATGGGGTCGGCGCTCGCCACCTCGGCGAGCGCGCGCAAGCGCGCGAGCGCACCCTCGAAGTCCGCCCCGACCGGCAGGTGCGCGAGGTAGAACGCGGTGAAGTCGGGCTCGGCCGACCCGGCGCTCGGCGGTGTCTCGCCGCGGAACTCGGGCTCGAACCACGCGCCCAGCGCGGCGGCCGCGCGGTCCACCGCCGCCACGCCCAGCCGCTC
>JACRPT010000057.1 GCA_016223045.1 Candidatus Eiseniibacteriota bacterium
AACTCGGTGCTGAACGGCGTGCCGGCGGGAGCGAGCGGAGAGGACACCTACCGGCTCGGGGACTTGAACGTGGCCGCCGACGGCGCCTGCGCGGTGCGTGTGCGCGAGGCCCCCGATCACGCGGCGGCGCTGGATGCCGCGGAGCTGCTGGTCATTGACCACGCCGCGGGCGTCAGCGCCTACAGCGCCAACGGCACGATCCTGCTCGGGAAGCCGCAGGGGGCGAGCCACGTCGCTTCGCTCGAGGGCAGCGATCTGACCTCGAAGCTGACGGGCGGCGGCGGCTGCACGCTGGGCCCGGGCGACACGCTGGTTGTGGAGCTCGGTCCGGGCGGGGGAGCCTCCCCGCTGCTCCTCGCGGCGAGTGGCCCAGGGCCGGTGGAAGTCGGGATCCCCGATGGACAGGGCGGCTGGCAGCCGGCAACGCCATGCTACCCGCGGGCTGCGCCGGATGAGCTTACGCTTCCCGCCCCGGGCTCCGATCGCGTGCGGCTCTCGTGCGCAAGCAGCGCGAGCCTCACCTTCGTCGGACATCTCGCGGTTTCTGCGGTGGCCTCGGCCGCGCAGCGGGTCTCGCTGGTTTCGGCGCACGATGCGCGCCTGGGTGAGGCAGCGGGCGCCGTGGCGAGCCGCGACAGCGTCAGCTTGACGCTGCTGGGTCCCGATACCCTGACGCTCCGGTACGTGCTTCCCCCGCAGCCGCAGGATGCCACGCGCGACTACCTGCTCAGACTGAGCGCGACTCCGCTGGACCCCGGGACGCTCGCCCCGGCGACCCTGCGACAGCACGAGGAGCTGCCGTCGCGCTTCGCGTTGCGGCAGAACGAGCCGAACCCCTTCAGCGCCGCCACCGTCATCCGGTTCGATCTTCCGGTAGGGGCGCCCGTGCGGCTCGAGCTCTTCGACGCGCAGGGACGCAGGCTCACGACGCTCGCGAACCGCTACTTCCCGCCCGGCTATCACGCGGTGGCATGGGCGCGCGCGGCGGGAGGAGGCAGTGTGGAGCCCGGCGTGTACTTCTGCCGCATCGAGGCGGGGCCGTTCCGGGAGCGGAGGAAGATGGTGCTGCTGCCCCGCAAGTGATCGAGTGGGGGGATGAAGCCAGTGCGGCCGCCCGCCGCCCGGTCCAGTGGGCGGCGGTACGCGCGCTGGCGGCGCCCGATCGGCGCCCGGTCGGCGCTCATCGGTCAGCGGGTGCGGCCGGACCCGCAGCCCGCGAGCCAGGCTGCGAACTCCTCGGCCGTGAAGCGCCCGAGCTCGATCACGCCGCCGCGCCCGTCGGGGCGCAGCACCGCGGTCTCGAGCCACGCGAGCGCGGGGCGTCCGGTGGCGCGCTGGAAGATGTTCGTGCTGCCGATCACCAGCAGGTTGCGGCCGGGCGCGGGGCGCGTCCGGAGCAGCCCCCGCAGGTGGGCCACGCGCGCGCTGTCGCCGGCCTGCTCCGCCGCCTCGAGCGCCGGCTCCTGCCCGGCGCGATAGACCTCGTCGAGATCGGGGTCGGTGCGCGGTGGGGAGTCGAAGGCGGCCAGGGCGGTCTCCAGCGTGCGCAGCGTGCCGGCCGTGACCACATTTCCGGGCGAGAGGATCCCGGCGCGGCGCAGCGCCTGGCCCCACACGCGCGCACGCGCGCGGCCCCGGTCCGTGAGCCGGTCGGCCTTCCCGTCGCGGTCGGCGTGGCGGGTGTAGAGGATGAACCCGCCCGTGGTGCGCAGCCGGCGCAGCAGCGCGCAATCCCCGCAGCCGCTCCGCGCGGCCGGGACCAGCGTGGCGGCGAGCAGCAGCAGTCCCGCGAGCCACACCACGCCGGCCGCCGGGGAGCGGTCGCGCATCAGGCCACCGGACCCGCCGGCCGATCCGCGGCGTCGCCGGCGCCGCACGCGGCGGCCTCGGCCAGGTCGAGCAGCCCCAGCGCCTCGTCGCGGTCGCCGCGCCGCTCGAGCGCGATGGCGGCGAGCCGCAGCAGCGTGCCGGCCGCGAACTGCTCGAGCGTGGGCCACGGCTCGACACGGCGCGCGCGGAAATAGGCGTCGAGGAACGCGCGCTCGGCGACGAGCCAGGTCTCGCGCCGGTCCGGCCGGCGCAGGCCCTCGAGACGCAGGTGCGCCGCGAAGTTGGCGACGTCCACCACGGCCGGCCCGCGCGCGGCGGCGTCCCAGTCCAGGACGGTGATCGTGCCGTCGGCGTCGCGCAGCACCTGGCCGGGATGGAAGTCGCGGTGGAGCGGGGCCTCGGCGAGCGGCGCGCGCTCCCAGCCGCGGACCAGCCGCGCGTAGAGCAGGGCGGCGCGAGCGCCCGGCGAATGCCCGCCGCGCTCGAGCACGGTGCACGCCGACGCAAGCACCTCCTCCTCGTCGGACAATCCCCAGCGCCGCGGCGGCTGCCAGCCCGAGTCGTGCAGCGTCGCGAGCGCCAGTCCCGCGTCCACCGCCGCAGGCGCCAGGGCAAGGTCGTCGAGCCCGGTGAGCGGACGACCGCCGGCTTCGCGCACGGCGAGCGCCCGCTGCGCGGGCCAGTAGCCGACCGGCGCGGGCACGCGGAAGCGCACGCGCCGCGCGCGCGCGAGCCGCGCCAGCTCGTCGTGCGTGCGGAGCAGCCGCGCGCCACGGTCGTTGCGGTAGAGCTTCCAGTAGAGCGCGGGCGCGCCGGGCAGGCCGGTCTCGCGCACCACCAGCCGGCGTCCCGGCCGGTGCTTCACCACCTGCACCTGGTGCGGCGCGCGGCCGGCCTCGGCCAGCCGCCGCTCCAGCCAGGCGATGCCGGTCAGCGCGGGATCGCGCGGCAGGCGCGCCGCGTCACACGGCGAGCGAAGCATGGCCGGCCAGCTCGTGCTCGACCAGCCGCCGGTAGAGCGGGCAGCCCGCCAGCAGCTCGGCGTGCGTGCCCTGCCCCGCCAGCCGCCCGCGGTCCAGTACCAGGATCCAGTCTGCGGCGGTCACGGCGGAGAGGCGGTGGGTGATGAGGAAGGTGGTGCGGCCCTGCATCAGCCGCTCGAGCGCGGCGTGCACCGCCGCCTCGGATTCGGCGTCGAGGCCGCTGGTCGGCTCGTCGAGCACGAGGATGGGCGCGTCGCGCAGCACCGCGCGGGCCACCGCGACGCGCTGCTTCTGGCCGCCGGAGAGCGTGGCGCCGCGCTCGCCCACCACGGTGTCGTAGCCCTCCGGCAGCGAGACGACGAAGTCGTGGATGTGCGCCACGCGCGCGGCGGCCTCGATCTCCGGCTGCGTGGCGCCGGACCCACCGCCGGTGGGTGCCCGGCCGTAGGCGATGTTGTCGCGGATCGTGGAGCCGAACAGCATCGCGTCCTGCAGCACCAGGCTCACCTGCTCGCGCACCGAGCGCAGCGTGAAGGCGCCGAGGTCGTGTCCGTCCACGCGCACGCAGCCAGTGGTGGGGTCGTGAAAGCGAGGCAAGAACCCCACCAGAGTCGACTTGCCGCTCCCAGTGGGCCCCACCACGGCCACGCGCGCGCCGGACGGAATACGGAACGAGATCTCCTCGAGCACCGGCTCGCCGGGCCGGTACGCGAAGCTCACACCTTCGAACTCGACGCCGCCCCGGAACCGCGACGCGGCCTGCGCGCCACGCCGCTCGACCACCTCGGGCTGGACCTCGAGGATGTCGGCGACGCGCTCGGCGCAGGCGTGCGCCTTGGAGATGCGGTTCACCATGTTCGCGACGTCGCGGATGGGCCGGTACATCTGGCGCAGGTACGCCGCGAACACCAGCAGGTCGCCGGGGCTGAGCATCCCGGCGAGAACGCGGTGGGCGCCCATCCACACGACCGCCCCGGTGCCGAGCGCGGTCAGCACCTCGACCGCGCGCTGCATCGCCGACTCCATGCGTCCCGCGCGCACGCCGGCGGTCAGCACCGCCCCGCTCTCGGCGGCGAAGCGGCGGCCCTCCTCGTCCTCGCGCGTGAACGCCTTGACCACGGCGATGTGCGCGATGGCTTCGCCGGCCCGCGAGGCGATCGCGCTCTCGCGCCTGCGCTGGGCGCGCGTGGCCTCGCGGATGAGCCTGGTGTAGTGCGCCACGACCCACACCACGAACGGCAGCACCGCGAGCGCGGCCAGGGTGAGCGGCGCGTCCATCCACAGCATCGCCGCCGCCATGCCCGCCACCTGGAGCAGGCGCCCCGAGGCCTCGACCGAGGACTGGACGAGCACGTCGGAGAGCACGTTGATGTCGCCGGTGAGGCGCACCAGCAGGTCGCCGGCGCGGCTGCGGCGGTGGAAGGCGAGCGAGAGGCTCTGGAGGTGGTCGAAGGTGCGCTCGCGCAGCGCGGTCACGATGCGCTGCCCGGCGCGCGAGAGGTAGAAGGTCTGCGTGAACCCGAACACGCCGCGCAGCACCGCGACCACCGCCAGCATCGCGGCGGCGAGCAGCAGCACCCGGTCCACCGGCCAGTCCTGGAGGAAGCGCAGGAACGCGGCGCGCGCCGCGTGCGGGTGCAGGCGCAGCGCGTAGTCGAACACCAGCTTGAGCGGCCACGGCTGCAGCACCTCGGTGGCCGCCACGCCCACCGCCGCCGCCATCGCCAGCGCCAGGCCGGCGCGCTCGCGCCGGACGTACGGCGTGAGGTGGGAAAGCGGCCGCCGCGGCGGCACAGGTGTCGTCGCCTGAGGGGCGGTCATCGCGCCTCCACCGTTCGCCCGTGGCGGGGCGCCTCGCCGGTCCCCGCGCGCAGCGCGGCACGCCCGGTCGCTCCCCGCGGCCGTGCGGGCTCCACGCCGGCGCCGGCGGGCCCGGTCGCTCCCCGCGGCCGTGCGAGCTCGACGCCGGCCGCGGCGGCGAGCCGCGCGCAGAGCTCGCCCGCGTTCGCGGTCAGCGAGAAGCGCTCCTCGACGCGGCGCCGCGCGGCGTCACCGAAGCGCGCGGCGAGCGGCGGGTCGCCGAGCAGCTTCTCCAGCGCTATGGCGAGCGACTCCGGATCCCCCGGCTCGACCAGCAGCCCGGTGGCGCCGTGCTCGACCATCTCCGGCACGCCCGTCACCCAGGTCGAGACCACCGGCGTCCGCGAGGCCATGGCCTCGAGGATCACCGTGGGCAGCCCGTCGCGGTTGCCGTCCGCCGCCACCACGCAGGGCAGCGCGAACACCGCCGCGGTCCCGAGCTCGCGCACGACCTCCTCGTGCGGGAGCGGGCCGAGGAAGCTCACGCGCCGCGCCAGGCCCAGCCCGCGGCTCCGGTGCTCGAGCGCCGGACGCAGCGGGCCGTCGCCCACGATGCTGCACGAGAAGCCGACGCCGCGGCGGGCGAGCGCGGCGCAGGCTGCGAGCAGGTCTCCGACGCCCTTCTTCTCCACCAGCCGCGCCACGCACAGGATCGAGCCCGGCACCCGAGGCCCCGGGGCGCCGTCGAACACCGCGAGATCCACGCCGTTGTAGATGCGG
Organism: Candidatus Eiseniibacteriota bacterium; assembly: GCA_016223045.1. GTDB lineage: Bacteria > Eisenbacteria > RBG-16-71-46 > RBG-16-71-46 > RBG-16-71-46 > JACRPT01. Next base: position 5,394 of record JACRPT010000057.1, read on the forward strand.
ACCACGTTGCGCGCCGTGTCCGGCCCGCACAGCCGGGCCAGGTGCGCCAGGTTGTAGTCGCTGACCGTCACGGCGAAACGCGCGCCGGCGAGCTTGTCGCGCAGCAGGCGCACGTCCTGGTCGTCGAGGTAGATGTCCTTGGCGTGGGCGGTGAAGCCGTAGGTCATGGCCGAGAGCCGGGCGGCGAGCATCGCCACGCGCGTCGCACTGGTCGCGAAGTGCGCGTGCAGATGTCGCACGCCGCGGCGCTCAGCGTCCAGCACCAGCACGCCGGCCTGCAGGAAGCGCTTGAACGCCGCCCACTTCAGCGCCGACAGCACGTAGCCCAGGGTGCGCGCGTAGACCGCGGGAGCGCGCCGGAAGAGGCGCGCATGGGCGGCGAGGAACGCCGGGATCCCGCGCCAGACGGAGTCCGGCAGGTACACGACCTCGGCGCGCAGCCGTGACAGCATGGCGTGGCGCGGCCCGCCCGCGGGCGGCTTGAGCGAGTAGACCACCAGCTCCATCCCGCGGCGCTCCAGCTCGAGCATCTCGTTCACCACGAAGGTCTCGCTGGTGCGCGGGAACATCTTGAGCACGTAGGCGACACGCGGCGCGGTCATCGCGGCGCTCCCGCGAGGCCCGACGTGAAGATCAGCGGCCGCTGGCGTGTCGCCGCGGTGACGCCGGTCGGGAACCTCACCTTGACCCGCCACTGGTACTCGCCCGGCCCCAGCAGCATGCCGGCGTAGGCGCCGAAGGTGCCGATGCCGTTGAACAGGGCGCTGGTGCCGATGTCGCGCGTGGACTCCCAGACCGTGGAATCCGCCGCGTCCGCCAGCCGCGCGCGGTACTTGATGGTCCCGGCGACCGACATCGGCGTCCACGAGAAGGCGAGCGGCGCGTTGGGCGAGGGAACCGGGACGCGCGCTCCCGAGACCGGAGCGATCGCCGCACACCCGTACGCGCGGAGGTCCATGGGCGGGATGCTGTCGCGCTCGACGCTCGAGCTGCGTGTGAAGATGTAGCGCACGTAGGCGAAGTCGAGCGAATCGTCGGAGGAGACCTTGACCATCACCTCTCCGGACGGGGCGCTCGGAAAGCCGTAGCCGCCCGTGGCGTCGGTGAGCAGCGAATCCAGCAGCGCGCCGCTGGCGGTGCTGTAGAGCTTCACGGACTTCCCGGCGATCGGCCCCCCCGCGCGCGTCACCTGGCCGAACAGGACGTAGTTGGCGACGTTCGACGGAGCGAAGAACACCTGCTGCTGGCGCTGCAGGCCGCAGCCCGCGCCGAGCAGCGCCGCGCCCGCCAGCGCCACCATGCCGAGTGCCGGGATCCCGCGTCTCACGCGCTCACCTCACCAGCACCGCACGGCGCACCAGCCGCGCCGCGCCGACCCGCAGTCTCACCTCGTAGATGCCGGGCGGGAGGGTGCGACCCGACTCGTCGCACCCGTCCCAGTGGATCGCCCGGGGGAGGGCGTCCACGCGACCCTGGTACAGGGTCCGCACCCGGCGACCGTCCACGCCGAACACCTCGACCGCGCCTTCGCCGCCCTGCGGCGCGCTGAAGGTGAGAGCCGTGCCGCCGCGCGACGGGTTGGGGGCCGGCGCCGAGAGCGCCAGCGCCGGGCGTGCGCTCCCGCCCGGAACGCCGGTGGCGGGGGCCTGGAGCGCGCGGAGGCGGCGGTCGTAGCAGCCGAAATACACCGCGCCGTCGGCGCCGATGATGGGTGAGGAGCGCACCGGCCCGCCCGCGGCATACGCCCACTTCAGGGTGCCGCCGGGGTTGATCGCGAGCAGGCTGTCGTTGTCGCAGCCGGCGTAGATCGTGCCGTCCGCGGCGACGGCGACCGAGGTGCGCACGAGAGCCGAGGCGGCGACCTTCCACTGCACCTTCCCGTCGAGCGGGCGCAGGTCGCGCACGTCGCTGCCCACGGTGATCACGATGTCGCCGCCGGCGAGGATGGCCGGGGCGGAGTACATCGAGTGCCCGGTCGCGTTCACCCACTTCATGGTGCCGCCGGGCCGCACGGCGTAGAAGAGCCCGCCGGTGGTGCCGATGTAGATGACGCTGTCGGGCCCCACGGTGGGCGAGGCCAGGTCCACGCCGTTGCCGAGCGCGAAGGTCCACCTGACCGCGCCGGTGGCGGGGAACAGGGCGTAGAGCAGCCCGTCGTCGGAGCCCACGTACACCGTGCCGTCGGGCCCGATGGCCGGGGATGAGCGGACGTTGTTGCCGGTCGGTCGGATCCACTTCGTCGCGCCGTTGGGGTCGAAGGCGTAGAGGTTGCCGTCCCCCGACCCCACGTACACGGTGCCGTCCGCGGCGATCGCGGGCGAAGAGCGCACCGTGCTCCCGGCGCGGAACTTCCACTTGAGCGTGCCGCCCGCATTCACCGCGTAGAAGGTGGAGTCCATGCCGCCGATGTAGACGGTGCCGTCCGACGCGATGGCGGGCGAGGAGTACTGGAGCGGGCCGCCCGCGCGGAAGCGCCACGCCACGGCACCGACCGGGCTGACCGCGTAGAGCGAGGAGTCCATCGCGCCGACGTAGATCCTGCCGTCGGCCCCGAGCGCCGGGGCGCTCATGAAGACCGTGTCCCCGAGCAGGGCCGACCAGCGCAGCGCGGGCGCCGGGAGCGACGGCGCGGCCGAGCGGCCGGTGTGCGCCGGAGCGCCGTGGAACATGGGCCACGCCGAGGGCGCGAGCTGGGCCCGCGCATCCGGAGTCCCGAGCGTCGCCGCGGCCAGCGCGAGCGCGAGGATCCGCACGCCGCGTCGCATGTCGCTCCCTTCCTGCTGCGAGGCGTTCATCTGCCGAGCCTCCGGTCGGGCGGGACCTCCGCCCTTCGCGCGGCGGCGCGCCCGGCCGCATCCACGCGGGAATCGCGGTCCTGCCTGCCGCCGTAGGGCGTTCATCTGCCGAGCCTCCAGTCGAGCGCGAGTCCGACCGTGTTCACGCGGTAGTCGCGGTCCCGCCGCGTAGAGTCGCGCCTCCGGTATTCGTCGCGCGCCACCAGCGTGAGCGGCCCGCCGAGGTCACGGCGCAGCTCGAGCCGCCAGGCCTGCGCGCGGTCCTGGCGGCGGTAGTTGCTGGTGAAGATCGAAGCGGGGAAGTAGTTGCGCAGCCCGAACGCGGCCTCGACGCGCGCCAGCACCGGGCCGACGCGGGTGCCGCCCGCGAGCGTCAGCTGGTTGTCGTAGAAGTCGTAGTTCGGGTCGTCGGCGCGCGCTCGCTCGTTCTCGAACTGGGCCGCGAAGCGCCGGTCGGACCGCGGCTCCCAGGCGAGCTGGTAGCCCCAGCGCGTGCGGACCTGCGTGCGCTCCGCGTGCAGCTCGTCGTAGCGCTGGCCGTCGGAGCGGAGCTCGAGGCTCGCGACCAACGCGCGCGCGAACCGCCAGTCGAGGCCGAGCAGGCCCTCGCGGCCGCCGTAGCGCGCGCCGCCGAGCGCGTCCGGGTAGAGCATGAGCTGGGGCGTGGCGCGCCCGCGGGCGCGCAGCCGCCAGCCGCCGAGGCGCGCGCGCAGCTCGGTCTCGTAGCGCTCGACGTCGCGCTCCTGCCAGCGGTCGTAGCGCTCCGCCGTGACGCCCGCGAGCCACTCGAGCCGCAGCGCCTCGAGGGGCCGGATGCGGGCCGAGGTCCCGGCGGTCACCAGGGCGAAGCGGTCGGGAGTCGAGCCCGCGTAACCCGGGAACACCTCCGAGGTGTAGCCGCCGTCCACCGACGCGCGCGTGCTCCACTCGACCGCGCGGGCCGCGGCCGGCGCGATCGCCGGGACCAGGGTGGTCGCGAGCGCGGCGGCGAGCAGGGCGCGGGGCGCGGCGCTCACGGTCGCACTCCCGCGTGCGGCGCCAGCGTGCGCGCGAGCGCGGTGAACTCGGCGGCGCGCCGCTCCCAGGTGTGCTCGCGCAGCACCTCCGCGCGTGCGGCCTCGCCCACCCGCCGCGCCAGCGCGGGGTCGGCGCGAAGCGCCAGCACGCACAGCGCGGCGGCGGCGACGTCGCCGGGCTCGTGCAGGAAGCCGGTCTCGCCATCGCGCACGTAGCGCGGCAGGTCGCCCTGGCGCGAGACCACCACCGGCAGGCCCGCCGCCTGGTACTCGAACAGCTTGAGCGGCGAGAAGTAGAAGGGCTCGAGCCGCGGGTAGGGCGCGAGCGCAACGTCCATGCGCGCGAGCCACGCCGGGACCTCCTCGTGGTCCACGGCGCCGGTGAAGACCGCCGCGCCACGCGCGCGGTCGCGCTGGAGCCGCCGCTCGAGCGCCGTGCGCTCGGGGCCGTCGCCCACCACCAGCAGCCGCGAATCGGGCGCCGCCTCGAGGACGCGCACGAAGATGCGCGCCAGGTCCTCGATCCCGTGCCACGGCCTGAGGCTGCCGCAGAAGCCGAGCGTGAAGCGGGTTCCCTCGGCATGACGCGGCGGCGCGATCGCGCCCCACGCTCCGTCCACGCCGTTCGGGAAGATCCGCACGCGGGCCGGCTCGGCCCCGTGCGCGCGCGCGTGCTCGGCGACCGCCTCGGAGACCGCGAGCAGCACCGCGGTGGCGCCGAAGACGTGGCGCGCGACGTCCGCGGCGCAGTCCACGTGGTGGAGCGTGCGGTAGCGCAGCGCCTCCGCCACCAGCGGGGCGTTCACCTCGAGCACGTGCGGCACCCCGAGCTCGCGCGCCGCGTCCACCCCGGCGCGGCTCCACAGGGCGTAGCGCTCGTAGACCAGGTCGGGGGAGAACTCCCGCGCCACCGCCAGGATCGTGGCGAGGTGCACGCGGTCGTGCGCCATCGCGTGCTCCTCGGCGGCGGGCGAGCCGGGCGGGGGGCCGGCCGGCGGCGGCGCGAGCGGCGGCAGCAGGAGGAAGCCGCCGCGCCGCTCGGCCGTGCGGCCGGTGCGGCTCGCGAGCACGCCCACCTCGTGCCCGGCGCGTGCCAGCGCACCGGCCATGGCGCGCACGTGCACCGAGGCGCCCTTGGCGCCGAAGACCGGCACGCCCGGGTCCGCGTTCAGGTAGAGGATCCTCACGCGTGCGCCCTCCCCTCGAACCCGGGCTCGAGCAGCGGCACGTGCCCGTTGGTGCGGACCAGCCGCTCGAGTTCCCGCCGGATCCCGTGGTGTCCGTCGAACGCCAGCGGCGCCGGCAGCGGGGCGGCGGCGCGCGCCAGCTCCTCCGCGACCACCGCCAGGAGCTCGCCGCCGGGCAGCGCGTCGGGGTGCACGAGGCGCACCAGGCCGCGCGCCGCGAGGCGCTCGGCGCGGATGAGCTGCTCGGTGCGCGGCACGACGCGCGGCACCACCACGGCGCGGCGCCGCAGCGACAGGATCTCCATCACCGAGTTGTAGCCGCCCATGGTGACCACGACGTCCGCGGCGGCGAACAGCGAGGTCATGTGGCTCGAGAAGTCGGTGAAGAACACGTCGGGCCGCACGGCGCGCGTGCGCAGGCTCGCACGCTGCTCCTCCGGCATGCCCGGCCCGGCGACCAGGCAGTGGAGCGCGCCGGCGGGCCCGCCCACGCGCTCCAGCTCGCGCAGGTAGTGGTCGAAGACCGGGTATCCGTCCTCGCCGCCGCCTGCGGTCACGACGATGAGGCGCCGGCCGTCGAGCTGGAGCTCGCGCTCCACGGCCCCTCGGGGGAGGAGGCCGTTGTAGCGGGGCAGATAGCCCACGTAGACCGACCTGGCGGCGACCGCGGAGGGGAAGGCATACTCGCGCACGGTGTCGAACACCTCCGGGTCGCCGTAGATCCACACTGCGTCGTAGTGCTCCTCGATCACCTCCCACAGCCCCTCGCGCGACCACTCGCGCCGCAGTCCGTCGGGGTCGTCGAGCACGTCGCGCAGGCCCAGCACGCGGCGGGTGCGCGCCCCGCGCGCCTCCAGGTCCTCGAGCGTCGTGAGCAGCTCGCCCTTGAGCCCCGCGGGCGTCTTGTCCACCAGCAGCAGGTCGGGGTCGAAGGAGCGCGTCGTGTCGCGGATCACCGCGCTGCGCAGGCTCGAGAGCCGCTCGAAGTCCAGGTCCAGCGAGCGCGAGGCGTACACCGAGTTGTCCAGCTTGCGGACCGAGGGCAGCTTCACGTAGTCCACCCGGTCCGGCAGCCGGAAGCCCTCGGCCATGGGCGAGCCGGTGACGACGAGCGCGGTGACCGAGGGGATGCTCCGCACCAGGTCGTCGCAGATCCCCAGCGTGCGGCGCAGGTGTCCCAGCCCGACCGTGTCGTGCGAATAGGCGAGCAGTCGCATGGGTCTCTCGGGACCTCGGGTCGTGGGGGGAGCGCGGATGGAGCGGTTCGGGCGCCCTCGCGGCGCCCGGTTCGGAAGGCATAGGTGCGGGGGGTGGCGGGTTTCGTACGCGGAGAATCGGCGTCGCGAGCCCGTGAAAGGGAACCGCCCCGCGGGCGACCGCGGGGCGGCTGGTGGAGGCTGCGTCCGGGTGATCGGATGCGAGAGGGGCCTGCGCCCGGCCGGGCCGGCGCGGCCCCGCCGGGGCTACCTGAGGCCGGACATCGGCACTCCGGACGTCGGCCGCAGCGCCGCCGGCGGCAGGTCGGGCAGCAGGGCGGCCCCCGCGTCCAGGGCGCCCTCGCCGAAGTTGCTCTCGGCGTCCGACTGGGACACGCCCGCCAGCGGCGCGGCCGTGGCGCCCAGGCGCGACATCACCTGGTCCTCGGTCCAGTCCGGGTGGAGGGAGAGCAGCAGGGCCGCGCTGCCGGTCACGAACGGAGTGGACATCGAGGTGCCGCTCCACAGCCGGTAGCCGCCGCCCGGGTAGGCGCTGCGCACGCCGGCGCCGGGAGCGCAGAGGGCGACGAAGCTGCCGTAGGAGGTGAAGGTGGCCGGGCGGGCCTGGGCGTCCACCGCGGCGACCGCCGCGGTGTGGCTGCTGCGCGCCGGGAACTCCTGGGGGCTGGAGGCGCCCCAGTTCCCGGCCGAAGCGAAGCACAGGACGCCGCGCGCCTCCGCGAGTTCGAGTGCGCCCTGGATGGCGTCGCTGCTCTGGAGCATGCCGAGGCTCATGTTGATGGCGCGCGCGCCGTGCGCGATGGCCCAGCGGATGCCCGCGGCCACGTTGAGCATGTCGCCGCGGCCGTCGGAATCGAGCACCCGTACGATGAGCAGGCGCGCCTTCGGGGCGGTGAGCGCCACGATGCCCGCGACGTGCGTGCCGTGGCCCCAGGCCCCGTCCACGACGCCGTCGCCGTTGCTGTCGCGGCCGGTCCTGACGTCGGTCGGATCGGCGGTGTTGCCCACGAAGTCCCAGCCACCGGCGATGCGCCCGGCCAGCGCGGGGTGGGTGAGGTCGGCGCCGGTGTCGAGGATGGCGACCAGCACGCCCTCACCCTCGCTCACGGCATGCGCGGCGGCGAGGTGGACGGCCTCGGCGGCGGGCTGCTCGAGGTAGGTCTGCGGGGCGCCTTGCCCGTCGTCGAAGGCGAAGCTCTGCTGGCGGGCCTCGGGCGCGTCCATCCAGGCGTCGCGCTCCGAAGTGACGACGCGCGGATCGCGCGCGAGCTGCGCGCTCAGCGAGTCGGGCAGCTCTCCGGCCGCGGGCCGCAGCAGCGCGCCCTCCTCGTCGGAATCCACCAGCGTGGCGTGATAGTCGCCGGCCAGCACGGCCGGGTCGGTGCCCGCGGTCAGGGTGACGACCACGCCGTTCGCGACGTCGTCGTTCGACGGGTTCCCGGGGAGCGGGTTGCCCGGGCGGTCGGCGGCGGGCGCGCCGGTCCGCGGGGCGACCGGGAGCCCGCGCGAGCAGGAGGCGGCCAGCAGCGCGGCAGCCGCGAGCGTCACCCCGGCGACGAGGCGGAGAATCCTGGGACGAATGGTCCGGGCAAGACGGACTTGAGCCATGGCGACCTCCGTGGGAGCGGGAGCTTAGATTCTACCTACCGGGTCCGGGGTTTCGAAGTTCCTGCTTCCTGTCCCCTCCGGGGTGGCCGGGGGCGCCGGTCCGGGACCGGTGAGCGCCACGAAGCCCGCCCATTCCAGGGGGTGCACCCCGGCCCTCCGCCGGGCGGATTGGGCCCCCGCGAGGGACGCGCCGAGGGATTCCCCGGCGGCCAGCCGCCGGTAGAGGTCCGCCATCAGGACCGCGGCGGCCGCGTCCTCGAGGTCCCATTGCGGCGCCACGACCGCGCGGGCGCCCGCCAGCAGGAGCGACCGGGCCAGGCCGAACCACTCTTCGCCCGGGTGCACCAGCGCGCGCGCGGTCTGGCAGGCCGACAGCGTCACCCAGCGCGCGTTCAACCTGAGATCCGCCAGCTCCCCGGCCAGCAGCCAGCGGTCGGCGAAGCGCAGGCCCGACTCCTGCGGGGCGTCGGGGCGATGGACCCCGTGTCCGGCGAAGTGGATCCACGGAGCGCCGGGGGCCAGCTCGAGGAACCGGGCCGCCGTGGCCTGGTCGCCGGCCAGCAGCCGCGCCCCGGGGAAAGCCCCCAGCACGGCGCGGGTCTCGGGCCCGACGTTCTCCAGCTCGCCGGCGTCGGAGGCGATGACGAGCGGGCCGCTCGCGGGCACGCCGACCCGGCTTCGGTGGGCGCCCGGCCGCGGTCGCGCGAGGCCGAGCCTCAGGCCCGGCACCACGGCCAGCTCCATCGCCTCGCACAGCGCGCGGCCGTCGGGCAGCGGCAGCGCCGCCCACGGCAGCCGGGTGAGCGGACCGACCGGCGCGACCGCGAGGCTGGCGGGCGTCTCCCTCCCCGCAAGCAGCGGCCAGAGCACGAGCGAGGCCAGCTCGTGGAGCTGCTCGTCCAGCCGCGGGTCCCCGGGGCGCGCCGCGGGAGGCGCGAACGCCGCGCTGCGCAGCGCGAACAGCAGGGCGTGCGCGAGCTGCCCGAGCATGCCTTCGGCGGCGAGCCTCGGGTGCCCGGCCAGCCCGCCGCGCCGCACCGCGATGGCCGAGAGCGCGCCCTCGTGCAGCAGGTAGTCCACCAGCAGCGTGCGCGGCGGGAGCAGGCGCCGCAGCGCGGCGGCGCGGATCGAGCGCGGCGGGCGCGCCTCGAGCACGCGCCGCAGGCCGGGACCCACCTTCGGCGGGTGCCCCGCCGCGGCCTCCGCGTGCGCCGGTGCGGCCGTCGGCGCCGCCGGGACCGAGCGCGCGTTGTGTTCGCGCTCGCGCGCCAGCCGGCCCACCGCCCAGGCGCGCACGCCCGGCGGCAGCGGGCCACCGGCCGCGCGCCGCGCGCGCGCCTGGCCGACCAGCGCGCGGCCGCGCCCGGCCTCGAGCGCCTCCAGCGCCTCGGCCACCCGGCCGTGCTCCAGCTCGAGCGCGGCCAGCTCGCGGTGCGGCCAGCCCCACTCGCCCCAGAACGTGGAGCGCCACTGCTCGTCGAGGATGCGCGCGGCGAGGCGCTCGGACTCGCGCGCGGCGCGCCGGAGCCAGGTGCGGGCGCGCGCGAGATCGCCGCGCCCGCGCGCCGCTGCGGCTTCGGCCGCCAGCGAGAGGTGCCGCAGCCGCGGCGACGCGTGGCGCGTGCCCCCGAGCCGGCGCAGCGCCGCCAGGCTCGCCTCGGCCGCGCGCGGCTGGCCGCAGCGCAGGCGGGCGCGGGCCCTGAGCGCCAGTGCGCAGCCCTCGCGCTCGCGGTCACGCGCGCGCGCAAAGTGGAAGCGCGCCGCGCCGAGCAGCGCCGCGGCGGCGCGCGGGTTGCCCTCGCGCTCCCACACCGTGGCCAGGCCCACCAGCGCCTCGCCCATCCACACCGAGTTGCCCTCGGCGTGGAAGATCCCCAGCGTGCGCTCCAGCCGCTGGCGCGCCGCGGCGCTCTGGCCGAGCCGGAACTCGGCGAGCGCCGCGAAGGTCTCGGCCTTGGCGCGCTCGTAGCGCAGGCCGAGCGCGCCGGTCGCCTCGACGGCCCGCCCGGCCTCCTCGAGCGCTTCGGGGTGCACCCCCATGCGCAGGAGGATCTCCGCGCGGTCGAGCGTCGCCAGCGCCGCCAGCGAGGGATAGCCGTGATCGCGCGCCGCGCGGCGCACCGCCGCGAGCGCGTCGAGCGCCGCCTCGTGCCGGTGCTCGAGGAAGTCGAGGTAGGCGAGGTTGTACTCGGCGTTCAGCGCGTCGAGCTCGAAGCCCGCCGCCGCGCCCGCGCGCCGCGCGCTCAGGTAGTGACGGCGCGCGGGCGCCGGCTGCCCGAGCAGCGCCAGGCAGTTCGCGACGTTGATCTCGACCAGGGCCGCGCCGCGCGTGTCCCCGGCGCGGCGCAACCCGCGCGTCGCGTCGCGGTAGCAGGCCAGCGCGCGCCCGGGAAGGTCGAGCCGGTGGAAGAGGTTGCCCTCGTTGTTGAGCAGCCGCGCCAGGCTGACCCGGTCGCCGGCGCGCCGGAGCAGCCGCCGCCCGCGCCGCGCCGCGCGCTCCGCCTCGCCGTAGCGCGCCAGGTACATGAGCGCGTCCACCAGGCCGATGGCGCAGCGTCCCTGCTCGCGCCGGTCGCCGGCCGCCGCGTACCAGCGCTCGGCCGCGCGGTACGCCGCCGCGGCCGGGCGCGCCCGGCGCAGGCCGCGCAGCACGTGGCCGCGCAGGCGCCACAGCCCGCCGCGCGTTGCCGGATCGGCGCCGCGGGCCGCCGCCGCGAAGTCGCGCGCGAGCGCCCGCAGCGCACGCTCCGGCCGGGTGCGGCGCAGCGATTCGACGCGCTGGATGAGGCGGGACGCGCGCGCGGCGGGCGCGATGGTCGCGGTCACGGGCCGGTCACAGGGTGAGGGCGCCGAGCTGGTAGCGCACGCCCGGGCCGGTCACGGTGAGCCGCACGCGCCCGGCGGGCACGCGGTCGAGGGCGAACGCGCCGTGTGCGTCCGGGAGCGCGGTGCGCCGCTCGGCGCGGGCCGCCAGCTCCACGCGCCACAGCGCCGGGTCGGCGCTGCGCAGCCAGCCGCGGACCGACACCGTGCCGCGGCCCTCGGGCTCGCACTCCAGCTCGAGCGCGTCCTCACCGAGCGCGAAGCGCAGGCGGCGCACCTCGCCCACGGCGCGGCGCGCCGCCGCCGGCAGCGGCGCCGTCCACGAATCGAACAGCAGGCGGGCCGCCGCCTCGACGCGCCGGCGCAGCGGCACCCGCGCCCCGATCGGCTGGAACACGGCGAGCGCGCGCTCGCGCAGCGTGGCCGGCACCTCGGGCGTGAGGTCGCCGCGCATGGTCTCGATCAGGCCGCCGAAGACGCGCACGCGCTCGTGGCAGTCCGGGCACGGGCTGCCCAGGTGTTCCTCGACCGCCCGGCGCCTTTGCGCCGGGAGCATGTCCTCGAGGTAGTCCAGGGCCGTGCGGGTGTCGAGGTGCCGGCCCGTGGCGCGCGGTTCCGTCATCGTCTGCCCTCCGATCGTGCCGTCGCGGCCGCCCGGCCCGGCACCCGCCCGGAGCGCCGGCCGCGGTCCGGCCCGCGGAGCTTCGGACGCTCGGGGGCAGAGGTGGCGGCCCGGCGGGTTTTCGTACGGGATTCCTTCGCCATGCGGGCGAAGATGTCACGCAGTCGCTCCAGGCAGCGCGCGCGGTTCGGGCCCAGCGAGTTCATGGGCATGCCGAGCCGGCGCGCCAGCTCGGCGTAGGAGGCGGGCTCCTCCTCATAATAGAGGGCGCCGAGCAGGCGCCGGCAGCGCTCGCCGAGCGCGGAGAACGCCAGCCGGACCATGGCCTGCCGCTCGAACGATTCCAGCTCGGCGCCGACCGGCGGGCCGCCGGCCGCGAGGCGCTCGAGGGTCACAGGGTCGCCGGTGTGGAGTGCCTGCTCGCGCCGCCGCCTCAGCGCGGTGGCGCGAGCGATGCGGTCGGTGGTGCTCGACAGCCACCGCACCAGGCTGCGCGGGTCGCGCAGCGACGGCAGCCCCTTCACCAGCGCGGCGAAGACCTCCTGGAACACGTCGCCCAGGTCGGGATCGGACAGCCGGTAGGAGCGCGCCACCGCGTAGACCAGGCGCTCGTGGCGGCGGACCATCGCCTCCCAGGCGCGCGCATCGCCGGACAGACAGCGTGCGACCAGGCGCGCGTCCTCATCGGGGTCGAGCATCCCCGGCAGCGGCGGCAATCTCATCCGGGCGACTCTAGAGCACGCGCCCCGGAGCCGCCACCCGACCTCCGCGCGTGCCCCCAACGGTCAGGGCCGGCGACGCGGTGGCGTCGTCGGCCCCGAGGGTCCCGTGGGGACCGATCGAAGAGCTGCTACCTCCGCACCGGGCTGCTCGCGGGGGTGCGGTCCGCGTCGCCGGCCGGCAGGTCGGGTCCGAGCGCCGCACCCGCGTCGAGCGCGCCCGAGCCGAGCTTCGAGGACAGCGTGGCGCTGGCGTTCACCAGCGCGTGCGACCAGGCGCCGATGCGGGCCCGCACCGCCGCGGGCTGCCACGACGGGTGGTTGGCGAGCAGCAGCGCCGCGGTACCCGACACGAACGCGGTGGACATCGAGGTGCCGCTCCACAGCCGGTAGAGCCCGCCCGGATAGGCGCTCCGCACCGCGATGCCCGGAGCACACAGGTCCACGAAGCTGCCGTACGAGGTGAAGCTGGCCGGCTGGTTCTCCGCGTCCACCGCGGCCACCGCGACCACGTCGCTGCTGCGGGCCGGGAACTCCTGCGGCGTCTCGGCGCCCCAGTTGCCGGCGGAGGCCACGAGCAGCACGCCCTCGCCCGCGGCCTGGACGATCGCCGAGTTGATGGCGGGGCTGCTCTGCAGCATGCCGAGGCTCATGTTGATGACCCGGGCGCCGTGCTGCGTGGCCCAGCGGATCCCCGCCGCCACCGAGCGCACGTCGCCGCGGCCGTCCGAGTCGAGCACGCGCACGATCAGGAGCCTCGCCTGCGGGGCGACCAGCGAGACGATGCCGGCGATGTGGGTGCCGTGCCCGTACGCCCCGTCCACCACGCCGTCGGCGTTGCTGTCCACGCCGTCGTGGGTGTCGCCGAAGTCGGCGTCATTGCCGATGAAGTCCCAGCCGCCGGCGATGTGGCCGGCGAGCGCCGGGTGGGTGGGGTCGGCGCCGGTGTCCAGGATCGCGACCGGCACGTCGCTGCCCCGGCTCGCATAGTGCGCCGCGTAGAGGTTGATCGCCTCGGCCGCGGGCTGCTGCTGGTAGGCGTCCGCCGTGCCGTAGCCGTCGTCGAACGCGAAGCTGCGCTGGCGCGCCTCGGCCGGCACCAGCACCGCGTTCTGCTCGACCGTCGCCACGCGCGCATCGCCCGAGATGCGCCGGCACAGCACGTCCGCCGCCTCGCCCCCGGTCGGGCGCAGCACCGACACCCCGTTGGTGACGTCCACCACCAGCGCGCCGTAGTCGCTGGCGATCAGGTAGGGGTCGGCGCCCGGCGCTACGGTGATGACGACCTCGTCGGTCTCGGTGGTCGAGCCGGTCGCGGAACCGACGGGTCCGCGCGCCTCCTGCACGCTCGGCGCGGTGAGCGGTGCTCGCGAACACGACGCGGCGCCCAGCGCGAGCGCGAGGATCGCCGCCAGGAGTTGCGCGCTCACGGGGGGGCGTTGCCGCGCGCGGACGGAGTGTGGAGCAGGGCTGATGGCTGACATGACGACCTCCCGTTCGGGCTTCGATAGTAGATCAAGCGCCTCAGCTACGGGGGGGAATTCCTCGGGTCTCATCTCTGGATCCTTCCGTCTTCCACCGGGCGGGGGCTCCGCGCCCGGGACGGCTCAGGCCGCGGGGCGCCCCGCCGCCCGATCCCGGCCCGGCCGGCCTCCGGCCCGGCCAGCACCACGAATCCGGCCCACTCGACCGGATGGACCCCGGCATGCCGTCGCGCGGCCTGTGCCCCGGCGAGAGCCCGGCCCAGCCCCTCGCCGAGCGACAGCCGGCCGTAGAGGTCCTCCATCAGCGCCGCGGCCGCGGCGTCCTCGATGTCCCACTGCGCGGCCACCACCGCCCGCGCCCCCGACAGGAGCAGCGCGCGGGCCAGTCCGAACCACTCCTCGCCCGGGCGCACCAGCGCGCGCGCGCTCTGGCAGGCCGAGAGCGTGACCCAGCGGGCGGCGAGCCCCACGTCGGCCAGCTCGCCCGCCAGCAGCCAGCGATCGGCGAACCTCAGGCCCGACTCGTGCGGGGCCTCGGCCCGGTAGTGCCCGTGCCCGGCGAAGTGGATCCAGTCCGCCGCGGGCGCCAGCTCGAGGACGCGCGCGGCGGTCGCCCCGCCGCCCGCCAGCTCCCGGCACCACGGTCAGCTCGAGCGATTCGCACAGCGCGCGCCCGTCCGCCAGCGGCAGCGCCGCCCACGGCAGCCGCGCCAGGGGCGCCACCGGCACCACGGCCAGCGCGCGCAGGCGGTCCAGCGCCGCGCCGCGCGGCAGCGCCGGCCACAGCGCGGCCGCCGCCAGCAGCGTCAGCTCCTCGTCGAGCGCCCCGTCCGCCGCTCGCGCGTCCCGCGAGGTCCAGGCCGCGCCGCGCAGGCTGAAGAGCAGGGAGTGGACGAGCCGCGCGAGCCTGGCCTCGGGCACCAGCTGCGTGGCCGCCGCGAGCCGCGCGCGCGAGACCGCGATGGCATGGAGCGCGCGGTCGTGGATCAGGTAGTCGAGCAGCAGTGCGTCGTCCGCCAGCGAGCGCTGCAGCGCCGCGGCGCGGACGGCGCGCGGTGCCAGCGCCGCGAGCGCGCGCCTGAGCCCGGCGCTATCGATCTCGACCGCCGGCGGCGCCACCACCGCCTCGGCCGCGCGCGCGGTGCGCTCGCGGTCGCGCGCGAAGCGCCCGGCCGCCCACTCGCGCACCCGCTTCGGCAGCGCCCCGCCGCGCGCGCGCCGCGGATGCGCCGGGCCCATCAGCGCCCGCCCGCGCCCACCCTCCAGCGCCTCGAGCGCCTCGGCCAGCCGCCCGCCCGACAGCTCGAGCGCCGCCAGCTCGCGGTGCGGCCAGCCCCACTCGCCCCAGAAGGTGGCGCGCCAGTGCTCGTCGAGGATGCGCGCGGCGAGGCGCTCGGACTCGCGCGCCGCGCGCCGCAGCCAGGTGCGGGCGCCCGCGAGGTCGCCGCGCGCCCGGCTGAACGCGGCCTCGGCCGCCAGCACCAGGTGCCCGAGGCGCGGCGAGACGCGCCGCCCGGCGCGCGCGCGCAGGCGCGTCAGACAGGCGTGCGCTGCGCTGCGCGTGGCGCCGCCCGCGGGTCCGCCGCACTCGAGGTGCGCGCGCGCCAGCAGCGCCAGGGCGCAACCTCCGCGCTCGCGGTCGCCGGCGCGCGCGAACCGCCGGCGCGCCGCCGCCAGCAGCCCCGCCGCGGCGCGCGGGTTGCCCTCGCGCCACGCCAGCGTCGCCAACCCCACCAGCGTCTCTCCGGTCCACACCGCGTTGCCCTCGCGGTGGAAGGCGGCGAGCGTCCGCTCGAGCCGCGCGCGCGCGGCGGATGCCCGGCCCAGCCGGTACTCGGCCAGCGCGGCGAAGGTCTCGGCCTTGGCGCGCTCGTAGCCGAGATCCACCGCGGCGCAGGCCTCCATCGCCCGGCGCGCCTCCGCGAGCGCTTCGTCGTGCGCGCCCATGCGCAGGAAGATCTCGCTGCGGTCGAGCGCCGCGAGCGCGGCGAGCCACGGGTAGCCCCGCGGGCCGGCCCCGGCCGCGACGCGCGCCAGCGCCTCGAGCGCCGACTCGTAGCGGTGCTCGAGGAAGTCCAGGTAGGCGAGGTTGTACTCGGCGTTCAGGGTCTCGAATGCCGCGCCGGCGGCCTCGTTCACGCGCCGCGCCTCCTCGTAGAGCCGGCGCGCCCCGGCGAGCCGGCCGAGGAGCGAGAGGCAGTTCGCGACGTTGCCGCCGATCACCGCCGCGCCGCGCGCATCGCCGGCGCGCGCCAGCGTGCGGCGGGCCTCGCGGTAGCGGGCCAGCGCGCGCCCGGGGAGGTCCAGCCGGTGGAAGAGGTTGCCCTCGTTGTTGAGCAGCCGTGCCAGGCTGACGCGGTCGCCCGCGCGCTCGAGCAGCCGCCGCCCGCGCCGCGCCGCGCGCTCCGCCTCGGCGTAGCGTGACAGGTACATCAGGGAATCCACCAGCCCGATCGCGCAGCGTCCCTGTTCGCGCGGGTCGCCGGCGGCGGCGTACCAGTGGCCGGCGCGCCGGTAGGCCTCGGCCGCCGGCCGCATCCGCTGGAGCGCGCGCAGCACGTGGCCGCGCAGGCGCCACAGCGCGCCGCGCTGCGCCGGCGCCGCGCCCCGCGCCGTGGCCGCGAAGCCGCGCGCCAGCTCGCGCCACGCCTCCTCCGGCCGTTCGCGGCGCAGCGACTCGACGCGCGCGATGAGCGCGTCGGCCCGAGCGGCTCCGTCTTCCGTGGAGGTCTCGCTCATGGCGTCGCTCCCGGGATCACATCGTCAGGGGGGGAAGTCGGAATCGGCCGGTCGGGCCGGTGACGGTCAGGTGCGCCTCGCCCGCGGGCACGCGCTCGAGCGCGAAGCGTCCGGACGAATCGGGGAGCGCGGTGAAGCGCTCCCCGCTCGTTTCGACCTCGAGCCGGAACAGTGCGGAGTCGGACGCCCGCAACCGTCCACGCAGGCTGACCAGGCCTGCGGCCTCGGTCTCGCACTCAAGTTCGAGCACATCGTCCATGAGTGCGAAATGGAGCCGGCGTGCCTCGCCGACCGCGCGGCGCGTGGCCGCGGGCAGGGGTGAGGCCCACGAGTCGAAGACCAGGCGCGCCACCGCCTCGAGCATGCCGCCCGCGGGTTCGGGCCGCGTGGCCGGCGCGAACGCCGCGAGCGCGAGCGCGCGCAGCGACTCCGGCACTACGGGCGTGCGGTCGCGGCGCATGCGCTCGATCAGGCGGCCGAGCGCGCGCACCCGCTCGTGGCACTCCGGGCAGGGACCGGCCAGGTGCTCCTCCACCTCGGTCCGGCCGGCGTGGGGCAGCAGGCCTTCGAGGTAGTCGAGCGCGGTGCGCGCGTCGAGATGGCGACCGGGGGACCGCCGGGGGGTCATCGGTTCTCCTCCGTCCGTTCTGTCGGTGACGCGTCGTCGTCCTCGGGGGCGCGGCGGCGCTGCGCGTCTTCAGTTCCAGAGGTGGGCGGCGTGCCCGGGCTGATACCACCGCCGGCGGCCGCGAGGGCGGCCAGCCCCCGGCGGAGGCGCTCCATGCACCTTGCACGGGTCGGCCCCAGCGAGCCGATCGGCACGCCCAGCCGCCGGGCGAGGTCGGCATAGGAGGGGGGCGGATCCTCGTAGTAGAGCGCGGCCAGCAGCCGGCGGCAGCGCTCGTGGAGCCCGGCGAGCGCCAGCCGCACCAGCGCCTGCTCCTCCTGCTCCTCGAGGTCGGCGCCCACCCACGGGTCGGCGCCCGGCAGCCGCTCCAGGTCCTCGGGGTCCGCCGTCATCGCCCGCTCGCGGCGCCGCCTGAGCGCGGTGGCGAGCGCGATGCGGTCGGTGGTGCTCGAGAGCCAGCGCACCAGCGCCCGCGCGTCGCGCAGGCGGGGAAGACCCCGCACCAGCGCCGTGAAGACGTCCTGGAAGACGTCGGCGAGGTCGGCTTCGTCCAGGCTGTAGGAGCGGGCGACCGCGTAGACCAGGCGCTCGTGCCGGCGGACCAGCGCCTCCCAGGCGCGCGCATCGCCGGCCAGACAACGCTCGACCAGCCGCGCGTCTTCGGCGGGGTCGAGCGAGGTCGCGCGCTCCGGGCCGGTCATGGCGGGGACTCTAGCATGGGGGCGCGAGCCCGGCCGGGCGGCGGCGGCTGCCTGCCGGGAGCCGGCGGTCGCGAGCCCGGCCGCGGCACGGGCCGGGCACGCGGCCACCGCATCTACCCGCGGGGCGCGGCCGGTCGCGACCTCTCGCACCGATGTATCAGACCGCCGCACCCCCGCACCTGTGTGGGTGCATGGAGTCGGAGAGGTAGCCCCCCTTCCTCGAAAGCTCCCTGCCAAACGGCCGTCCGTCGCGGGGCCTCGGTCCAAAACGCAACTCGGGCTGATGGCTTCGAGGACTCGAGGCGCCCGCGGACGGCCGATGCGTCCATCGGACCACCGGCGCTCATGACCGGCGATCCCCCCGCCCCTGCGCAAGCCGGGCGGTGCCGCGAGCGCCGGTGGCCGATCGCTGCCCGGGGCGCGCTCCGGTCCCCCGGCGCTCCCCCGGGCCCTCTGCCGGCCGCCCGGACGCACCCGCGCCGTCCGCCCGCCCGAGCGGGAGGAAGTGGCGCCAGAAGCTCGAGCAGGCGTTGCCAGGAGTCGCTGGGGCCCGCGATCGACATCTGCTCCGGGTTCGGTGCCTGCGCGTCCTCGGGTCCTCGCCACGGAGACACGCGAGGGGGCCCTCAGGTCGCAGCGGAATGAGAGGAGGGGGGTGCCGCATCGGCCGCGCGGGCGCCGCGCACCGGTCCGTCGTATCCCTCGGCCGACTCCGCCAGTGCCGCCAGCACGCGCCCCAGCTCGTGGCGCTCGCGGTGGCTCAGGGCGTCCCAGCGGCCAAGCTGCTCCTGCACCTGGCGCACGTGCGGGTTGCGCGCGCCGCGCAGGCCGAGGAAGTAGGTGGCGATGCTGCCGGTGATCATGCCGATCGCGCCGATGCCGGCGATCATGAGCACCGCGGCGATGAGCCGGCCGAGCGAGGTCCTGGGCGCGATGTCCCCGTAGCCCACCGTGGTGGTGGTGACGAGGCTCCACCAGATCCCGTCCTCGATGCTGCCGATCCCGGGCTCGGCGTGGCGGATGGCGAGGCCGCCCGCGACGATGAAGGCGATGGTCATCAGCATCACGTAGCGCAGGTGGTTCGTCCGCAGGATGCCGCGCGCCGTGGCGCTCACCCGCCACAGCACCTCGAGCCCGCGCAGCATGCGCAGCAGCCGCAGCAGGCGCAGGAGCCGCGCGCCGCGCAGGACGTCCCACGGCACGATCGCGACGAGGTCCGGCAGGTTGGCGCGCAAGAAGGCGAGGCGGCGGCCGCGCGCCAGGACGAGGCGCACCGCGTACTCGGCCACGAACACCACCCAGATCGCCACGCTCGCGTCGTGGACCCAGCGCGCGTCGGGCTGGAACGCCAGCCATACGGCGACCGCGGCCAGTGTTCCCATCACGATGTCGTCGAGCCACTGGTAGCGGCGCGTCATGTCCTCGTCCTCCGGTTGCGCCAGGCGGGGCGGCGCCCGCGGGCTTCCGTGCTTGCGGAGCGGGCATGATACAGGAAGAATGGAGCCGGGCTTACGGCGTTCGCGCGTCCCGCCGGTCGCCGGTGGGTGCGCCCGGGCGCCGTGCCGCCCGCGAGCATGCGGAGGGCCGCCGATGGCATTCCGATTCCGCCGAACCGTGCGCATCGCGCCGGGCCTGCGCCTGAACTTCGGCAAGACCGGCGTGAGCCTCTCCGCCGGGGTGCGGGGCGCGAGCCTCACTCTCGGCCGCCGGGGCACGTTCTCGAACGTCGGCATCCCCGGCACCGGGATGTCGTGGCGACGCCGCCTCGATACCGGCAGCGACGTCTCGAGCGCCAAGCTGCCGCGCAGCGCCGTGCCGCTGGGCGACGGGCAGTACCGGGTGAGCGCCGCGATCTCGCTCGACGAGCATGGGCGCCTGCTGCTCGCGGACACCGGTGGCCAGCCGCTCGCGCCCGCGGTCGAGCGCGTCTTCCGCCGCGAGCACGAGCCCGAGCTGCGCCGGTGGCTGGAGGAGCGGTGCGCCGAGATCAACGGGGGCGGCGACGCCATCCTCCACCTGCACCTCGACACGCCGCCACCCGACCGCGCGGTGACGTTCACGCCCGCACCCTTCACCGGGCCGCGGCCCGGGGAGCCGGCGCCGCGCGAGCCGGGCTTCCTCGACCGCGTGTTCCGCGGGCGGCGCGAGCGGATCGCGGCGGAGAACCAGGCGGCCGGGGCGGCGTACCGCGCCGCGCTCGCGCGCTGGGAGGAGGCCAGGCGCGCGCACGAAGCGGCCGAGGAGCAGAAGCGCAGGTTCATCGAGGTCGAGCGCCTCTCCGACCCCGATGCCATGCAGGTCTACCTGCACGAGGTGCTGGCCGCGATCCGGTGGCCGCGCGAGACCACGGTGTCGTTCCAGGTGGACGACCGCGGGGCGAGCGCGCTGCTCGACGTGGACCTGCCGGAGATCGAGGACCTGCCGCAGCAGGAGGCCGCGGTCGCCGGGCGGGGCCTGAAGCTCAACATCCACGAGCGCTCCGAGGCCCGGCGGCGGCGCGAGTACGCGGTGCACGTCCACGCGGTCGGCTTCCGGTTGATCGGCGAGACCTTCGCCGCGCTGCCGGGCGTGAGGACCGTGACGCTCTCGGCCTACTCGCAGCGCCCCGACCCCGCCACCGCGCAGGTGAGGGACGAGTACATCTATAGTGTGCGCGTGACGCGCGAAGGCTGGTCGCGGATCGACTTCACGAACCTGGCGATGCTCGACCCGGTCGCCTGCCTCGAGAGCTACGAGCTGCGGCGGGAGATGTCGGCGGGCGGGGAGTTCGAGCCGATCGAGCCGCTGGCGCGCGGGACGACGTCCGTGCCGGACGAGGCCGGGGCGCCGGCCGCCGTGCCGGCGAACGCGCCGCCGGCGCCGGCCTGACACCGGGAACGAACGCCATGCTCGGAGCCGCTTGCTCGACCTTCGCCGTACTTCTCCTGCTCGTCCCGCCGTCCGCGGCGGACCGCGCGGGGACTACGCGCTCGCTCGGGATCTGCGGCATCCCCGCCTGGACGATGGACGGCGATCAGACCGATTGCCGGTTCGGCACGGTGGCCCCGGCGGGCGACGTCAACGGCGACGGCTACGCCGACTTCGTGGTCGGCGCCTACGACTACGACCACCCCGAGGTGGACGAGGGGATGGTCTTCCTCTATCTGGGCGGGTCCGCGGACCTCCCGCCGACCCTGGCCTGGACGGCGGAGTGCGACCAGGCCGGCGCGCACTTCGGCGACAAGCTCTCGGGCGCCGGCGACGTCAACGGCGACGGCTACGACGACGTCGTCATCGGCGCGGCGTTCTACAGCCACGGCGAAGCCGGCGAGGGAGCCGCCTTCCTCTACCTGGGCTCGCCGACCGGGCTCTCGGCGGAGCCGGCCTGGATGGCCGAAGGCAATCAGGCCGGCGCGAGCTTCGGGGCCTGCGCGCAGGCGGCGGGCGACGTCAACGGCGACGGCTACGCCGACGTGATCCTGGGCGCGTGGCTCTACGACCACGGCGAGGCGGATGAGGGCGCCGCCTTCGTCTATCTCGGCTCGGACTCCGGGCTGGCCGACACGCCGGCGTGGACCGGCGAGAGCGATTCGCCGGGCGCCGTCTACGGCTACTTCGCGACCACCGCCGGGGACGTGAACGGCGACGGCTACGACGACATCGTGGTCGGCGCGCGGCGCTTCAGCGGAAACGGCCTGAGCCGGGAAGGCCGAGTGTACGTGTACCACGGATCTCCGACCGGGCCGTCGCCCGCGCCGGACTGGGTCCATGACGGCGGGCAGGCCGGCGGCGAGTTCGGCAATTCCCCGGCCGCGGCCGGAGACGTGAACGGCGACGGCTACGATGACCTGATCGTCAACGCGTTCCGCTACGACCACCCGGAGAAGGACGAAGGCATGGCGTACCTCTTCCTCGGATCCGCGAGCGGGCTCGCGTCCACGCCCACCTGGACGGCCGAGGGGAACCAGGCCTACGGGTACTTCGGCTATCACGTGGACGCCGCGGGCGACGTCAACGGCGACGGCTACGGCGACGTCATCGTGACCGCGTCGGACTACGATGTGAACGGACTCGCCGACGCCGGCCGGGCGGTCGTCTATCTGGGATCGGCGACCGGACTCGACCCGGTGCCGATCTGGACCCAGGACGGCGACCAGGCCGGCGGCGGGCTCGGCAATGCCGCCCGCGGGGTCGGCGACGTGAACGGCGACGGATTCAGCGACGTGATGACCGGAGCGCTCTACCGGGACGGCGCCTGGGTGGATGCCGGTCGCGCGTACCTGTTCTACGGCTGCTCGAACGGCCGCACCGACGTCCCGCGCGACGAGGACGCCGGGCTGCGCCTCGAAGCGGCCGGTCCCAACCCGTTCACGCGGACCACGGAGATCGCCTTCTCGATCCCCGCGCGCGGTCCGGCGCGCCTGACCATCCACGATCTGGCGGGCCGCACCGCGGCGGAACTGGTCCGGGAGACGATGGCGGCCGGGCGCCACCTGGCGACCTGGAACGGGCGGACGCGGGGCGGGAGCCCGGTGGCGGCGGGGATCTACCTGGCGCGCCTCGAGACCGATCGCGGGGTGCGGAGCCTGAAGCTGGTCCGGCTTCCCTGAGGGCGGGGGTGGCGCCCTCGTCGTCCGATCAGACCGGTCACGCCGGCGCTCCCGCTTCGGCCTCGAAACACCGGCTCCCGCGTCAGCGCTGGAATGCGGGCTGCGCCGCCCGCTTGCTCTCCCGCGCCGGGGCGACCGGTTCCACGTGCGCCGCCGCCACCCAGCGCTCGGCCCACATCTGGAGGCTGAGCAGGGCCCACAGGGTGCGCCCGCGCTCGGCGCGGCCCGAGACGTGGTCGTCGAGCACGCGCTCGGTCGTCGCGGGATCGAGCACTCCGGCGCGCCGGATGCGCCCGGGTGAGAGCCGCTCGCTCACCAGCGCGCGCAGCGGGCCGCGCGCCCACGCGGAGAAAGGCGGCGAGAATCCCTGCTTCCGCCGCGCGAGGATGGAGTCGGGCAGCAGGCCCTTCGCGGCCTGCTTCAAGGCCCACTTGCCGGCGCCGCCGCGCAGCTTCGCGGAATCGGGCAGCGCGAGCGCGAACTCCACCAGCCGCTGGCGCAGGAACGGTGCGCGCGACTCGACGCTGTGCGCCATGGTGCAGCGGTCCACCTTGGAGAGCAGCCCGCCGCCCAGGTAGAGCTCGAAGTCGAGCACCTGCCACGCCACCAGCTTGGGACGCTGCGCGGTGCCGCCCGCGGGCACGCTGGCGAGGCGCTCGGCGAAGTCGTGCAGGTGCGCCAGCTCCTCGTGGTCCGCGAGCCGCGCCCGCAGCTCGGGTGCGAGCAGCGCGCGCGCCTCGGCCGCGGCGGCGGTGCCGAACCAGGCGAGGTGGCGCTCGAGCGGGTCCAGGCGGCGCGCGTCGAGGAAGCGCTCGATCACGTGCGCGATGGTGACGTGGTGGTGTCTCGGCCTCAGCCTTCGCGCCAGCGCGAGGAAGGCGTCGGCGACTGGACCGGGCAGGTGTGCGGCGAGCGCAGCGTGGCGATGGCCGAGGTAGGTGGGGTAGCCGGCGAACAGCTCGTCGCCGCCCTCGCCGGTGAGCACGACCGGCACGTGGCGCGCGGCGAGCCGGGCCAGCGCCCAGGTCGGCAGCAGGCTCGGGTCGCCGAGCGGCTGGTCCATCGCCTGCGCGTAGGTCTCGAGCGCCTCGGCGCCCGCGTCCGCGTCCATCGTCTCCTCGTGGTACTCGGCGCCGATCCCGCGCGCCACCTCGCGCGCGAAAGCGGTCTCGTCGTAGCCGCGGTCGGCGAGCTTGAGGCTGAAGACGGGGAAGCGCCTGCCGAGGCGCGCGGCGAACGTCGCCACCAGCCCGGAGTCCACCCCGCCCGAGAGGAACACGCCGAAGGGCACGTCGCCGGGGATGCGCGAGCGCACCGCCTCCTCCAGCTCGGTGCGGGTCTGCGCGACCAGGTCGCCGGCGCGCACCGGCGCGATCGAGCGCGAGGACAGCGCGTCCCACGGACGCCAGTAGCTGCGGCGGTGCTCGGCGCCCTCCACCACCTCCATCACGTGCGCGGGCGGGAGCTGGTGGATGGCGCGGAACGCCGAGTCCCGGCCGGCGAAGAACCCGTGCGCCAGGTAGCGGGCGAGCGCGCCCGCCGCGGGCTCGCGCGACACCCACGGCAGCGCGGCCAGCGCGCCGGGCTCGGAGGCGAACGCGAATCTCCCGGGCGCGACGGTGTAGAAGAGCGGCTTCTCGCCGGCGCGGTCGCGCACCAGCACCAGCCGCCTGCGCTCGGCGTCCCACAGCGCCACCGCGAACATGCCGTCGAGCCTCACCGGGAAGTCCGCGCCGTCCTCCTCGTAGAGATGGGGGACGACGGTGGTGTCGGGGCCGCGCTCGACGTCGTGGCCGCGCGCGCGCAGCGAAGCGAGCAGCGCCTGGTAGTTGTAGATCTCGCCGTTCACCACGGCGTGGATGCGGCCGCTCTCGCTCGAGTACACGCGCGCCGGCACGGTGGGGGCCACGATCGCCAGCCGCGTGATGCCGATCGCGGTGCCGTCGCCGTCCCACGCCGCCGCGCCGTCGGGACCGCGGTGTCGCATGCGCGCGAGCATGCCGTCCACCAGGGACAGCCGCTCGTGCGGGGCCATTCCCGGCGCCCACAGGCCGGCGATGCCGCACATGCTCTCGGTCCTCCTTCGGCTTCGACGCCCCTCGCCCGGCCGCGGCGGACCCGGGCCATGA
This sequence comes from Candidatus Eiseniibacteriota bacterium, assembly GCA_016223045.1. Taxonomy (GTDB): domain Bacteria; phylum Eisenbacteria; class RBG-16-71-46; order RBG-16-71-46; family RBG-16-71-46; genus JACRPT01. Next base: position 29,651 of record JACRPT010000057.1, read on the forward strand.
ACGGCCCGGGCCGCTCGTGCACGTGGCGCAACGGTCCGTGCCGGCGCCCCGCCGGAACCGCCTACGGCCCCGCTCGCAGCCTGCGAAAGGCGACGAAGCGCTCGTCGCGGAAGAACTCCACGTACCCGGCCGGCGGCGCCGACTCGTCGCGCGAGGGCCGCACCACCACGTCCGTGCCGTCGCCGGGAGGCGCCGCCGCCAGCGGGGTCCACTCGCCGCGGGCGATCAGTGATTCGCGGTAGCGGACCTGGTAGTTGCTGGTGGTCTCGCGCCCGCGGGCGCTGACGATCGTCGAGATGCGCCCGCGCAGGTAATCGGTGCCGGGACTATAGCAGGATTCGTAGCGCACCGGGCCGCCCCCGAAGGTCGCGATGGCGACCGCGAGCGGCGCGCCCGAGTGCCGGAACGCGTGGTCCCACAGCGCGAGCAGGCTGCCCGCGAGCAGCACCGGCGTGAAGAGCGCGGCGTTGAGGATCGCGACGCGCGGCCGGCCGGAGAGCGCCACACTCAGCGAGAAGAGCGCGAGCGCGGCGAATCCCTGGGCGAGCAGGCGGGCGCTGGCGAGGGTCGTCGCATCGGGCCGCGGATGCATCCGCGCCAGGAGCGGGCCCCAGCCCGCGGCCGCGGCCGCCGCCGCCAGCAACGCGAACACGATCATCAGGGCCCACGCGCCGCGCCGGGCGCGCGTCGCGTCGGACCACGCCTCGGCCGCGGCCCACGCCAGCGGCGGCAGCGCGGGCAGGAGGTAGGTGACGAGCTTCGAGCGCGAGAGCGTGAAAAACACCGCGGCGAACAGCACGAAGCCGAGCCCCGCCTTCGCCGTGCGCGACAGTTTCGCGGTCCACGGCGTGGCGAGCGACCAGGGCAGCGCCCCCGCCACGAGCACCGCGGGCACGAACCACGCGGGCTGCTGGCGCTTGAACGCGCCGGTGGTCAGGCGCTCGAGCGACTCCTCGAGGAACGCATAGTGCGGGTACTCGGGGTAGCGCCGCGCGGCCAGCGCGAACCAGCCGCCCGCGAGGACGAGCACCATCACCCAGCCCGGCCACCACGCCAGCCAGCGGAGCGGCGCGCGCGAGCGGAGCAGCAGCGCCGCGCCCAGGCTCCCGCCCAGCACCCACGCCAGGACCACCGGGCCTTTGAGGAACAGGCCCGCGGTGACCGCGGCGAACATCAGGAGCCGGCGTCGCGCGCTCGCGCGCGACTCCAGCTCTTCGGCGAGCCCCACCCACACCGCGGTCACGCACAGCGCCAGCGGCATGTCGAAGATGACGTAGGCCGAGAGCACGGCGAAGAGCGGCGCGGTGAAGAGCAGGGCGCAGGCGGCGAGCGCGAAGCCCGCGCCGCGCCGCCGCAGCGCCAGCCGCGCGACCAGCCACAGCGTGAGCGCCGAAGCGATCGCCGACGGCACGCGCGCGGCGAGCGGGGTGTTGCCGAGTACGCGGATCGGGAGCGCCGCGGCCCAGAACAGCCCCGGCGGCTTGTCGAGGTAGGGCATGCCGGCGAGGTGCGGCACCAGGAGATCGCCACCTGCCGCCATCTCGCGCGCGACCTCCGCGTTCCGCCCCTCGTCCGGGTCCACGAGCGGACAGGCGCCGGCGAGCAGCAGGCTCAGCGCGAGCGAGACCAGCGCCACCAGCAGCGGGAGCGCGCGCTTCCCGCGCTCACCCGGAGAGGCGGTCAGCGGAAACCCCCGACGCGCGGTGGCGCCGCGCCTGGCACGACCACCAGACGTGGAAGTGGGGCAGAGAGAGCCGGGCAGGGGCATGGGACCTCCGTGTGCGGATCGCCTGTACGGGTGGCGGCCGAGGAGGAGCCGCGCAATCGGCGCAGGAGCCTACCACGCCCGCGGCTGCGCTGGCTCCGAGACCTACGCTCGAGTCCTCGCCCCGGCCGGCGGTCCAGAATGGCGCCGCCCCGGCGCAGCCCGCCACGCGAGACACCACGCGCGGGTAGCGCGGGCGCCGCCGTCAACCGCGACGTCATGGAAGCGATCACCCAGACCACCCCGGGCGTCTGGAACGGCGTCGAGATGGTGTTCATGCTGCACGCGCAGTGCACGTTCCTGCGCACAGACCCCAGCACGCAGTCCAACTGCGAGTTCAGCTACCCCTGGGGGGAATACGGGGGCTGTCCCTGCCGACTCCGGTGACGGGTTTCACCGGGCAGGGAGTGACCCAGCCATACTTCTACGCCTTGCCCGTGGCATCCGGCACGGCCTGGTCCCCTGGCGCGAGGCCTGCGGGGGCTCGGCGGGCGGGGCGCTCCGGCCGAAGAGGGCGTGGTAGGGAGGTGGAGCTGGGAGCAGGGTCGTCCTCGTTCGCATGAGAGTTCCTTCGTGCCGAACGAACCCTTCCCGCCCGCCGCCGCCATCAGCCCGGATGCCAGTTGAGGAGCCGCGCTATTCGGCGATCACCACGACCGGACCGCTCGACAGCCGGCTCTGGCCCTGGGTCAGACGCACGAAGTAGATCCCCGAACGCAAGGACTGAGGCCCCAGCGTGACCAGGTGATGGCCCGGACCCAGGGCGCCCACTTCCCTGGCGATCACGACGCGGCCGGCGACATCCACGAGCTGGAGCCGCGCCGGACTCGCGTCCGCGAGCGTCAGACTCACCACCGGGGGGGAGCTGGTCGGGTTGGGACGGGCGCCCTCGAGTGCCAGCCTCCACCCCCCCGGCACGTCCACCCAGACCTCCTCCAAGCCGACCTCGGCGCCGTCCTGGTTGCGAGCGGCCAAACGGTAGGCGTAGCGACCTCCTGGAGCCACGGCCGCGTCGTCCATCACCAACAGGTGCTGGCTGACCCGCCGGGGCGGTGCGATCGCGCGCCACGGACGGTCCGGCTCCCGCTTCCAGGCAGCCCACCCGAACGCGTCCGCGTCGTTGCTCCACCACTCGATGCGGACCCGGCCCGGCTCAGCCCGTACCCCGGCCAGACTGACTGCGGCGGAGGTCGGAAGATCCACCGCGATGAGTACCGTGTCCGGCTCGGCGCTCGGGACGCCGCGCGAATCGGTCACGGTGAGTCTCGCCGGGTAGAGCCCGCTCCCGGAATAGGAATGCGAGGTCAACGCGCTCGCCCGCGTCTCGGGCGGGGTGCCGTCTCCGAAGTCGAAGGCATAGGCGACCACGGCGTCACCGGGATCGCCGTCGCTCGAGCCCAGGCCGTCGAAGCTGACGTTCAGGGGCGCATTCCCGAACCGCGGCGTGGCGGTGAGGCGGGCGACGGGCGGCGTGCCGCAGGCGAGTTGGCTGCGGCTGAAATCCACCGGTGGGAGCAGCGGAGGAGGCGGAGAGGTTGCGCCCTGGCACAGTGGGTCCGTGGCGCCCGCGCCGGCACAATCCACGATCCGGCGCACGCGGAAGTTGCGGTCGTCCGAGATCAGCAAGGAGCCGTCGGGCGCGATCGAGAGCTTGCCGGGCAGAAGCAGGCGCGAGGCCTGCGCCGGGCCGCCGTCGCCGGCGTAGGCGCCGGCGAAAGCCCAGGGGAACGGATCCGGATCGAGCGGCGTGCCGGCACCGGCAAGCGTGTACACGAGGCCGGTCCCGTCCACCACCCGGACCCGGGCGTTCCAGGAGTCGCTGTAGAAGAGCAGTCCGCCCACCGCCGCGACCCCGTGAAGCCCGCACATCCGTGTGTCCCGCCCGGCGATGCCGTCGGGAGTGCTGGTGAAGCAAGTGCTGCCGCCGTCTCCCAGCACGCCGACGATGCGCCGGATCTCGCCCGGCGGGACGGTGACGCCGTGCACCGTCACGGGCGATGCGCCGAGGTTGATGTAGTCCACGCGATTGCTGGCATCGGTTGGCAGACCGATGTTTCCCGTGCCCTGTTGGCCGACGTACAGATTGCCCAGCTCGTCGGTGGCCAGCGAGGTGGGGCCGCACATCGGGTACTGGTTGGCGACGCCACCGTCACCGGGGCAGCCCGAATAGGTCGGATCGTCGACGACGCCATATCCGTTGGCGGCGCTCCGGCCGGCGATCAGCGACAGCTCGCCGGTCCGACTGACCCGCCACACGGCGCGGCGAAGGTAATCGGCCATCGCCATGTCGCCGTTGGGCAGCAGCGCGATGGCGTCGGGACGGACGCAGGCGCCACGCGCCCGCACCGTCGTTCCCGGCGGCGGGCCGGTCAGCAGATAGGGATCCTCGGGGCAGAACGCTCCGGTGCTGTCGTCGAGCTGGCCGAATCGGCCGGCGACGGTCTCGATCGAGCCCGGCGCCACCCGGGTGCCCAGCGCCAGCACATCGTGATCGGAGAAGTTGGCGTAGCGCAACGCCTGGTTGAACGTGTCGGCGATGTAGAGCCCATCCTGGTCCACAGCGAGCCCCTGGGGGAAGTTGAGCCGCGCGTCTGCGTAGGGACCGCCATCGCCGGCGAAGCTGCCACGGCAACCGCCATGGCTGCCCGGATTCTCGGCGCAGGGCGGCGCGAACCCGACCACCGTGGACAGCGTTCCGTCGGCCGAGATCCTGCGGATGACGTTGTTGCCCAGGTCCGCGACGTAGACGTTCCCGGCGACGTCGGCGACCGCCTGGCTGGCGTAGGATGCATCATCGTTGTGGGCCTGGGGCTCGAACAGGACATGAGCGGCCACGGCCGGGCCGCCGTCGCCGCAGCGCCGGTAATAGCCGTTCCCCGCCACCTGATGAACGGTGCCGGCGAGATCGATCCGGCGGACCGCGTATTCGTCCGACGCTGCATAGAAGAGACTGCCGTCCGGCCCGATCTCCAGATCCCTGGGGCCGACCACGGCGGTGGAGAGCCGCGCGCCTCCGGGGGGTGTGTAGGCACGCGCCCCGGTGCCGGCGTACCTGGCGATCGTGCCGTTGACATCCACCCGAAGGATGTCGTGGCGGCGGAACTCCGCCACGTAGAAGTTGCCGTCGCCATCCACGACCACGTTCGTCGAGAAGCCGCAGTCGAGCTCGTAGAGGCGCGCCGGAATGCCATCCTGCCGCAGCCCCCCGGCCGACGCGCCGGCCAGGGTCTGAACCACGCCGGGCGCCATGTCCACGCCGTTGAGACGTCGGGGCGCGCCGCCGACGTTGATCGCCCTCACGCGGGTGGTCGTCCATCCCGGCAGCCACTCGCCAAAGAACAGGTTGCCCTGGGCGTCCGTGGTCACCTGGCTCGGGATCAGGAAGTCGGCCTGCAGCGCAGGAATCCCATCGTCGGTGCTGTTCCCACCGCCCGCGACGGTGGCGATCCCGCCGGGTGGAACGGTTATTTCCGAGGCCGTGCCGGGGTAGAAGACCCGCGGCGCGCACCCCAGGTTGATGAACCGAAACACGACCTTGCCGTCGGTCCGCTGGTCGGTCACGAATAGGCCACCGTCGCCGGCGACGGCCAGCTCGTAGGGGTCGCCGAACGTCGCGTCCCGCGCCAGCCCTCCGTCGCCTCCGGAGTTCGCATCGGGCGGACCAGTGCCAAAGAGCGGCAGAGCCTGGCCGTCACGAAGCCAGAAGATGCGGCCCTGGTAGCGGTCGCTGACCAGCACCCGCCCCTGGCCGTCCACGGCGATCCCGCCGACAGAGATCAACTCCGGCAGTCGCGGGACCTCGGCCGCGTAGCCGAACCGGGAGGCGCTGTCGGGATAGGTATTTCTGTGCCAGGCCAGGCTGCGGATCGCTCCGTCCCGCGCCACGACTCGCACCAGCTCGGTCGGGTCGAAGCTGTGCATGGCCAGCTCACCCTCGGGTCCGAGCGCGATCTGCCTCGGAGAGATCGAGGTCTCTGTCGCCCGCAGCCCCTCGCAGGATCCGGCGCCCAGCACCGAATGGATCCGGTAGCGAGTCGGATCGAAGGTCGGCACGCCCTGAGCGGCGGACCCCGCGGCCAATCCCGGCGCCCATGCGGCCAGGGTGAGCAGGAGGAGCGTGCCGGGGAACTGTCGGCGGGCTGCGTTCGAGGGCATGTTGGCCTCCACCTTGTTCGAATCGAACTGCGAATAGTCGTACTCCCGGGATCACAGCCCCGGGAGATCGCGAGACCGTGCGGCCGGCTGTCGCGCCCGCCGCACGGTCACCGCCGCTACTGGAAAGCGACCACGCGAGTGCTTTCCTGCCACCGGCCGGCGGTGATCCGCACCAGGTACACGCACGGTGTAGGTCCCGGCCTCCTCGACCTGGTCCACCAGGGTGCGCACCCGCTGGCCCGTGACGCTGTAGACCTCGAGCCGCACGGCCGCTCGCTCGGGCAGCGCGTAGGTCAGCGCGGTCGAGCCGCGGAACGGGTTGGCTCCCGCCAGAGCGAAGCGGAAGGCCTGCGGCCGGCCGGTTCCCTGGGACGAGGCCGCAGCCAGCACCCGCTCGGACCCGTCGGCGGCGACGCCGGCCAGACGGTAGGAGGCGTGTGCCGGGTCCGCGCCCGCGTCCACGTAGCGGAACTCGCCGCCGCTGCCCATCGGGATCGGGTCGCGGTTGACCCGCGCGAAGGCCCCGGCGGGGTCGGCGCCGCGGTAGAGGTTCCAGGACATCACGTCACCGCCGCCGTGCGCCGACCAGAGCAGCTCCACGCCCTGCTCCACCGGCCGCGCTTCAAAGCGCGCGACCAGCGTTGCCGTCGCCTGATCGCACATGGCTGCGGTCTGGCACGACGCTGCGTCGCCGGGCCCCGGCAGGTCGGGCGCGGTCGCCTGCCACGTGAACAGGTCGTTGGCCGGGGTGCAGCCCTCGGGGAAGCGCGCCACCACCGAGAGGGACGCCGAGGCATTCGGGCTGACCGGGCCCAGCGGTTGGTTGAGCGGGCCGCCCACCAGCCATCCGTTGGCGTCGCTGAGGCTCACGTTGAACGTGCGCGGCGCCGTGCTCGGGTTGTTCACGCTGAACGTGAGCTGGTGGTCACCGGGCACGTCAATCAGCGTCGCGGGGCAGGTCACGGTGTGCGGCTTGCAGTCGCTGTTGCCCTCGACCGTGTAGCCCTGGCTCGCCGAGGCGTTGTCGAGCGTGGTGATCAAGCCGCTGCACAGCGCTCCGGCCAGCAGGCGCACCTCCCCGACGATCGTGCTCAGCACCTGCGCCGGCTGCGGGTTGCCGACCAGGCTCGGGTCAATCGCGATGCGGATGGTGCCGCCGGGGGCGTACGACCCGCCGGTGGCGAGTGACCCGTCCTGGGTCTGGATGTTGCCTTCCACGTGCCCGTACGCGAAGTCCGGCATCACCGTCGGGTCGCAGGTGTTCATCTGCACGAACTTGCGCGGGTACGGGTCCCCGGCCACCGGGCTGTTCCAGAGCACCGTGTACAGGGTGTTCAACGGCAGCGAGCTGAGGTCCGCGACCTTGATGGTGAACACCAGCCTGCGCACCCCGTCGCCCAGGAAGGGCTCGGCGATCCAGACGTTCTGGAGATCCTGCCGGGCGTCGCCGCCGGCCCCCACGTCGCCGGTCGGGTCGGAGATCACCTGGATGCCCGGCTCGATGCAGCGGCTGGCCACCGGCTGGGTCGTCGTGCACCCGTCGAGCAGCGTCGGGCAGGGCCCGCTGTTGTCGGCGATGGTCTTGCCTGCGATCGCCGAGGCGCCCGCCACCTGTTTGGTGAGGAAGATCCCGCCGGCGCCGCCGTAGCTGACGAGCGACGAGCCGTCCACCGGGTTCACGTCCAGTTCCTGACACTCGAGGAGGTCGCGGCAGCAGGCGCAGCCCAGGCCGTCCTCGCACACCACGCCAGTGTGCACCACGTGATCGCTCACGCGCGCCTGCTCGAATACCGGCAGCGGGTCGAGTGCGCTGTTGCAGCGGGCGTGGAAGTAGTACCACAGCGCGCCCGGATCGGTCGTGCTCGAGGACGTGGTGCCGTACCAGGCCACGACGATCCGGCCGTCCGAGCCCGCGTCGATCATCGGGAGCACGCAGCTCTTGGTGGCAGGGCCGTTGTTGACCCGGACCGGCGCCGTCCAGGTCGGGGTGTTGCTGGTCTTGATATCGGCCGAGCCGCTGTAGAACACGTTCTGGCCGTCGGCCCACACGGTGTAGACGTTGCCCGCCCCGTCCACCGCGACCCAGCTGAAGATGTGGTCGTACGTGGCCCCGGGCGGCCCGGCGAACACGAGAGTGGACGTCCAGGTGAGGCCGAAGTCGCGGGACACCGCCACGTAGACCTTGTGCCCGGTGCTGCCCTGGGTCGTCAGCACGTAGCCGTGGTAGACGTTGCCCTGCCCGTCGGGGCCTGCCGCAGGCACCGCGGCGCCGGGTCGCTGGTCGGCGACCATGTTGCCGAGCTGCGTGGCGAGCGTCGTCCCGACCACGTCGTCGTAGACCGGGATCGGGGCGCCGAACGTCAGCCCGGCGTCGTCGGAGCGCGCGCAGAAGAGCTGGTTGCCGGCGTTGAGCGATCGCCACGACAGATACAGCGTCATGGCGCCGTAAGCCGCGTTCCACTGCCGGTCGTTCACGGGCACCGGGTCGGAGATCACGACCGGCACGAAGGTGTTCCCGCCGTCGGCCGAGGTGGACGAGGTGATGTTCGCGAGCGTGAGGCTCGACGTGTAGATGTTGTAGAAGCCGAGCGCATTCTTCTCGGGCGCGACCTCGATGTCGGTATCGCCCCCGCCGACGCCGGCATCCGGGTTGTCGAGGAAGATCGGCGACTGGGCGCATACGTCCGTCGTCGGGATCTTCCACAACCCGATCCCGCCGCCGAGACCCGCGATCCCCGTGACCCACGCGTTGCCGTCGGGGTCGAAGCGCACCGCGGGCTCACCGTCGCCGCCGTGGTCGAACACCGCCGACTGCCCCTCGAGGTGCTTGTTGCAGGTGAACACGTCGCTGCTCGGGAAGTACTCCCCCTGCCCCAGACCGCCGGTCGGGCGCGGCCCCAGAGTGATGGTGCCGGTGAAGCTCTCGTTCACCGTCGAGAACGCCATCACCCGGATGCGGTAGACCGTGGTGCCCACCTGGGGCGTGAAGACGACGATCTCCGGGTCGCTCGAGCTTGCCGACGACTGGATGGTCTGGTTGTTGCCGGGGTTCTGGAGGTAGACGTCGAAGTCGTTCTGTGGCGTCGGCCACTCGATCTTGATTGTGACCACGTGGTCGGGGTTCGCTGCGAGATAGGCGGCGTCCACCGTGACCGTGAGCGCGTAGTCGTCGCAGCTATTGGGGAACAGCGAGCAGTCGGGGTCGCCGAGCTGCGGTGACGGGTTGACGCTGGTGAACGGGCCAGCGTGGTAGGTGAGCGTCGGGTTCGAGGGTGAGAGCGTTCCGCTCGACGGAATCCCGGCGATGGCGGTCGCGACCGCAGCCGCCACGAGAAGCGTGCTGATCCAGAGAGGTCGCAACGTTGGCATGGCCTTTCCTCCTTCTGAGAGATCGTACGATGTCGTCCGCGCGTCGCCGGGACCACGGGCGGACCAAGCCGGCAGGACACGCGCGTTGTGAAGCCGGTACCCCCTTCGGGTTTCACCCACGTCGAAGTTCGCAGGATCGGCTTGACCCGGGCTTGACCGGGAGGGGGGATCCACACTCCGGCTTGCAGTTGGGCGACCCGAGATGGGCTGCCGCAGGGTCCGGGGCCGACGCGGGCCGGCCTCTCAGGTCGCGACCAGGGGTGCAGGACCCGCGGGGGCGGCACACGCCGCCCCCGCAGTCGTTCCCCGACGAGTCATCTCACGACCGAGATCTTCCTGCTCTGCTGGACCTCGCCGGCTCGGAAGCGCATGTAGTAGACGCCTGCCCCGACCGGCCGGCCACCCTCGTCCGTGGTGTTCCACTCCACCCGGTACTGACCCACGCCTTCGTTCCCCTCACGGAGCGTGCGCACCAGGCGGCCCTGTAGGTCGTGGAGCGTGAGCGACACCGCGACCGGGCCGCGCGCTGCGACATCCGAGCCGATCGCGTACTCGAACAGCGCCCGGCTCGACACCGGGTTCGGACCGGCGGTCAACGCGAACGTCAGAGTCGGCTTGCCCGTGAGCGAGGCCGCGACCGGGCCGCTCCAGACCGAGCTGCCGTCGGGCTCGTGCAGCTGGATCCAGTAGTAGTAAGTGCGCCCCGGCTCGACCGCCGCGTCGAGGTACTCGAAGCGCGGGCCGGCGAAGGCGAGGGGCTCCGGCGTGAGGTCCTCCCGGGTCTCGAAGTCATCCGAGACCGAACGGAAGACCGACGCGCTGAGCCCGCCCTCATCGCGGAGCAGGAGCAGCGTGAGCCGACAGCCGGCGGGATCCGGGTCCGCCCGGAGAGACGCCACCACCGTCGCGGTCGCGCCCGCCTCGGGAATCCACAGGGTCACCGGCACTACACCACCTTCCACCGTGGGCTGCGGCATCGGCTGGTGGTCGGTGACGTACGTCACCCCGGAGGGGCTGCCCGGCGAGTCGTTCACGAACAGCGAGAAGGACGAGACGCGCCCGGTGCGGTTCACGTAGCCTCCGTCCAGCACGTACAGGAACCACGGGTTCGACATGCTGGGCGGCAGGTACGGCTCGGCCCCATCTCCGGCATTGAAGCCGACCGACCAGAAGTGCTCGATCGTGCCGGTCGTCGACGTCCCGGTGTTGGGCGGGGTCGGCAGCAGGACCCGGGAGCTATCCTGCTTGCTCTCGCCCGGGCCCAGAACTTCGAAGTCCGCGCCCCCGAGGTTGCCCGGCGTGTAGCCCCGATCAGCGCCCACGCGCACCATCAAGTCGTTGTCCACCGCGTTGTGGACGATGCTGTAGAAGGCGGTCGCGATGCGCGCCAGTTGTCCGTAATCCGCCGGCACGGGAGGCTCGAGGTGCGAACCTCCCAGCAGGTCCAGCCACTCGACCTGGTACCAGTACGTCCGGCCCAACTGAAGCGCCGGGTCGCTGTCCGCATACAGGTAGGGCGTGCGGTTGTCGTCGCCCTGGATGTTGGGATCACCGGCAGGGCTGGGGGCGATGAGGAGCGTGTTGAGCTGGGCGAACGTGCCGGGGGCGCCGCCCGCGTCGGGCGCCCGGTACAGATTGAAGCCCAGGAACGGGTACTCGCGCTGAGTGATCCACTTCACGTCAATGCGGCCGTCCTGGGGGCGAGCGACGGCGCGAATCTGCACCACCTGCACGCCGCTGGTGCTGTTCAAGGCCTCCTTCACCGCGGCGTAGACATCCACGAGGCCCCAGCCGCAGCTCGGGTCGTAGTTCGCATCGAGCCCGTACGGGTCCTGTCCGCGGTCGCCGGTGGCCTTGACCGTGGGCACGTTGTGCTCCGCGGTGTTCTGAAGAATCGTGCGGACCTGGAGCGGCGTCAGGCTCGGGTTCGCCTGCAACACGAGGGCGGCGCAGCCCGAGACGTGCGGAGTCGCCATGCTGGTTCCGGAGAGCTGCTGGTAGGCGGTGCCGTCCGTCGTGGGATCTCCGAATGCGGAGATGATGCCGGCACCCGGGGCCACCACGCTGGGCTTCATCTCGTCCCAGTGATCGGCGTCGCCGTCGTCGTCGCGCGGTCCTTCGTTGGAAAAGCTCGTCACCTTGTCGTCGGAGCGGTCCAGAGTTCTTGCATGCTCGCTCGCCCCGACGGCGATGGACTTGTCCGCCGCGGCCGGCGAGGAGATGCACTCCGTCGCCGCGTCGTTGCCTGTGGCGATGCAGAGCACCATGCCGGCGTCAACGGCCGTGTTGATCAGCGTGGAGCCGGCTCCGGTGCTGGTGCCGCTGCCAGTCTTGCACTCGGTCGAGCCGAGAGACATGCTCACCACGTCGATGCCCTGCCAGATGCTTCCCGGCTCAAGGCCCGCCCAGAGGCGATTCCGGTTGCCGATGCACCAGTCGAGCCCGCGGTTGGCGCCGCCCACGCTCACCCCCGCGTCCGAGAGCACCTTGCAGTCCACTAGGCGTGCGCCGGGAGCGACGCCGGCGAAGAAGCCGCCGGGACCGCCCGTTCCCATGGCCGTGCCGGCCACGTGGGTCGCGTGATAGCTGGACGCTTCGCCGCCGTGATCCTGCGGGTTCGAGCTGCCGTCCACCGGGGTCGAGCAGGCGGCTTGCCCGCACCAGAACTCGCCACCGCCCAGGAACTTGCCCTTCAGGCTCTCGTGCCCCGGGTAGCCCGGGTTGACGGCATCCACGTCGTCATTCACGCCGGTGTCGAGGATGCCGATCACGATCCCGGTGCCGTCGATGCCGACCTCCTGGCGCACGCTGGGGAACAGCACGTAGTTCTCTGCCTTTGCGAGCCCGCGCGAGTCGCGCGCACGCACGACCCGTGATCCGTAGTGGTTCGTCGCGTACTCGACCGGGATCGCTTCCACCTGCGTCACGCCGGGGAGCGTGACGATCTGCTGGATCCGGGCGTAGGTGGCGTGGGACTCGATGTAGTCGATGTTCATGAAAGGCCACGCCATCGTGACCCCGGTGCCGAGCAGGGTCGTCTGGTCCGCGGCCGTGGGATGATGGTCGTAGCCCACGTAGATCGCGAACAGGATGTCGAGCGGGTTCTCGACACCGATGATCATCCGCTTCGACGGATCCTGGTTCACGAACGCGGCGTTCCAGCCCTGCGTGTGCACCCGGTCAATCATGTCGTCGATCTTGTTCTGGTCCAGATCCGCCCAGGCGAACGCGCTCGAAGGGAGCGAGACAACTCCGGCGAGCGCGAGGACCAGGGCGAGCGCGGGAGCGCACCACGCTCCGGCTCGTCGGGTTGAAGCGGTAGCAAGAAACACGGTACGGCCTCCTTCCTAGCGGTACAGGGACTTGATGATCCCCCAGGTGGTGGGCGTGATCGCCGTGGTGGCCGGTGTGTCCCACTTGCCGTTGGGGTGCGCGCTGTAGCCGGCGGGCAGGCTGCAGCGGCCGCTGCCCGTGCCGGCGGCGCACCACAGCCCCGAGAACAGGCTGGTGCCCTCGCCGACGCGGTTGTAGAGCGTCCCGCCGGTGCAG
>JACRPT010000034.1 GCA_016223045.1 Candidatus Eiseniibacteriota bacterium
AGCTGCTGCTCGCGGTCTACAGCGTCGCCAAGCACCGCAAGCCCTTCGTGCCGATGCTCGCAGCCGCAGAGGTGCCCGCATGAAAAAAGCCCTTGACGGACGTGACGGTATCTCACAGGGCCTCCGCCTCGCGGACGTCGCGCACCCAGTCGTAGCCGCGGGTCTCCAGCTCGAGCGCCAGCTCCGGGCCGCCCGAGACCGAGATCCGGCCGTCCACCATGACGTGGACGAAGTGGGGCTTGATGTAGTTGAGGATGCGCTGGTAGTGGGTGATGACCAGCACCCCCAGCTCCGGTCCGGCCAGCGCATTGACGCCCTCGGAGACGATGCGCAGCGCGTCGATGTCGAGCCCCGAGTCGGTCTCGTCCATGATCGCGATCTCCGGCTTGAGGATCGCCATCTGGAGGATCTCGGCGCGCTTCTTCTCGCCGCCCGAGAACCCGTCGTTCAGGTAGCGGGTGGCGAACGACTCGTCCATCCGGAGCAGCGCCATCTTCTCGCGCAGCATCGCGCGGAACTCCTTGGGCGCGATCCCCCTCTTCTGCGGCATCGCGCCAGCGCCGTTGGCGTCGGGCGGCGCCAGACGCGCGTTCAAGGCCGAGCGCAGGAAGTTGGCCACCGTCACGCCCGGGATCGCCACCGGGTACTGGAACGCCATGAACAGGCCGGCGCGCGAGCGCTCGTCGGCCTCCAGCTCGAGGATGCTCTCGCCCTTGAACAGGATCTCGCCCGACGTCACCTGATAGCGCGGGTGGCCCATGAGCGTGTTCGCGAACGTGCTCTTGCCCGAGCCGTTCGGGCCCATCAGGGCGTGGATCTCACCCTTCTTCACCTCGAGGTTCAGGCCCTTGAGGATCTCCTTGCCCTCCACCGCGACGCGGAGGTCCTTGACGACGAGTTCGGGCGTCTGGCTCATGTCGGGCTCTTCCCTCTTCCATCACGCGGCCGGGCCGCGGGGTTCGCGGCCGCCGGCGTCGCCGCGGCCGTGTGGGACATCAGACCGAGAAACTCTCGCCGCAGGAGCAATTGTGGCGCACGTTCGGGTCGTTGCACTTGAACCCCGATCCCATCAGCCCGCTGACGAAGTCGATCTCCGTGCCCGCGAGCAGCATCATGCTCTTGGAGTCCACCACCAGCCGGACGTCGTGGCTCACGTAGCCCCCGTCGTCCTGGCCTTCCTGCTCGCAGAACTCCATGAAGTACGAGTTGCCCGAGCAGCCGCCCCCGCGCACGCCGATGCGCAGGGCGATGTCGGGTGTGCCGCGCTGGGCCAGCAGCTCCCTGACCTTCTCGGCCGCGACGGCCGTCAGCGAGATTCCGGTCGTCTTCTTCGCGTTCAGGTTGATGATCGGGAGATCCATAGGCAGTCGCTCGGTGTCCTCGTTGTTGTTGGTCTCGACGCCCGCTCCGGGCGTCACTCGACGTCCTCCACCGGCACGAAACCGCTCCGCGCCGGCCGGCGTGCCGGCCCCGGCAGGGACTTGAGCCCGGCCAGCAGCGCCGGCTCCTGCTCCATGCCGTGGTCCTGGGTGCAGGTCACGCAACCCCGGGGCGGTGCCTGCGGCGTCGCGCAGCCGCGGCACGTCTCCAGGTAGGCCAGCCCCTCCTGCAGCTCGACCTCGAACTGCCGGTGGCGGCGGACCGCCTCGCGCGTGTCTTCCAGCTTGCGCTTGAACAGGGTGCGGAGCTGGTCCATCGCCTCCGGGCCGAGCCCAGCACCCCACCACGCCTTGAGCACCTCGCGCATCTCCTGCAGCGAGAAGCCCAGGCCGTGGAGCAGATCGATCCAGCGCACGCGCTCGACCGCGCTCGGCTCATAGAGGCGGAAGCCGCCGCTCGATCGGGACGCGGGTTTGAGCAGCCCCAGCTCCTCATAGAGGTGGATCGCCCGGACGGTCTTGCCCGTCGCCCGCGCGATGTCCCCGATGCGGAGAAGCTGGCTGCCCGTGGAAGCGTGGTGGCTCATCCCTCACCCTTACGTAGACGTTAGATTGCGCACGGAAGTTATCGGATTCCAGCTAGTTCGTCAACAGCACGATCTTCATGACGGGGATGCGGCGGGGTCCAGCGGCCGGGGCTCGGGACGACAGCCCGGGGGCCCCGTGAGCGCCCCGAGAGGCGGCGGGCGGCTTCGCGTCAGGGGCCCGGGGAGCGGCCCCGGGCGACGGGCCTACCGGGCCTCGTCCACCCGACCCCGCATGAGCACCAGGTAGCTCACGCCGGCCAGGCCGAAGCCCACGAACCAGGCGTAGGAGTAGATCCCGCGCCAGAACGGACCCACCTGCGGGAATGCCGCCGGGAAGGCCTGAGCGAGGAAGCCGGGCACGTTCGGCGCGATGCCGATGGCGAGCGCCAGCACGGCCGCCGGGTTCACGCCGCGGGCGTACTCGTAGCGGCCGCCGCGCCGGTAGAGGTCGTCCACCGTCAGCCGGCGGCGGCGCAGCAGGAAGTAGTCGGCGATCATCACCCCGCCGATCGGGCCGAGCAGCGCCGAGTAGCCCACCAGCCAGGTGAAGATGTAGCCCTTCGAGGAGGCCAGCAGCTTCCACGGCATCATCATGACGCCGATCACCGCCGTGATGAGCCCGCCGGTGCGGAACGAGATCAGCCGCGGCGCCACGTTGCTGAAGTCGTTGGCCGGCGAGACCACGTTCGCCGCCAGGTTGGTGGTGATGGTGGCGACGACGAGCGCGAGCATCGAGAGCATCACGGTGAGCGGGCCGCCGATGCGCCCGAGCAGCTCGACCGGATCCCACACCACGTTTCCGCCCGGGAAGATGAGCACCGTGGCCGAGGTCACGGCCACCCCGATGAAGGCGTAGAGCGTCATCGTGGTGGGCAGTCCGAGCGCCTGCCCCATCACCTGGTCCTTCTGCGAGCGCGCGTAGCGCGTGAAGTCGGGGATGTTGAGCGACAGCGTGGCCCAGTAGCCCACCATCGCCGTGAGCGACGGGAAGAACACCGCGAGGAACTCGGCCTGGCTCCCGAACCGCGACGGCTGCGACAGGATCGGCCCGAACCCACCGGCGCGCACGTAGGCCCAGCCGAGCAGGGCCAGCCCCACCACGATCAGGAACGGCGCCGCGAGCGATTCGAGCCACTTGATGGACTCGGTGCCCTTCACGATGAACCACACGTTCATCGCCCAGAACAGCAGGAACGACAGGAGCTCGCCGGTCGAGACACCGACGAACCGCGGCACCACGTCCGGCAGCGTCGCGACGCCGGGCCACACGTGCCTGGCGAGCTCGAAGATCGCGTGGCCGCCGATCCAGGTCTGGATCCCGAACCAGCCGCACGCCACCAGCGCGCGCAGCAGCGCCGGCGCGTTCGATCCCAACACGCCGAACGCGGCGCGCGCGAACACCGGGAACGGGATGCCGTAGCGCGTGCCCGCGTGCGCGTTCAGCAGCATCGGCAGCAGCACGATGCAGTTGCCGAGGAAGATGGTGAGCATCGCCTGCCGCCACGACATGCCCGAGTCGATGAGGCCGGAGGCCAGCGTGTAGGTCGTGATGCACACCGACATCCCGATCCACAGGGCGCAGTAGTGCCACCAGTTCCAGGTCCGGCGCTCCAGCGGGATGGGCGCGATGTCGGGGTTCGAGAGCGGCGAGTGCTCGAGCGCTG
The DNA here is from genome assembly GCA_016223045.1 of Candidatus Eiseniibacteriota bacterium. GTDB lineage: Bacteria > Eisenbacteria > RBG-16-71-46 > RBG-16-71-46 > RBG-16-71-46 > JACRPT01. The sequence goes on from JACRPT010000034.1 coordinate 3,631, forward strand.
CGGCGGGCATCGTGGCGGCCACGCGCACCTCCAGTGCCGGGGAGGAAAGGAACGTGAACGAGGTGCTCAGGCTACGACCGCGGACCGCGCCTGACAACGGCGGACCGCGCACGGGCGCGCCCGTCCTCCATGCAGCCGAGGCCGACGGCCGCCACGACGAGCGCAGGGAGGTCGCGCCCCCGCGGACGCCGGCGGGACCTGCGGCCCCTCACGCCCCGCCCTCGAACTCCCGCAGGTAATCCTCGATGGCGTGATCCAGCCCGACGTCGTGACGGGCGCGCTCCGACAGGTACCACTTGTGCTCGAGCACCTGGCAGTACAGCTCCGAGACGTCCGCCGCGCCCGCCACCAGCGGCGCGAGGCGCTGCATCGTGGGATGGAAGCGTTCATCGAGCCAGCGCGTGGCCGCCACGCTCATCGCCACGCTGCGGTTCAGCTCGCGCGACAGCGTCGCCTGCATCTCGCGGATCTCGTTCAGCATGAGCGCCGCCTGCCGGTCCCCGGCGACGATGCCGGTGAGGCCGTGGAGCATGTGCCGGTGGTAGTCGCGGTCGGTGACGATGGTGCGCATGCGGAGCTGATTGCCGACGCCGGTCGCCACCAGCTCGATCTCACTCACCGTGAAGCCCAGCTCGTTCATGGCGCGGATGCGCTCGTGGATGCGGTAGCTCTCGGCCGGCGCGATGACCTCCTCGCGCGTGATCTCGCTCCACAGCCGCTCGTAGCGCAGGCGGATCGCCTCGCCGGTGTCGCGGGTGTCGGGCAGCGGCGCCGCCTCGCCCGTCGCCGCCAGGTCGGCGAGCTCGCCGGCCACGTTCTCCTCCAGGATGTAGAGGTCCTGGCGGCGCTGGCCGTCGGAGAGCGACTCGCGGATCTCGGAGGTCTCGGCGTCCACCAGCCACGCGTGGAGCGCGCCGGCGTCGCGGCGGAACAGCGTGTTCGAGAGCGAGCAGTCGCCCCAGTAGAACCCGGCGAGGTGGAGCCGCACCAGCAGGCTCGCCACGGCGTCGAGCAGCCGCTGGCGGTAGCGCTCGAGCCCGGGCTGCATGAACAGCGTGCGGTAGGGCAGCGAGCCGTCCAGGTAGCGCGTCACCAGCACGCTGGTCGGGCCCTCCTCCAGGGTGCGCGCGCGCGCGTGGCCGACCGGCAGCACCGCGGGGAGCTGGCGCTCCTCGAGCGCGCGCAGCAGCTCGTACTCGCGCTCGGCCACCCCGGGCGGCAGCTCCTTGAACGCGTAGACCGCCCCGCCGTAGCCGCAGAACACCACCTCGTGGCGCGAAAGGCCGCGCTGCATCTTGACGATACGCGTGGTGGCCGAGGGCCATCCGATCAGCGGCAGGTGCCAGGGCAGGTCGAGGAAGTCCGGGTGGCCGTGCCGGATCTGGAGCGCGGTGAGCCCGGGCCCGGCATCCGGGATGGCGTTCTCCCGGCCGCTCATGCCACGACCTCGCGCTCGACGAGCCGCACCCCGCGCCCGGCGAGGCGCTCGTGGATGAACGCCGCCGCGCCCAGGTCGCGCCCCACGCGCTCCAGCGGCTGGACGCCACGCTCGATCGCGGCGCCTGAGGCCACCAGCTGCGCCACCACCGAGCAGGTGCAGGCGGTGGTGCGCGCCATGGCGGAGAGGCGCAAGATGGGGTCGGCGCGCTCCACCAGCGTGACCAGGCGCTCGCGGCCGCCCCAGCGCAGCACGATCCGCAACACCGCCAGGTCCGAGGGCTCGGGCTCGGTGCAGCGCGCGCGCAACTCCTCGACCAGCCGGCCGGCGGCCACCAGCGGCTGCACCGCCGCGGCGTGCCCGGGCCAGCGCAGCGTCTTCTCCCCCATCTCGCGCACGCCCGGCACGGTGTCGAGCAGGGTGCGCAGGCCATCGCTGTAGAACGCCTCCATCTCCCCCACGCCGTCCACCGGCACGCGCTCGTAGCCGCTGAACACCGGCACCGCGACCCGGCGCCCGCCACTCACGATGCGCGCCGGGCGCGTGTACTCCTCGAGCAGGTCGTCCACCGACCATGTCACCACGTAGCCGTACGGGCGCGCGCGATCCTGCGACACGCCGCCCACCATGATCATGATCTCGTCGGGCGTGCCGTGGCGCGAGAGCATCTCGCCCACGGTAAGGTTCGAGAGCCCGGGCGCCAGCCCGCAGTCGGGCAGAATCGCCACGCGCGCGGCGCGCGCGTCCGCCTCGAGCGCGAGCGCGTCCTCGGCGCAGAACGAGACGTCCACCAGGTCGCGGCCCGCCTCGATCGCCGCGCGCATCGCGCCGTAGCCAAGGCGCGCGGGGAGCGCCCCCACCGCGAAGTCATGGTCGCGCATCAGGCGCGCGGTCGCCGTGGCGGCCGAGCAGTCGGCCTCGAGCCACGCGAGGTTCGGCAGCGCGGGGAGCTCCGGATCCTTCACGTCGGCCACGGTGACGCGATCGCCGGACAGCGAGCGCGCCAGGTCGGTGGCGATGACGCGCCCCTGCGCGCCGCCGCCGAGGACGAGGATCCTCATCGTTCCTCCTCCGCCCCGGCCACCACGGTTCGCGCCCGCGCGACGGTCCGTTCGAGCACCGTGGCTCCTACCGCTTCCCCGAACGCGCCGCCCGCCAGTCTTCGAGCCCGCCCGGGACCTTCGCGGTCCCCTTCGCGATGCGGTCGTTCCACGACTCGAACGGCGCGCCGGTGACGTCCTTCATGGTGATGCAGCCCGGCACCGGGCACACCGCGGAGCACAGGTTGCAGCCGATGCACTCGCTCTCGTCCACCCACACCACGTGGGCGGTGCGGCCGTCGCGGCGCGCCGCCGCGATCGCGCGCTCGCGCGTGGGCGCGCGGTGCCCCTCAGCGAGCGGCTCGTCGCCAACGTGGATGCAGCTCACCGCGCTGTCGCGGCAGGCCACGTAGCACAGGTCGCAGCCGATGCACGTCTCGGGGTCGACCTCGGCCACTACCTTGTAGTTGAGGTCGAGGTCGCCCCATTCGGTGAACGCCGGCAGCGCCTTCCCGCGCAGCTCGCTCACCGACTTCATGCCCTTCGCGTCGAGGAAGTTCGAGAGTCCCTCGATCATGTCCTCGACGATGCGGAAGCCGTAGTGCATCACCGCGGTGCACACCTGCACGCTGGTGGCGCCGAGCGCGATGAACTCGGCCGCGTCGCGCCAGGTGGCGATGCCGCCGATGCCGGAGATCGGCACGGTGATGCGCGGGTCGCGCGCCAGCGCCGCCACCATGTGGAGCGCGATCGGCTTGACCGCCGGCCCGCAGTAGCCGCCGTTGGTCGAGCGGCCTCCCACCACCGGGTAGGGCACCATGCGGTCCAGGTCCACGCCGATCAGGCTCTTGATGGTGTTGATGAGCGAGAGGCCGTGGACGCCCGCCGCCACCGCGGCCACGCCGGGCTCGAGGATGTCGCCCACGTTGGGCGTGAGCTTGATCAGCACCGGGATCGGCGAGTACTCCACCGCCCAGCCGGCCACCACCTTCAGGACCTCGGGCTCCTGCCCCACCGCCGAGCCCATGCCGCGCTCGCACATGCCGTGCGGGCAGCCGAAGTTGAGCTCGAGACCGTCGCAGCCGGTGTCCACCGTGGCCTTGATGATGTCGCGCCAGTCCTCCTTCGACTCGACCATCAGCGAGACGACGACGGCGCGGTCGGGGAAGCGCCGCTTGACCTCGGCGATCTCGCGCAGGTTGACCTCGAGCGGCCGGTCGGTGATCAGCTCGATGTTGTTGAAGCCCACCATGCGCTGCCCGCCCACGTCGAGCGAGCCGAAGCGGCTCGAGGTGTCCACGATCGGGTTCCCGAGCGTCTTCCACACTGCGCCGCCCCAGCCCAGCTCGAAGGCGCGCATCACCTGGGCGCCGCTGTTGGTCGGGGGCGCGCTGGCCAGCCAGAAGGGGTTCGGGGACTTGATGCCGGCGAAGGAGATGGAAAGGTCGGCCATGCGCGTGCTCCGGTGCGACTGGGGTCTCACCCGGGCGGCGTCGCGCTGCCCGGCGCTCGATCGGGGCGTCACGGCGCCGCGGGAATCGGGGCATTATTGCACTCCGGTCCGCGGGGACGGAAATGGCCCCGGGAGCCCCGGAAACGCTCTGCGCGGACACGAATGGGGTCTCTCGAGCGCCCCAGTGGTAGAAGTGCGTGGGATTTCCAGTCGGGCGCTCGGCTGTTCGGGAGTGGCGCGGGTCCCGGAATCGACGCCCCAAGCAAGCGGCGGCGCCTTGCAGACCTCCTCGCACAGGCTAACGCCGAAGGTGAAACCGAGGAGGCTCAGGAAGAGGTCGTTGTTCGGGTCGAGCGCGGCCCGGAGTTGAAGGAGATGAACGCGTCGTCGGGAACGAAACGCCGCCACAGCGCCAGCGCCAACAGGGCCGCGAGCGTCATCCCCGACCACCGGTTCAGGACCTCTTCGAGGTGACGGGATTCGGAAGGGCCTCATTGCGTGCGGTCCTCGATGGCGTCGGCAGCCATGATGCCGCCAGGCTGGCAATGCGCCCCCGAGGGCAGGAATCGGGTCGCGGGCCGCGGGCGTGGCGGTGGTGCCGGGCGGAGGAGCGGCGACGCCTGTGGGGCCTGTCCGCCGGGGCGATCCGGAAAGATGCCCGGTGACGGGATGCGATGTTGTGCGTATCCTTATGGTCGTCGACATTGCGCTTCATAGACCCTACTCGCCGTGTGGCACTTGCCCCAGCCCACTCAGGAGGCCCCCGTGAGGTCAATCCGTCAGCTGGTCCTGCCTGTCGCCCTGCTCTGGCTGGTCCCGCAATCGGCGCTCGCCACCTGGTCCCACAACCCGTACACGGGAAACCTCGCCGTCAGCGCGACCACCTATGACCAGTCCTCGTGCCTTGCCGTTTCGGACGGCGCGGGTGGCATGATCGTGGCCTGGCAGGACACGAGAAGCGGCACCTCCACCGACATCTACGCGCAGCGCGTGAGCGCCGCCGGCGTGCCGCTCTGGACTGCCAACGGCGTTGCCGTATGCACTGCGGCCAATGAACAGTTCCGTCTCACCATCGCTGCCGACGAATGGGGCGGCGCGTTCCTGGCATGGGTGGACTATCGCTCCGGCGCCATGCGGGTGTACGCGCAGGAGCTCAACTCGGCGGGCACCGCACTGTGGACCAGCGGCGGCCTGCAGGTCTGCACGGCCGCCGCCGACCAGAACACGCCGTCGATCGCATCCGACCTGTCCGGGGGAGCGCTCGTGACCTGGGTGGACTACCGCAACGTGGCGACCGCCCCGGACATCTACGTCCAGAGGATCTACCCCGGCGGTGGGCTGCTCTGGGGCTCCAACGGAACCGCGATCTGCACGGCGGCGTCGACCCAGGCCGAGCCCCAGGTCGTCGGCGACGGCGGCGGCGGCGGGCTGATCGTGTGGGGCGACTACCGCGGCCTAGTCCCTGAACAAGCGCGGTTTCATCTGAGAAGTTGATCAGCGCCAAGAAACAACTCGAAATGCCCGCCCAGAGCGGCTAAGAAGGAGGTGTTCGAGAGTCACCTTCCCAACGCCATGGAGGGCACTTCGAGTGAGC